>CAMPJJ010000045.1 GCA_946886855.1 uncultured Roseateles sp. | reverse complement strand
GGGCAGGGCGGGCACGGCCGGCACGGCGACGACCTCGAGGTCCGGTTGATCCTGGAAGCGATCTACGAGCGCTACCACTACGACTTCCGCGACTACGCCGGCAGTTCGCTGCGCCGGCGGCTGAAGGCCGCGCAGCAGCGCTTCGGCTGCAACAACCTGTCGCAGCTGCAGGGCCGCGTGCTGCACGAGCCGGAGGTCTTCCGCTCGGTGCTGGGCGACCTCACGGTGCAGGTCAGCGAGATGTTCCGCGACCCGGAGTACTTCCTCGCGCTGCGCGAGCAGGTCGTGCCGGTGCTGCGCACCTTCCCGTCGCTGCGCATCTGGGTGGCGGGCTGCAGCGGCGGCGAGGAGGCGTATTCCATGGCCATCCTCATGAAGGAGGAAGGGCTGCTGGACCGCACGCTGATCTACGCGACCGACATCAGCCAGGAGGCGCTCGCGCAGGCACAGGCAGGGGTGTATCGCATGGACCAGGTGCCGCTGTACAGCGCGAACCACCGCGCGTCGGGCGGGCACGGTTCGCTCTCGGAGCATTACACGGCGGCCTACGACCACGTGCTGATGGACAAGGCGCTGAAGGAACGCATCGTCTTCAGCGACCACAGCCTGTCCACGGACAGCGTGTTCGCCGAGGTGCAGCTGGTGTCGTGCCGCAACGTGCTGATCTACTTCAACCGCACGCTGCAGGACCGCGCCCTCGGGCTGTTCACCGAGGCGCTGTGCCGCAACGGCTTCCTCGGCCTGGGCGCGCGCGAGACGCTGCGCTTCTCCGCGCATGCCGGCGAATTCGTGGAGATCGCGGCGAAAGAGCGCGTCTACCAGAAGCGATCGGCCTGAGCGCATTCGGCCAGTCTCCAGGTCCGGCCAGTCTCCAGGTCCCGGCCCGTCCGCGAGGCAGCGGGCTCGGGGCTTGCCGTTCTCCTGCATCGGCCCCACCGGGTCTTACAGGAGAAACACCATGGCAACCAGCAGCATCCTCGGCGGCACGCAGGCCCCGGCGCAGGCGAAGGGACGGGGCACGGACTCGCTCGGTCCGAGCGACAGCTCCGACAGCGGCAGCGACGTCTCGGGCGAACGTCAGATGAGCACGGGTCCGGACGATCCGGATGAACTCGGCGCGACGCCGTCCAACCCCGGCAGCGACACCGATCGCTTCGGCACCGGGGAGCGGGGCTCGGCGACGCCGGGCAGCAGGGACCAGGACGGTGCGGACATCCTGCCCGACCATGTGAGCCGCTCGCCGACGCCCGATGACATCGACGCCTCGATCGACGTGGAGGAACTGGCCAGCGGCGACGACCCGTCCGCAGGGCCGGACGCGGAACATGCCGATGAGGACGAAGACGTCGATGAGTGACCGGCGGTCAGCCGGCGACAGCCGGTGTCGATGACACCGATGACGCTGATGACGTCTTGAAGAGGGAGTCTGGCGCGGGAGCGCCAGGCTCAGAACGAGCCGATGGCCGCCATCGACGCGAATGCGCCCAGCGCCAGTGCGCCGACCCAGAGACGCAGCGGCGCGGGTTCGTCACGCGGACGGCGCTGCTGATGGCGATGCGCGAGGAAAAACGCGACCGACGCGCCGCCGGCCAGCAGGAACACGAGCGCGTAGCCCAGGCCCTCGACAGAGCGGCCGTGATGCACCGCGAGCGCCAGCACGATCTGCCCGAGCATCAGGCCAGCCAGGCCAGAGACGGCAGTCGAGGAGAGGACGGCGGAGGTGGCGGTGCGGCTGGGCTGGGACATGGCGTGCGGGCTCGTGGAGTCGTCGGGAGGCGATGTCGGATTCTCCCGTTGGCGCCTTCCCGCGAGCCCTTTGAAAAGTGCGCGCCGAGCGCAGTAATTCGCGGCCAACCCCGTCGCGCCGCCACGAACCCACGATGTGGCATCGGTTTTCGCAGACCGCGGTGTCGTCACCTCGCCGTTTCTCCCCCGTCGCCATCGAGAATTCCGTGTTTTTGTTGCACTGCAGCACCCCCTGGATGCGGGGTGTTTTCAGGCACGGAAACCCCGTTTCGTAGCACCTTCCTGGTACATGTGGAAGAGGGGAAGTTTTTATGTGGGTGGACGAACAGACTCCCTCTGTGCGGAATGTTGAACTGCGGTGTCCGCGACGTGCGGACATCCTTCCTTATCGGAGCAACCACCATGACCCTGCCTTTGCTCTCCCGGAAGCCCGTGGCATTCCAGCGTACCCTGCTGGCTCTTGCCCTGGCTGCCGCCAGCGCCAGCGCTTCCGCGCTTCCCCAATTCACCTGGGACCCGGGTGCCGCCGGCCTGAACGGCTCGGCCTTCACCGCTGACAACCTGCTGGTGTCGAACTATTCGACCATCACCTTCGGGGCCGGCAACACCTTCGCGGAATCCGGTTACCTGTCGATCAGCGCGGCGCAACTGGGCGGTCTGACGCTGCCCTCCAGCGGCCTGAACTCGGACTACGGCTTCTACATCCAGTTCAGCGGCTCCGGCACGCTGTCGCAGGCCGGCAACCCGGGCACCACCCCGACGCTGGGCACGCTGACCTCGCTGACCTACACCCTGTACGGCTACAACGGCACCTCGTCGTTCGGCTTCGCCGGCAACACGCCGACCGAAACCGCGACCGGCGAAGTGGCCCTGGCCAGCGGCTCGCTGGTGCTGGGCACGGTGGCGACCACGCCGCTGGGCGACGGCACCTTCAACCCGTCGGCCAACGCCAAGCTCACGCTGAACTGGCTGGTGGACGGCTTCCAGACCTCGCTGCCGGCCTACAACATGGCCCTGACCTCGTTCTCCAACACGACGTCGCAGGTCGAGCCCTTCGCCGGCGGATTCCGCATCCGCCAGGGCGGTGGTTCGATCAACTTCGCATCGGCGGTGCCGGAACCCTCGACCTACGCGATGCTGATCGCCGGTCTGGGCGCCATCGGCTTCGTCGCGCGTCGCCGGACCCGTTCGGAGAAGTGATGACGAGACCGGTCCCTCGGGGCCGGTCGCGCGATCACGGGATCGGAATGCGAGGGCATGCGGGTGCCCGGACGTTCCGGACCGTGTCATCGTGAGCAGCGCGAGAGGAGGGCGGCGTGAGCCGGCCGCCTCAAGCGCAAAGGGACGTGTCCCTGACACGTCCGACGAGTAGCCCGTCCACGACGGGATGCTTGCTGTGATGCTTGAACAGCGATGCAGAGCCCTCAGGCCTGCACGGCGACGGGCGCGAAGGTGGCAGAGGTGGCCGCGTTCGCGTCGTCCAGGTCCTGAGGCAGCAAGCGCTGGAAGTCCTGCTTGAGCAGGGCGTAGCAGTCACAGGCCCGGGCCTCCAGCCCCGGCCGGTCCAGTACCGCGATATGTCCGCGGGAATAACGGATCAGGCCGGCGGCCTGGAGGCGCTGGGCGCTTTCGGTGACGCCTTCCCGGCGCACGCCCAGCAGGTTGGAGATCGACTCCTGCGTCACCGACAGCTCGCAATGCCCATGCTGACGATCCAGGGACTGCAGCAGCCAGCGGCACAGCTGCCGTTCCAGCGAATGGTGACGGTTGCAGACCGCCGTGTGCGCGATCTGGCTGATCAGCGATTGCACATAACGCAGCAGCTGCTGCGTCGACGGGCCCGGGCGCATCAGCTCTTCCCGGACCAGCGACACCCGCATGCGGAAGGCCAGGCCGGCGCGCTGCACGACCGCGCGGCAGGCCGGCGACTCGCCGCCCATCGCCGCCGCCAGGCCCGCTGCGCCTTCGGAGCCGATCATCGCCACCTGCGCCGCATCCCCCGCGTGGGTCGTGTGGATCAGCGACACGATCGCAGTGATCGGGAAATAGACATGGGTGGCGGGGCTGCCGGCCTCGAAAAGCACGCGGCCCTTGAGCAGCTCCACCGTCTCGAGCTGCGCGGACCAGCGCGCCTGGTCCTCGGCGGGCAGCTGCACGAGCAGCAGGTTCGCACGAGGGTGTGTGGCGGAAGGGTTTGCGGCAAGAGAAAGGGACATCGATAGGCTCCAGGAACTGCACATCCGTTCCAGCGGGACACTATGGCAATCACCGTACCCGCCGTGGTATCGGCGCGTGTCTTTGGTGCCATTGCGTGTGCATCGCGTCGCTGTTTCAGGGTGTCCCCAAATGCGTGCGCCAACGCACCAGTTTCTCGATGCTGTCCGCACACCGATCTAGGGGGCCCGCGCCGAGGCGCCTACCGGACGGCGTCCCGCTCCCTATAACGAGGGATGCGCGACGCCATCGGCCATCTCCCCTGGCGCCGAAGCGCATCCACGACTCCAACCGAGGAAGACAAATGAATCGATCCACCACGCGGTTCCGCCCGCTCGCACGTCCGTTGGCGGGCCTCGCGCTCGTGCTGTCCTTCGGCGCGGCGCAGGCCGAGAGCATCCTGTTCGTCGGCAACAGCTTCACCTACGCGCAGGGCTCGTCGGTGATGCAGTTCAATCCCGGCTCGGTGACCGACCTCAACGGCACCGGCATCGGCGGCATCCCGGCCTTGTTCAAGGCCTTCACCGCGCAGGCCGGCCTCAACTACGACGTCAGCCTGGAGACCGTCGGCGGCAGCGGGCTGGACCTGCACTACAACACCAAGCTGGCCCTCATCAACAAGCCCTGGGACCGGGTCGTGCTGCAGAGCTACAGCACGCTGGACGCGGCGCGCCCCGGCAATCCGGCCACGCTGATCCAGTACTCGGGGCTGCTGGCCGACGCGCTGCACGCGCAGAACACCAACGTGAAGATCAACCTGATGGCGACCTGGTCGCGCGCGGACCAGACCTATCCGCCCAGCGGCGCCTGGTACGGCCAGTCGATCTACCAGATGGCGCAGGACGTCTACACCGGCTACCTGCAGGCGGACCAGGCCTCCGACAAGATCGACGGCGTGATCCCGGTGGGACTGGCCTGGAACCGAGCGATGTCGCAGGGCTTCGCGGACACCAACCCTTACGACGGCATCGACGCCGGCAAGGTCAAGCTCTGGGCCAGCGACAACTACCACGCCAGCATGTACGGCAGCTACCTCGAGGCCTTAACGATCTTCGGCAAGATCACCGGCCTGGATCCGCGCAGCCTGGGTGCCGACGAGACCGCCGCGGCGCAGCTGGGCATCACCCAGGCGCAGGTGCGGGTGATGCAGCAGCTGGCCTTCGAACAGCTGGCCGCGCCGGTGCCGGAACCCTCGACCTGGGCCCTGCTGATGGCGGGCGTGGGCCTGCTGGCGGTCTGGCGCCGTCGCGCGGCGTCATCGGTCGCCTGACGCGGGAATCTGCCGCGCCGGTGGGAAGGCCTGACGCGTTCCCCCACGCGTCAGGAGCGGGCTCCAAGCGCGGTCGGTGTTTCTTCGACCGCGCGCCGTGCCCGCTGATCCATGCGGGTTTCACGGGCCAGCTTGAGGGCAGCGGCTACGGCGCGGACTGGGGCTCACGCGCCTCCAGCACGTAACCCATGCCGCGCACGGTGTGCAGCAGGGCGAGGTCGAAGGGTTTGTCGAGCTTGCCGCGCAGCCGCCGCACGGCGACCTCGACGACGTTGGTCTCGCTGTCGAAGTTCATGTCCCAGACCTGCTCGGCGAGTTCGGTCCGTGACAAGACCTGACCCTGGCGCCGCAGCAGCAGGGTCAGCAGGCTGAGTTCCTTGGGCGTGAGGTCGAGCCGCTGTCCGGCGCGATGGACCTTGCGCCGCAGCAGGTCGACCTCGAGGTCGGCGAGCTTGAGCACGGTGGCCTCGGCCGGCGGGGTGCCGGCCGCGCGGCGCAGCAGCGCCTGGATGCGGGCCACCAGTTCGGAGAAGGCGAAGGGC
The DNA here is from genome assembly GCA_946886855.1 of uncultured Roseateles sp. The sequence continues at coordinate 36,452 of CAMPJJ010000045.1, read as the reverse complement.
TTGCACAGGTAATCGTCGGCGCCGGCCTGCAGGCCGCGCACGCGGTCCTCGACTTCGGCGCGCGCGGTCATCATGAGCACCGGCAACCCGCGCGTGTGGTCCTGCTGGCGCAGCGCCGCCAGCACCGCCAGGCCGTCGATGCCCGGCAGCACGCCGTCCAGCAGCACCAGGTCGTATGCGCCTTCGCTGGCCTGGTGCAGCCCGTCCACGCCGTCGCGCACCAGGTCGACGACGAAGCCTTCCTGCGTCAGCCCGCTGCGCAGGTAGTCGCCCAGCTTGTCCTCGTCCTCGATGACGAGCAGTTTCATCGCACTCCCTTTCCTGACGAAGGCCGCGGCGTGCGCGTGCCGCGCAGCGCCCAGATCCCGGCCGGACCCGCCTCTAGAATCCGGCCATCATGCCCCTTCGGACCCCGTCCTCTTCCGCGCCACGCGCCGGGTCCGTCAGCGGCAAGTTGCGCGCCATGGTCTGGCTGATCGTGCTGCCGACGCTGCTGTTGTCGGTGATCGCCGGCATGGCGGTGTTCCACACCGAGCGGCGCGCCGCCGTTGCCGCCGCCACCGAGACCGCCGAGGCGCTGAGTCTGGTCGCCGACCGCGAGATGGCCGTGCGCACGGCGCTGTTGCAGGCGCTCAGCGTGTCGCCCAGCCTGGCCGAGGGCCGGCTGGAGCTCTTCCACGGCGAGGCCGCCCGGCTGGTCGCCGGCACGCCCAACACCATCGTGCTGGCGACGGCCGAGGGCCGGCAGCTGATCAACACCCGGCTCGCCTGGGGTCAGCCCTTGCCCACGGCGGGCGGATTCCAGGACGGCATCGACGCCACGCGCCGGCTGCTCGTCTCCAACCTCTACCTCGGCCCGGTGGACCGCCGGCCCAGCTTCGCGGTCCGCGTGCCGGTGACGGTGCTGGGCAAGCCGATGTACCTCGGCTACGGCAGCCCGGTCAGCGAGATGCAGCAGATCTTCCGCCAGCAGCCGCTGCCCGAAGGCTGGCTGGGGGTCGTGCTGGACCGCAACGGCGTCGTCATCGCGCGCACCCGCGAGCCGGAGCGACGCGTCGGCCAGCGGGCCAGCCCCCACATGCTGGCCGCGCTGGCGCGCGGGAACCAGGGCGTCGTCGACGCGCGCACGCTGGACGGCGAGCCGGTCTTCACCGTCTTCAGCCGCGCGCCCGATTCGGGCTGGGTGGTGCTGATCGGGCTGAGCCAGTCGGAGCTTGCCAAGGGCGCCTGGACCGCGTTCGCGATGATGCTGGCGCTGTCGTTGGCCTTCATCGTGCTCGCGCTGGTGCTGGCGCGGCGCATGAGCCGGGCGATCGCGGACCCGCTGCGCCGCCTGCGCAAGGACGCGATCCGCATTGGCGGCGGCGCGACCATCGACGCGGCTCCCGGCGGCGTCGACGAGATCGACGTCGTCCAGCATGCGCTCGCCACGGCCAGCCGCGAGCGCGCGGGCAGCGAGTCGCGTCTGCGCGAGGAGATCGACGCGGCGGTCGCCCAGACGCGTCAGGCCCAGCAGGCGGTGTTGCGCAGCCAGAAGCTGGAGGCCCTGGGCCGGCTGACCGGCGGCATCGCGCATGACTTCAACAACCTGCTGCAGACGATGACGACGGGCTTGCAGCTGGCCCGGCGGCTCAGCACCGATCCGCGCGCGGACACGGCGCTGGAGGCCTGCCAGCGCGCGACCGCGAAGGCGGCCCAGTTGACGCGCCAGTTGCTGGCCTTCGGACGTCCGCAGGTCGGCCACGAGACGGTCATCGACCTGCGCCGCCAGCTGCCGGAGCTGATGACGCTGGCGGGCGGAGCCGTGGGCAGCGCCGTCGAGGTCGCGCTCGACATCGACGAGGACCTGTGGCCGGTGCGCACGGACCCGGTGCAGCTCGAGCTGGCGGTGCTGAACCTCGCGCTGAACGCGCGCGACGCGATGCACGGACGCGGCCGGCTGACCGTCTCCGCGCGCAAGCGCATGCTGGCGGAGGGCGATCCGGTGGGCCTGGCGCCCGAACTGCTGCCGGGGGAGTACGTGGCGATCGCGGTGCGCGACACCGGCGACGGCATGACGCAGGAGCAGATGGAACGGGCGTTCGAGCCCTTCTTCACGACCAAGGCGGTGGGGCAGGGCACGGGCCTCGGGTTGGCGCAGGTCTATGCGCTGGCGCGCTCGGCAGGCGGCACGGCGGTCATCGTCAGCAAGATCGGCCTGGGCACCGAGGTCACGCTGTGGCTGCCGCGATCGCACGGCAGGACGGAAGCGGACGGCCCGGGCATGCAGGCGGCGGCGGGCAACGCGGCGCGACGCTTCACCGGCACGGTGCTGCTGGTGGAGGACGAGCCCTCGGTGCGCGAGCTGACCGCGCAGGCGCTGGAGGAGCGCGGCTTCACGGTGAAGACGGCGCCGACGGCCGACCAGGCGCTGGACCAGCTGCGCGGCGGCCTGACGGCGGACGTGGTGCTGACCGACATCGTGATGCCGGGCGAACGCAGTGGCGTGGACCTGGTGCGGACCTTGAAGGTCCTCAAGCCGACGCTGCCGGTGGTGCTGGCCAGCGGTCACCCGGTGCGCATCGAAGAGGCGCCGAATGTGCCGCTGGTCCCCAAGCCGTATGACGTCGACGTGCTCGCCGCGATCCTGAGCGAGGCGATGAACCCGACCCGCGGCTGAGGCGGGGTCAGGCCACCTTCGGCAGCTCCTTCAGCAGCTTGTCCAGCGTGACGGGATAGTCCCGCACGCGGACACCGGTGGCGTTGTAGATCGCGTTCGCGACCGCCGCGGCGACGCCGCAGATGCCGAGTTCGCCGACCCCTTTGGCCTTCATCGGCGAGGACACCGGATCGGTCTCGTCGAGGAACACGACCTCCTGGTGCGGGATGTCGGCATGCGCCGGCACCTCGTACCCCGCGAGGTCGTGGTTGACGAAGAAGCCGCGCCGCTCGTCCACGTGCAGCGCTTCCATCAAGGCCGCGCCGACGCCCATCGTCATCGCGCCGATGACCTGGCTGCGGGCCGACTTGGGGTTGAGGATGCGTCCCGCCGCGCACACGGCCAGCATGCGGCGCACGCGGACCTCGCCCGTGAAGGCGTCGACCGCGACCTCGACGAAATGGCCGCCGAAGGTGGACTGCTGGTACTTCTTGTCGAGGTCGCCGAATTCGATCTTGTCCTCGGCCGCCAGGCCCTCGTTGCCGGCGACTTCGACCAGCGGCACGCTCCGTCCGCCGCCGCGCACCTGACCGTCGGCGAAGACGGCGTCCTTGGCGTCCATGCCGGCCTTCGTCGCGATCATCTCGCGCAAGGCGACGCAGGCCGCGTACACGCCCGATGCCGAGCTGTTCGCGCCCCATTGCCCGCCGGAGCCCGCCGACACTGGCAGCGCCGAGTCGCCCAGCCGCACGACCACCTGCTCGAGACCGACGCCCATCATCTCGGCCGCGGTCTGCGCCAGCACGGTGTAGGTGCCGGTGCCGATGTCGGTCATGTCCGTCTCGACGGTCACGATGCCGCGGCGGTCCAGCCGAACGCGGGCGCCGGACTTCATCACGATGTTGTTGCGGAAGGCGGCCGCCACGCCCAGGCCGATCAGCCAGCGCCCGCCGGGCCCTTCGCGCCGCTGTCCCGGCGCGGTCCGCCGGCTCCAGCCGAAGCGCTCCGCCCCCGTGCGCAGGCACTCGGTCAGGCGGCGCTGCGAGAAGGGCCGTTCCGGCTTCTCCGGATCGACCTGCGTGTCGTTGACGATGCGGAACTGGACCGGGTCCATGCCGATCTTCTCCGCCAGCTCGTCCATCGCGATCTCCAGCGCCATCAGCCCCGGCGCCTCGCCCGGCGCGCGCATCGCGTTGCCTTCGGGCAGGTTCAGCTCCGCGAGCTTCATCGCGGTCATCCGGTTCGCGCCGGCGTAGAGCAGCCGCGTCTGCGCGACGGCGGTCTCCGGTCCGCCGCCGGGCAGGTCGCCGGACCAGCTCTCGTGCCCGATGGCCGTGATCTTCCCGTCCCGCCCCGCGCCGATGCGCAGCCGCTGGATGGTCGCGGGCCGGTGGGTCGTGTTGTTCATCATCAGCGGCCGCTGCAGCGCGACCTTGACCGGCCGGCCGCTGGCCTTCGCCCCCAGCGCGGCCATGAGCGCGTCCGCGCGCAGGAACAACTTGCCGCCGAAACCGCCGCCGATGAAGGGCGAGATCAGGCGCACCTTGTCGCGCGACAGGCCCAGCGTCCTGGCCAGGTCGCCGCGGCCCCAGTCGATCATCTGGTTGGCGGTCCAGATGGTGAGCTTGTCGCCCTCCCAGACCGCCAGCGTGGCGTGCGGCTCCATCATCGCGTGCGACTGGTCCGGCGTCGTGTAGGTCTGGTCGATCTTGAGCGCCGCCTGCGCGAAGGCGGTGTCGAAGTCGCCCACCTTGGACTCGGGCGGCGTGTCGTTGGCTTCCTTGGGCGTCTTGGCCTGGTCCTTGGCCTTGGCGAGGCTGAAGGCGCCGTTCTCGCGCGTGTACTCGACGCGGATCAGCGCCGCGCCCGCGCGCGCCTGCTCGAAGCTCTCGGCCACGACCACGGCGATCGCCTGGTGGTAGTGCTCGATCTCCGGTCCGCCAAGCAGCTTGGCGGTGTTCATCTTGCCCTGGCCGAGCTTGCCCGCGTTGTACGCGGTGACGATGGCCAGCACGCCGGGCGCGGCTTCCGCCGCCTGGACGTCCATGTTCGCGATGCGGCCCTTGGCGATGCCGGCGCCGAGCACGACGCCGTAGGCGGCGTTCTTCGCGACGTCATGGCGCTCGTAGGCGTAAGGGGCGGTGCCGGTCGTCTTGCGCGGTCCGTCGATGCGGTCGGTCGGCTTGCCGACGACGCGCAGCTGATCGATCGGATTCGTGGTGGCGGGGGTGTCGAATTTCATGCGGTCCTCCCGGTGACCTTGGCCTGCGCGAGCACCGCGGCGAGCGTGCGCTCCACCAGCGGCAGCTTGAAGGCGTTCTCGGCGGTCGGCGTGGCGCCGGCCAGCAGCGTGTGCGCGGCGGCGGGCGCTCCGCGGCGCAACTCACGGTCGGCGGCCTCGGACCGCCAGGGCTTGGGCGCGATGCCGCCGACGGCGAAGCGCCCGCTGCCGTCGCGCTGGACGATCGCCCCGACCGAGACCAGCGCGAACGCATACGAGGCCCGGTCGCGGACCTTGTGATAGAGATGCGTGCCGCCCACCGGCTTGGGCAGCGTCACCGCGGTGATCAGCTCCCCGGCCTCGAGCGTGGTCTCGACGTGCGGCGTGTTGCCGGGCAGCCGATGGAAGTCGGCGATCGGGATGCGGCGCGCCTGGCCGTCGGGGCGCATGGTTTCGACGGTCGCGTCCAGCAGCCGCATCGCCACGGCCATGTCGCTCGGATGCGAGGCGATGCAGGCCTGGCTGACGCCGATGACCGCCAGCGGCCGGCTCATGCCGTCGATCGCCGAGCAGCCGCTGCCGGGCTTGCGCTTGTTGCACGGCTGGTCGGTGTCGTAGAAGTAGGGGCAGCGCGTGCGTTGCAGCAGGTTGCCGGCGGTCGTCGCGCGATTGCGCAACTGGCCCGACGCGCCGGCGAGCAGCGCCCGCGACAGCACGCCGTAGTCGCGCCGCACGCGGGCGTCGGCGGCCAGGTCGCTGTTGCGCACCAGCGCGCCGATGCGCAGGCCGCCGTCGGCGCCCGCCTCGATGCGGTCCAGCCCGAGGCCGTTCACGTCGATCAGGTGCGTGGGCGTCTCGACCTGCAGTTTCATCAGGTCGAGCAGGTTGGTGCCGCCGGCGATGAAACGTGCGCCGGGCGACTTCGCGGCGGCGGCCACGGCGGCGGCCGGCGAGGCCGCGCGTTCGAAGGTGAAGGGCTTCATGCGGACCTCCGGTCGCCGGCACCCGGCACGGGGACGCCGGCCACCTCGGCCATCGCGTCGATGATGTTGGAGTAGGCCCCGCAGCGACACAGGTTGCCGCTCATGCGTTCGCGCAGCTCGTCGATCGACAGCAGCGGGCGGACGTTGAGGTCTGGCGTGACGTGGCTGGGCATGCCGGCCTTGATCTCGTCGAGCACCGCGACCGCGGAGCAGATCTGCCCCGGCGTGCAGTAGCCGCACTGGTAGCCGTCATGCCGCACGAACGCGGACTGCATCGGATGCATCTTCTCGGGCGTGCCGAGACCTTCGATGGTCACGAGCTTCGCACCTTCGTGCATCACCGCCAGCGTGAGGCAGGCGTTGACGCGCCGGCCGTCGAGGTGGACGGTGCAGGCGCCGCACTGGCCGTGGTCGCAGCCTTTCTTGGTGCCGGTGAGCTGCAGGTGCTCGCGCAGCAGGTCCAGCAGCGAGGTCCGGTTGTCGACGACCAGCGTGTGCGGCTGGCCGTTGACGCTGAGCGTCACGCGGGAAGTGGCCACGAGGTTCTCCTGAGGCGGTGGCGCGGCGGGCGAGGGCGCTTGTGCGGCGGCCTCCAACGGCGCACCGGCGGCGACCGCGGCGGAGGCGCCCGCGCCGGCGATCAGCAGGCCGCGGCGCGAGATCGCGCAGCGCTCAGCGTCGCACGGGGGACTGTCGGGGGAGGACAGGGGAGACGCGATGTCAGCGTCCGATCGATCCGTGTCGAGATCCATGCTGGGGGCTCCTGGCTGGCCGGGATCGGCAAGCCCAGCGAGTGGCAATCGTCGTGCCACGCCCGCCTGCCCAGTGCATGCGCCCGGATCAGCCCTTGCGCGACGGCGGTACGCGGCTGCTGTCCTCGCCGTCGAGCGTGGCCCCGGGATCTTCTTCCCCGGCGACCGATTCGTCGAACGAATGGTCCGGCACCGCCGGCGTGCCCGGGTCGTGCGGACGCGGTGCCGCGGGTGCGGCGTGCTTGTCCCTGGCGCCTTCCGTTCCCGGCGCCGGCGCCGGGCCCGAGGGCGTGTCGACCGCGTCCACCGGGGTGGGAGCGTCGGGGCCGACGGAAGTCGACGGTGAATTCGTGGCGTTCATGGTGTTCCCCGGCAGGCTGCTGACCGAGACGAAGCGGCCCTTGCCCGCGCGCTTGGCCGTCGTCATCGCCGTTTCGGCGAGCCGCATCAGCGACTCCGCCTGGCGGCCATGGTGAGGGGCAAACGCGATGCCGATGCTGGCGGTGACCGTCGCATGACCGCCGTCGGTCAGCCGGACCGGCTCGGCCAGCGCGGCCAGCATGCGCCGCAACGCCGGTTCGGCCTCGTGCTCGGCGCGCAGCGCGGTGAGCAGGACGGCGAACTCGTCGCCGCCCATGCGTGCCACCAGATCATGGCCGCGCACGCCCCCCAGCAACCGCTGCGCGACCACGCGCAGCACCACGTCGCCGGACTCATGGCCGAACTGGTCGTTCAGGTCCTTGAAGCCGTCCAGATCCACCCAGCACACCGCCACCAGCCCGACGCGCTCGCCCAGCAGCGTCATCGCGCCGGCCAGGCGCTCGGTGAAGCGCACGCGGTTGGGCAGGCCGGTCAGCGCGTCGTGCACCGCCAGATGCTGCGCGGTGGCCTCGCTCTCCTTGAGCGCGGAGATGTCGATCATCATCCAGAGCGACTCGCGTTCCGACACCGATGCGCCGCTGAGGTCGATCCACACCGGCGTGCCGTCCTTGCGCCGCATCCGCAGCTGCTGGCGGAAGCGCCGGCCCGCGGCGATGGCCGGGTACGCGGTGTCGCCGATCGCGCGGAAGCTCTCGTCGTCGAGGTAGAGCGCGCGCGTCGTCTGACCGTTCAGCTCGTCCGGCGCATAGCCGAACAGCGAGGCCAGCGCGCGGTTCTTCCAGACCACCGTGCGGTCGCGCAGGCGCATCATGCCGACCATGTCGTTGTCCAGCATCAGCGCCTGCTCGAGGGCGAGCTGCTGCAGCCCGATCGCCGCGCGGCGGTCGCGGCGCTGCTGCAGGAAGACCAGCACCGAGCAGCCCAGCACCGTCAGGATGACCACGCCGGCCAGCGCCGCCTGCTGCACCACCTCGCCGCGCCAGGCGGCCAGGAACTCCGCCGTGCTCGAACCGGTGAAGATCGTCAGCGGATAACCCCGCACCTGGCGGTAGCAGGTGATGCGCTCGATGTTGTCGAGCTTGGTCCGCGTCATGTACCAGCCCTGCTGCGGGTTGGCGGCGATCTTGCGCATCAGGTCCTCGGACACGATCACGTCGCCGACGCCGCGGATCGAGTGCGGCTCGGTGGCCGAGTAGCGCGCGATCAGCCGCTGGCTGCGTGTGCGCAGCGAGATCGCGCCCTCCGTCCCGATGGTGAGGCCCTTGAAGCTCTCGATGAAGTGTTCCGTCGACAGCGTCGTGTAGACCACGCCGGCGAAGCTGCCGTCGTCGTGCGTCAGCGGCCGCGAGACGACGATGCCCCACTTGTGCTGGACCCGGCCGAACAAGGGTTCGGAGATGACCGCCTCGTTGCCGTTGCCGTTGCCGTTGTCGTTGCCGTCGCGGGCGCGCTGGAAGTAGTCGCGGTCGCCGACATTGAGCGCGCCTTCCCCGCCGGTCAGGCCGTAGACGACCTGGCCCCGCGCGTCGGTGATCCGGATCGCGTCGACCTGCGGCAGCAGGCTGCGCTGGTCGGCGAGGGCGCGTTCCATTGCGCGCCGGACCTGGTCCGTGTCGCCGGCCGTGCGCCGGAACTGCAGCGCGAGCGTCTCCAGCGCGTTGTCCACCTGCTTGAGTTCGGCGCCGATCTCGATGCTCAGGCTGGCGGCCAGGTTCTCGGTGGTCTCGCGGGCGCGGGTCAGGTCGGACGCGCGCCCGGCCTGCAGGGCCAGCCAGGTGGCCGTCACGATCGCCGCGGCGATGACGAGGTTGGCCGCCGCGAGCCACAGGGCCAGTCGCGTCAGTGAGCGGGGGGCGTAGAGGGGCGGTCGGTCCATCGGAGGCACGCAGGCGAAGCGGTCATCCTAACCGCGTCGGCGGGTTGGCAAACGCCCCGTCGCCGCGCGCCCACCAAGGCGGAAGCGGCGGGCACCTGTCTGCCGCCGCGGAACGCGCCGCAAGGTGTTCCGCGTCTTCCTGTCCCTCGGAGACCGGCCCGACCGGTCGTTGAAAGGAATCGAGATGAATGGCCAGACAGTTGTCGATCCCGTGGCGTCGACTTCAGGGGCGATGACCGCCGCGGACACCACCGACTGGTGGGCGCCGGTGACGCAGTTCGTCCAGTGGGGGTGGGGTCAGCTGCACGCCACGCTGTCGGGCGCCGACACCGGCGATGCCGCAGGCGCCTTGACGAGCGCCTCCTCGACGATCACCGACCCGGCGCCGGCGGACTCCGCGTCCTCCCGGGTCCTGGATCTCGGCATCCTGGACAGCGACTCGGAGGTCCGCTCACGCAACTTCGAGGGCACGATCCTGGTGGAAGTCGTGTCGCAGGACGAGCACGTGCTCGCCCGGTATGACCCCGACAGCGCCAGCCTCGATACCGTGCGCGTCGCATTCGACTGCGGCGGCGATCCGCTCGACCTCCCGAGCAGCCAGTTCAATGATGGCCTCGTCACCTACATCAGGGCTGATTTTCTCGATCCATCGAGTGCCAGCTGCGCGCTGCTGGCGATCGGCCAGCCGGTGCCGCCCGATTCGCCGGTCCTGCCGGCGCACGCGTCGAACGCGGTGATCTGAGCGCCTCACCCGCCGCGCAGCTGACGCTCCAGTCCGGCCAGCACCTGATAGCAGGGCAGGACCTGCGCGACGCTGGCCTCGGGCTCGCGGCCTTCGCGGATGGCCGCGATGAACTCGCGGTCCTGCAGCTCGATGCCGTTCATCGAGACCGCCACCCGGCTGACGTCGACCGTCTCGTCCCGGCCGGTGACCAGGTCGTCGTAGCGGGCCAGGTAGGTGCCGGTGTCGCCGATGTAGCGGAAGAAGGTGCCCAGCGGCCCGTCGTTGTTGAAGGACAGCGACAGCGTGCAGATCGCCCCGTTGGCGGCCTGCAGCTGGAGGCTCATGTCCATCGCGATGCCCAGCGTCGGGTGGATCGGCCCCTGCAGCGCGTTCGCCCGCACGACCGGGCTGCCGCACTGCCAGGCGAAGAGGTCCACCGTGTGTGCGGCGTGGTGCCACAGCAGGTGGTCGGTCCAGCTGCGCGCCTGGCCCAGCGCGTTGGTGTTGGTGCGGCGGAAGAAATAGGTCTGGACATCCATCTGCTGGATGTTGAACTCGCCGGCTGCGATGCGGTGGCGGATCCACTGGTGGCTGGGGTTGAAGCGGCGGGTGTGGCCGCACATCGCCACCCGGCCGGTCTCGCGCTGGCGACGCACGACGGCCTCGCCGTCGGCGAGCACGTCGCAGAGCGGGATCTCGACCTGCACGTGCTTGCCGGCGTCCAGGCAGGCCAGCGCCTGGCTCGCGTGCAGCTGCGTCGGCGTGCACAGGATGACGGCGTCGACGTCGTCGCGGGCGAGCGCCTCGTCGAGCTGGGTCGTCGCGTGGCCGATGCCGTACTTCGCGGCGGTCTCGCGCGTCTTGTCGAGATCGCGGCTGACCAGCGACACGACCTCGACGCCGTGGATGTGCTGGAGCGCGTCCAGGTGCTTCTGCCCGAAGGCGCCGGCGCCAGCCAGGGCAATGCGGATCGGTGCGGTCATGGAGTCTCCGGAGGGTCGAGGGCGCGTCATGTCGCCGGGGTCGGGGAAGATCAAGGGTTCTCGAGGATCAGATGACCCACGGCCGTGTTGGACGCGGGCACGTGATAGAAGCGATGCGCGACGCGCGGCGCGGGAGCGCCTGCCGTCTGGCCGTGCTCGCCGTGGTCGGCCAGATCGGCCATCGCGCCGCGGGCGATCAGCCACATCACCAGCTCGATGCCTTCGGAGCCGGCTTCGCGCACATAGTCGAGGTGAGGCATCTCCGACAGGCCGCGCGGATCGGCGATCAGGCGGTCCATCCAGGCGTTGTCCCACTCGCGGTTGATCAGGCCGGCGCGCGGCCCCTGCAACTGGTGGCTCATCCCGCCGGTGCCCCAGACCTGGACCTTCAGCGGCGAGTCGAAGCTCTCCACCGCGCGGCGGATCGCCTGGCCGAGCTGCAGGCAGCGCCGGCCCGACGGCACCGGGTACTGCACGACGTTCACCGCCAGCGGGATCACGGGCACCGGCCAGCCGGGCGCGCCAGCGTCCTGCTCGCCGAACATCAGCGACAGCGGCACCGTGAGCCCATGGTCGACCGCCATGCGGTTGATCAGCGTCAGGTCGAAGTCCTGCTGGATGACGCTCTGCGCGATGTGGGCCGCGAGCTCGCCGTGGCCGTGCACCGGCGGCACCGCGCGCGGCCCCCAGCCCTCGTCGGCGGGCTCGTAGCGGTCCGCGGTGCCGAGCGCGAAGGTCGGGATGATGTCCAGGCTGAAGGCGTTGGCATGGTCGTTGTAGACCAGCACGATCGCGTCCGGCCGGTTGGCGTCCATCCAGCGGCGCGAGGGCGCGTAGCCGGCGAACAGCGGCGACCAGTACGGGTCCTGCGTGCGCCCCTGGTCCATCGCGACGCCGATCGCCGGCACGTGCGAGGTGTAGACGGACGCGGTGATACGCGCATGCATGCTCATCGAGGGGTTCCCTTCGTGTCCTGGCGCGTGTCCTGGCGCGTGTCGCCCTGCGTCGCGTCGCGCGCATCGGCGGCCAGGTCCGCGGCGACCGGCGCCCGGCGCGGCGTGCCGTCGGGCCGGCGGCCGCCGGCCAGCATCATGTCGCGGTAGTCCGCCTCGCTCATGCCGGTCATGCCGGCGGCCATCTGCTGGTAGCTGCGGCCGTCGGTCGCGCCGATCTTGGCCAGGAAGTAGATGTTGCCGCCCAGCCGGATGCACTGGTTCAGGTCGCGTGCCAGCACGGCCTCCTTCTGCGCCTCGGTCATCGCCCATTCATCCAGGTAGGCGCGCTCGCCGGCCTTGAAGCGTTCGCGGTTCTCGGCCTTCATCAGCGACATGCAGAACTGGTTGAGCCAGTAGCCCTTGCGCGCCTGGTCGGCGTCGAAGACGGTGGTGCCGGGGATGTCCTGGTAGGGTTTGTCGATCGGCATGGCGGTCTCCATCAGCGGATGGCCTCGGGCCAGTAGAGCCGCATCGGGTTGTCCACCAGCAGCCGCTGGCGCAGCTCGGCGGTGGGCGCGATGCGCGGGATCACGTCGACCAGCAGGCCGTCGTCGGGCATGTGGTCCTTCAGGTTGGGGTGGGGCCAGTCCGTGCCCCAGAGCACGCGGTCGGGAAATGCCTCCACCACGCGCCGCGCGAACGGGATCACGTCCCGATACGGCTCGGGCTCGCCGTTCAAGGCGGGCGGCCCGGCCACGGAGAGACGCTCGGGGCAGGTGACCTTGGTCCAGATGAACGGGTGCTCGCGCAGGAAGCGCAGGAACAGCGCGAACGCCGGGCCGTCCACCGGCTTCGTGACGTCGGGACGCCCCATGTGGTCGACGACGACGGTGGTCGGCAGCGCGCTGAAGAAGTCCCAGAGTTCCGGCAGGTCGGGCGCCTCGAAGTAGACGACGACGTGCCAGCCCAGCGCCTTCACGCGCTGCGCGATCTCCATCAGCTCGTCGCGCGGCGTGAAGTCGACGAGCCGCTTGACGAAGTTGAAACGCACGCCGCGCACGCCGGCGTCGTGCAGATCCTGCAGCTGCCCGTCGGTGATGCCGCGGCGCACGGTCGCGACGCCGCGCGCGCGGCCGCCGGAGGCGCGGCAGGCGTCGACCATGGCGCGGTTGTCGTCGCCGTGGCAGGTGGCCTGCACGACGACGTTGCGGCTGAAGCCCAACCGGTCTCGCAAGGCGAAGAGCTGCGCCTTGCCCGCGTCGCAGGGCGTGTACTTGCGCTCGGGCGCGTAGGGGAACTCGGCGCCGGGGCCGAAGACATGGCAGTGCGCATCGACGGCGCCATCGGGCAGCCGGAAGCGCGGCGTCGACGGGTCGGCATGCCAGTCGAGCCAGCCCGGGGTCTTGTCGAAGCCGCCGGAGGTAAGGAGCGTCATCGTGGGTCCTTCTGCAGCATCAGCATGGAGGCTTGGCCAGATGAGCCAGCAGCCGGTCGGCCTCGGTGCGCCAGTCCGGGCTGCGGCCGAACTCGGCGTCGCCGCGCCGGCCGAACACGCCGTCCTCGGCCAGGTCGGCCATCCAGGCCTGGCGTTCGGCGGTGCCTTCGGCGCTCCACGGCGTGAGGCCGGCATCACGCACGGTCTCGGCGACTTCGCGCACCTCCTCGCTGCGACGGCGTCCGTGCTGGATCACGCGCTGGAAGAAGTAGGCGGTCTGCTTCTCCCAGTCGATGCCGGGGAAGGTCTCCTTCAGCGACGCGAGCACCGCGTCCTCCACGCCGTAATGGCGCGCCGAGGTGAGGCTCTCGATGACCATCGCTTCCAGCCCCTTGATCATCACGCTGCGGCACATCTTGGTCGCGCTGACGACGCCGATCTCCGCACTGCCGAGCGTGGGCACGAAGCCCAGCTGCCGCAGCAGCGGCTCGGCAGCCGGCGCATGCGGTCCGCCGAGCAGCAGCGGCACGCGGAGGCGGTGAGGCGGGACGCTGGTCATGACGGCGCCCTCGACGTAGCGGCCGCCGGCCGCGTGCACCGCGTCGGCCGCCGCGCGCTTGACCTTGGGCGAGGCCGAGTTGAAGTCGAGCACGAAGGTGCCCGGCCTCAGCCCGGCGGCGGCGGCGCGCGCCGCGTCCAGCGTCTGGCTGGCGGTCACCGCGCTGATCACCAGGTCGGCGGGCGTCGCCACCGTCGTCGCGGACGCGCCGAGCTCGACGCCGAACTCGACCGCGTGCACGCGCATGATGTCGGCGTCGCTCGACGGGGACGCCAGCTTCAGGTCGTAGGCGCTGACGGCGATGCCGGCGGCGCGCAGGTCCTCCGCCAGGATCCGGCCGACCTCACCGTAGCCGACGAGGCCGATGCGCGGCGCCGCGGCCGGTGTCGCCGGCGACGCGCCCGCGGGCGATTTCGATGGCGATTGCGACTGCGATGGCGATTGCGATGGCGACGGGGTCGGGGGGACGGCGGCGCTCATGTCAGTCCAACGAGAGGTTAAGTCGCTTGATCAGGTCGGCGTACTTGGCGGATTCGCTGGCGATGAAGGTTTGGTACTGCTCCTTCGTCGTCGGGAAGACGTCGTAGCCGAAGGTGGCGTAGCGCTCGCGGATGTCGGGCTCGGCCAGGGCGGCCTCGATGTCGCGCTGGATCTTCTCCTGCACCGCCTTGGGCAGGCCGCGCGGCGCCGCGATCGTGGTCCAGCCGGTGACCTCGTAGCCGGCGGGGCCGCCGGACTCGCTGACGGTGGGCAGGTCCGGGAAGGCCGGATGGCGCTTCGGCCCGGTGACCGCGATGAAGCGGATCTTGCCGGCGCGCTGCAGCGGACCGGCCGTGGCCATCGAGCCGAGCGCGAAGTTCAGTTCGCCGTTGGCCACGGCGGTGTAGAGCATCGTCGTCTCCTTGTAGACCACGTGCGTCATCTGCGTGCGGGTCATGGCCTCGAGCTGGGCCGCGCCCAGGTGCACCGGGTTGCCGATCGACCACGAGCCGTAGTTCAGCGCGTTGGGATGGGCCCGGGCGTCGGCCACGATGTCGCCGACGGTCTTGTACTTGCTGTTGGCCGGCACGCCGACGAAGAAATAGGTCTTGAACAGCGGCGCGATCGGGTCGAAGTCCTTGACCGGGTCGTAAGGCAGCCTCTTGAACAGGTGCGGGTAGACGACCAGGTGGACGTTGTCCAGCTGGATCAGGTCGTGGCCGTCGGACGCGCCGCGCTTGAAGGCGTCGATCGCGATGAAGCCGTTGGCGCCGGGCTTGTTCTCGACGATCACCGGCTTGCCCCACTTCTTCGAGAGCTTCTCGGCGACGACGCGGGCCACCGTCTCAGGACCGGCGCCGGCCGGGAAGGGCGTGATGATGCGCACCGGCTTGGTCGGCCAGTCCGCGGCCCGAGCCGCCGGCGCGCTGGCCTGGGCGGCGGCCAGACGCGGCAGTGCGGCGCCGAGCAGCAGCATCGCCAGGGTCAGGCCTTGCCCCGTCCGGACGAGGGTGGCGGCGAAGCTCGTCTTGCTCCCTCTCCCGCTTGCGGGAGAGGGCAGGGGTGAGGGCCAGCGGCGGTGGCAGTACGGAACCCCGGTGCTGGAATCCGGCGTGGCGGTGAAGGCAGTCATCGTCGTTGTCTCCGTCGATCTCTTGTTGTTGGCGACTTCTGCGAGGCGGGTCGCTCGAAAGGGTGGGACCTGCTGCGTGCTAGTTCCAGGGGGTACTGCGGCAGGATTGCATCAGTCGATGTAGCGCAGGCCGGCCTTGGCCAGCGGCTCGCGCATCTTGTACATGTCCAGGCCGAGCACGCCGGCCGCGAACTGCTCGCGCTTCGCGCCCTCGTTGGCCTCGCGGGCGGCGGCGGCGTCGAGGGTCTTCTGCGCCATCGCCGCCGGCACGCAGACGATGCCGTCGTCGTCGGCGACGATGACGTCGCCGGGATGGACCAGTGCGCCGGCGCAGACCACCGGGATGTTCACCGAGCCCGGCGTCGCCTTGATCGTGCCCTTGGCGGAGATGCATCGGCTCCATACGGGGAAGCCCATCTCGTTGAGCGTGCGCACATCGCGCACGCCGCCGTCGATGATCAGCGCACGGGCGCCCCGCGCCTTGAACGAGGTCGCGAGCAGGTCGCCGAAGTAGCCGTCGCCGCATTCGGCGGTGACGCCGGCGACGACGATGTCGCCCTCGCGGATCTGTTCGGCGGCCACGTGCAGCATCCAGTTGTCGCCGGGCTGCAGCAGGACCGTGACCGCGGTCCCGGAGACCGCGACGCCCGACTGGATCGGCCGCATGCAGGGCTTGAGCAGGCCCACGCGGCCCAGCGCTTCATGAACGGTGGCGGCGCCGAAGTGGCGGAGCGCATCGGCGGCGATGCGGTCGGCGCGGGTGATGTTGCGGTAGACGACGCCGAGTTCGTACATGGCGGGTTCCTCCTTCTGGGGGAGCAGGGAATAGGAATCAGGGAATAGGAATCAGGGAACGGACATCGCCCGGCGCGCCTCACGTTCAGACGGCCGGCGAAGCGAGACCCAGCCTGCGACGCAGCGCGTCGTGGCGGGCGGAGGCGAAATCGTCGACCACCCGCTGCGCGGTCGCGGGCTCGGCGCTGGTGGTGGCGACGGCGGCGGTGAAGCGGGTGACGGTCTCCAGCCCCGGGGGCATCGGGCCGAGGATCGTGAGGCCGCCATGGCCCAGCAGCTCGCTCAGTTGCTGGAAGCCGAGGTCGACATCACCCTGCGCGACCATCTTCGCCACGGGCACACCCGCGGGCGACTGCCGCAGGCGGTCGGCGAGGGCGTTGCGAAGGCCCCAGTCCTCGAGCAGCTTGAGCAAGGCCTGGCCGCTGGGACCCGTGGAGTAGCCGATGCCCCGCGCGCCGAGCAGGGCTTGCCGCAGCGCGTCGGCGGTGTCGACGGCGGGGCGGGCATGGTCTTGCGGCGACGCGATGAACATCGGCGAGTCGGCGATCGGACGCAGCGAACCGGCGCGCAGGTGACCGGCGTCCAGCAGCCGCTCCATCGCGTCCGCGGCGAGCACGACCAGGTCCAGCGCCTCGCCCGCCTCGACCCGCCGGGCGGCGTCCATGCCGCCGATCGATTCGATGCGCAGCTCCAGGCCCTGCGCGGCGGTGAACGCCGCGGACAGTTCCGCCAGCAGGGCGCGGGTGGCCATCGAGGAAAGGCCGGCGAGGGGTGCGATCACGGGGCGGTCAGGAAGCGGTCGAGTGGGGCGGATTCTGGTCCCGACGGGCCGGGCTCACCAGTTCTGGGTTGCACTAGCTGCTATTCCGATCCGGCATGACACGGATGCGGGGCCATGCCGGCTCATGAGAGCATGCACCGCATGAACCTGACCCAACTGGAAACCTTCGTCCACGTGGCGGAGCACGGCAGCTTCAGCAAGGCCGCCATGGTGCTGGGAGTGGCGCAGCCGGCGTTGAGCCGGCAGGTGCGGGCGCTGGAGACGGAGCTGCACGAGACGCTGTTGCTGCGCAACGGCCGCGGCGTGGCACTGACCGAGGCGGGGCGGCGCCTGCTGCAGCACGGGCAGGACATCCTGAACCTGGTCAGCCATGCGAAGGACGACCTGCGGGCGCGCCGCAGCGAGCCGGTGGGGCAGATCACCATCGCGATGCCGCCGACGCTGGCGCGGCTGCACACGCTGGCGCTGATCCGGGCCTTCCAGGCGGAGATGCCGCAGGCACGGCTGACGATCATGGAGGGGTTCTCGGTGCACCTGACCGAGTGGCTGCTGACCGGCCGCACGGACCTGGCGCTGGTCTACAACCCCGAGCCCGTGCCGGCGCTGGAGATCCTGCCGCTGCGACGCGAGCGGCTGTGCCTCGTCAGCCCGAAGGACCAGGCGCCGACGCGGCCGCCGACCTTGGCGCAGCTGTCCCGCTATCCGCTGGTGATGCCGCAGCGGGGGCACATCTTCCGCGCGCTGATGGAGCAGGCGGCGGCCATGGCGGGGGTGCCACTGGACGTGCGCTGGGAGGTGGCCAGCGTCCCCGCGATCCTGGACTGCGTCGCGGCCGGCATCGGCCACGCGGCCTTGGGCGAGGACGCGCTGCAGATCTACGAGAAGCCGGAGCGTCTGGTCACCACGCCGTTCGCGAAGGCGGACATCCAGAGCACGCTGTGCCTGGTCACGCCGACCAGCAAGCGGGCGACGCCGTTGATGCAGAAGACGGCGGGGGTGCTCAAGAGGATGGTGGGGGAGCCGGCCAATTCGTTCATCGGAGTGGGACCATGAGCAGCATCGGATCGAGGGGAGACAAGCTCCAGCCCTGATGAAGATAGAAAGATTTGGCGCGATCGTCGATCGCTTGGCAGACCAACGCTTTGCCACCGGCAAGCTGCGCGGCCTGTTGGACGCGGGAAAGCGCGTCCTGCAGCAACGCAGCGCCCAGCCCTTTGCCTTTCCAGCAAACATCGACGGCAAGCTGCCCCAACAAGTACATCGGAACTGGCGACGGCGCGTTTCGGCGGACTGCGCTCGTTGCCAGCGACAACTCCTTTGGTTGTCGCAACGACGTAAGTCCGGGATGCTCCGCTGGCTTGATTGGGAACCGCGCGCTGTCGAAACCATCGGTCCAAGACGACCTGACCACATCAAAACTCGCAGCAGCTGTGGGCGGCGGTCAGCAACTGAGGGGCGTCGATGTCGCATCGCGTCAGCGTTTCCATGGCGCCTTCCTCGCCAGGAATTTCTGAAATGCGACGTTCTCGTCCAAGGGTTGCTCAAGCGCATGCTCGAAGGCCTCCATCTGTTCGTCGCTCACGCGGAAGAGCGATTGCTCCAGCAGGGCGCTTTGAGCGACATCCAAAAGGGCATTCAGCATGAAATCGGCGCGAGACTTGCTCGCAGTCGCTGCCGCCCGGTCAATGAGTCGGCAGATCTCCTCTGGCACTTGAAGGTGGTAAGTGATGGCGCTGTCTGGCAAACTCATGAAGAAGGCGTCCGAGGTGAATCGAGGGGCTGGCATGCTGCTGCCGATGCGGGAACGAAGCAAGCGAGCCGGTAGGCGTCGCGACAGGAATCCGGCGTTCCGTTGACGTGCCTCAAAAAAATCCCTGCGCGACGACGTCATGCTCCATGAAGGCGCGATGCCGCGCATCGCCCCGAGTGGGGCGTTGAAGGGGGCCCACCAAAAGGGGGCGATGGGGGAGACGGCCCGCGATGACGGCCCGCGATGACGGCCCGCGATGACGGCCCGCGATGACGGCCCGCGATGACGGCGTCGCTCAGGCCGCTTTCGCCGCCGGTGGCTTGGCGCGCTTCACGTACTGCGGCAGGAAGCTGCGCTTCTCCGGACCGAAGGCGACGGTCACGCTTTCCGCGCTGGCTTCGACGACCACGCCGCCGCCGTAGCGCTTGACCCGGACCACATCGCCGGGTTGGAACAGGACCGGCATCGCGACCGGGGTGTCAGGGCTTGCCTCGGCAACGCGCGACGAGGACTCGCGCTCGTGCGCGTCGAAGCGCTCGCAGTTGTCGCAACCGTGGCATCGCTCGAAACCCGCCGCCTCGTCGAACGCCTCCAGCATGACGCGCCAGCGGCACAGGCCGCTCTGCGCGTAGAACACCATCTGCTCCAGCCGCCGCCGGTCCTGGCGCGCCTTGGATTCATAGCGGGCCAGCGCCGCCATCAGCGACGCCACGTCGCCCGGCGGGGGATCGGCCAGCTCGAACGCATCGCCGTCTTCCGTCAACCAGCCCTCGCGGACCAGCAGGCCCGTCAGCACCTCGAGCTTGTTGCGCGGTCGGCCGAGGCGCTCCCGCAGCGCATCGAGTGTCCACCCCGTCTCGTCCGGCGGGGCGGTGCGCAGCGCCTCGGTCACCGATTGCGCATCCGCCGGTGCCGGATACCGGCCGTTGAGAAAGAACTGCTGCACCGCCCGGTCGCCCGCCACGAACAGCAGCGTGCAATCCGCCGGCTCGCCGTCGCGACCGGCGCGTCCCGATTCCTGGTAATAGACGTCGAGCCCCGCCGGCAGCTGGTAGTGCACGATCCGCCGGATGTCCGGCTTGTCGATGCCCAGGCCGAACGCGTTCGTCGCGACCATCACCCGCGCATCGCCCCGCATGAAGCGGTCCTGCGCCTCCTGGCGCTCGGCGGCACGCAGACGGCCGTGGTACAGCGCCGACCGGACCCCGGCGCCGACCAGCGCGTCATGCACCGTTTCCGCGGCCTTCACCGTGGCGGTGTAGACGATCGTCGACGGCAGTGCCGGGTCCTCGCCGGCGACGAGCGCGAGCACCCGCCGCAGCTTGTCCTCGTCGTCCGCCAGCGGCTCGACGCGATAGTGCAGGTTGGCGCGGTACGTGCCGCCGATCAGGCAGCCCGCGCCGGGAATGTCCAGTTGCCGCGCGATGTCCTCGATCACCTCCGCCGACGCGGTCGCGGTGAGCGCGAGCACGGCCGGACGCCCCAGCCGCTCGCGCGCCTCGCCGATGTTCAGGAAGGCCGGCCGGAAGTCGTGGCCCCATTGCGAGATGCAGTGCGCCTCGTCGACGACCAGCAGGTCGGTGGGCCGCTCCGCGAGGCGCGCCAGCCACCCCGCGTCGTCCAGGCGCTCCGGCGTCAGCAGCACCACCCGCGCGGTGCCGTCCAGCGCGGCCGCCTCCTGCGCCGCGAGCGTGGCCGCGTCCAGGCCGCTGTGCACCTGCGCGCACCGGATACCCAGCGCGGAGAGGCGCTCGCACTGGTCCTTCATCAAGGCAATGAGCGGCGAGACGACGATGGTCCGTCCCGGCAGCAGGGCGGCGGGCAGCTGATAGCACAGCGACTTGCCCGCGCCGGTCGGCATCACGGCCAGCGTGTTCAAGCCGCGCAGCACCCGATCGATCACCTCCTTCTGGCCGGGCCGCCAGACGCGCAGCCCGAATCGTCGCAGTTGCTGCAGGAGAAGACGGTCGGAAGGCGTGGCGCGGCGCGTGGGCATAGGGTCTCGGTGCTTTCAAAGGGTCGCGATCGCCTCCAGCAAGCCGCGAACCCGAGGCGCTCGACGTTCACGTCCCCAAGTTCGTACACCGGGCACAGGGGTTGCCGTACAGGGGCAAGCGCCCACGGGCAGCCTCACCGGCTGCGCGCGGGTCCGACCCACGTCCATCACATTCGGAGATCCGCATGATCAGCACCATCCTGCTCGTCATCCTCATCCTGCTGCTCGTCGGCGCCCTGCCGTCCTGGCCTCACAGCCGCAGCTGGGGCTACGGCCCCAGCGGCGGCCTGGGCCTGGTCGTCCTGATCCTGATCGTCCTGCTGCTGCTGGGCTACATCTGACGACCCGCCGGGGTTTCATCTGGAATCCCGGCTTCTCCCGTCGCCTCGACGTCCGTATTGCCGTCCGCACTGCCGTCCGCGTCGAATCACGCGGACATGAAAGCGTTGCCGAAGGGCTCCTGAGCCCACTGGGGCGCATGCGGGCAAGCGACTCGGCGGCTCCACCTGCCGAGGTCGAGCGCGGCGCTTACGCGCCCAGCAGCGACTGTCCGCAGACCCGCAAGACCTGACCCGTGAGCGGGTGCGCGCCCGGCGACGCCAGGAAGGCGATCGCCTCCGCGACGTCCGCCGGCGTGCCGCCCTGCTTGAGCGAGTTCAAGCGCCGCCCGGCCTCGCGCACCATCAGCGGCATGCGGCGCGTCATCGCGGTCTCGATGAATCCCGGCGCGACGGCGTTGATCGTGCCGCCGCGTTGATCCAGCGTCGCCGCCCGCGCGCCCACATAACCGATCAGCGCGGCCTTGGCCGCGCTGTAGTTGGTCTGGCCGGCATTGCCCGCGATGCCGCTGATCGATGACAGGCAGACCTCGCGCGCACCGGCGTTGAACAGCCCGGCCTCGTCCAGTCCCGCGTCGATCGCGAGGATCGCCCCGAGGTTCAGCGCCATCACCGCGTCCCACTCGGCCGCGGACATGCGCGCCAGGGTCCGGTCGCGCGTGATCCCGGCGTTGTGCACGAGCACGTCCACGCCCTGCAGCCGTCGCGCCGCATCGACGAGCTCCGCCGCGGCACCGGGCGCGGTCAGATCCGCCGCCAGCAGCGAGCCGCCGATCTCGCGGACCAGCGCCTCCAGCGGCTGGCGGGCCGCGGGCACGTCGACACACAGCACGCGCATCCCGTCCCGCGACAGACGGCGGGCCGTGGCCGCGCCGATCCCGCCCGCCGCGCCCGTGACGATCGCCACCGGCACGCGCCCGTCGATGCCGTCGTCGGCGACCGCCGCGACGAGGTCCTTGCGCCAGGCCAGCACCTGGCCGGACACATACGCCGAGCGATCCGTGCCGAAAAAGCGCAGCGCACCTGCAAGCGACGCCATCGAGGCCGCGCCTTCCTGCAGCACGAGCGCGTTGGCCGTCGCGCCGCGGCGGCCGACTTCCTTGGCCAGCGCGCGGACAAAACCCTGGACCGCCTGCAGGCAGGCGGCCTCCGCGGCGCTCATGACGCCCGCCGACGTCAAGGCCAGAATGCGACCGCCCGGCGCGACGCGGCCCATCGCGAGTTGCGTCTGCTCGAACATCACGCGCAGCGCCGCGACGTCGCGACAACCGGTCGCGTCGATCACCAGCGTGCGCACCGGGCCGTCGCCGCTCGGCAGACCGCCCTGATCGACGATCGCCGCCAGCAGCGACGGCAGCGGCGCCGTGCTGCCCGGCGCGATCGCGAGCACGGACCGGCCGGCGAGTTCCGCCGCCGTCCAGGCCTTGTGCAGACGTGCCAAGGGCATCGGCTGCGGCAGATTCAACCAGCGCGCGATGCGACGTCCGACGGGATGCTGGACGAAGGAGAGCAGGCGATCGGTCATGGAGGCAGGGAGGGGGGCAGGGTGGACGCCAAGGTCGTCGGCGTTGGCAGCGCCGCGGGCGAGGGCTGGGAACGGCGCGCAGTGTAGGCGCGCCCGGACGTGCCGCCGCTCAACGTCAACCCGATGCGCGTCTCCCGTTCGTCCGATCGCGCGAAGGGCGCGCCGCCGTGCATCCGCGCGATCGCGTCGACGATCGACAGCCCCAGGCCGAGATGGTCCTCCGCCGTCGCGAGATGTTCTGCGTTCATCGCATTCATCGCATTCGTCGCCGCGTCCCTGCCATGCATCGCACCCACGGCGCCGGTGACGGTCACGGGCTCCATCGCGTCGGCGCGGTAGAAGCGATCGAACAGGCGCGGCAGCCGTTCGGCGGCGATGACCGGCCCCGTGTTCGCCACCCACAGCCGCACCTGCCCCGAACGCGCACCCTCGATGCCCACGCGCAACACGCTGCCGGCGCTGGCATAACGCGTCGCGTTGGCGATCAGGTTCGACAGCGCGCGCTTGAGCAGCCCGGCGTCGAAGTCACCGGCCGCCTCGCCCTCGATGCGCAGCGAGAGGCCGGCCTCCTCGATGGCCGCGTCGTGGTACTCGGCGACCTCGGCCGCCAGCGCGGCGAGGCTGTCGACCCGCGCGCGCGGCGCGCGCCGGCCGCCGTAGGCCCGCGACAGGAACAGCATGTCCCCCACGATGCCCTGCATGCGCCGGAGTTCCTCGAGATTCGCACCGAGCCGGTCGCTGGCCTCGTGCGTCAGCCCGCCCTCACGGATCGTGAGTTCGATGCCCGTGATCAGCGTGGCGAGCGGCGTGCGCAGCTCGTGCGCGACGTTGGCGCTGAAGGCCTCCACCTGCGCCTGTGAACGCCGCTGGCGCTCCAACATCGCCGTCAAACGGTCGACGCGCTGTCGCAGCGCGCGCAGCAGACCGCCCGCGCTGCGCAACGATGACAAAACGGTCATCCGCATGTCCGCCTCATGTCGGTGTCGTGCCACTAGAGTGGGCATCAAGGCGTTTGAAACGCGCGCCGACGCAGCAGGACAGGTCATTCAAGGAGCGATGGCTCGACGTACCGACCGATCCCGCGTGCAGGACCACTTTCAACCGAAGGAGTTTCATCATGACCAACTTCAAGAAGCTTTCCGTTCCGATGGGTGCCGCCGCGCTGGCAGTGGCCCTCGCCGTGCCTGCCTTTGCGCAGGTCGAGGAACAAGTCGTCTCCGGCCCCAAGTCGCGCGATCAGGTGATCGCGGAACTGGAGGCCGCGCGCATGGACGGCAGCCTCGACAAGCTGCAGGGTGAACACAGCTACGCCCCCGACTTCGAAGAGGCCAAGGGCATGGACGTGCAGTACTCGAATCACCAGGCCGATGCCGACGTGACGGTGGGCATGTCTGCCGATACCAGCACGCAGGTGCAGTTCGCCGCACCTGCCGCAGGCGGCAAGACGCGTGCCCAGGTGATGGATGAGCTGGAACAGGCTCGCGCCGACGGGTCGCTGGACCGCGCGTGGAGCGAGCAGGGTTATGCGCCGGAGTTCGAGGCGGCGCATTCGTACCGTCGTTGACGCTCACCAGGCCGGCACCGGCCGCGACGATCCGCCCGTCGGATCCGAGCGGGACACTGCCGACCTGAAGGACCGGACGACGGACGCTGGATGACCTGACCCTGCAGTGACGGTCATCCGACTTCGAGCAACGGGGTTCCCATGAGGGAACCCCGCTTTGCTTTCAGAGCCTCGTGACGTCGAGGATCGCCTGCGCGAAGGCCTTGGGCGCTTCCTGCGGCAGGTTGTGGCCGATGCCGCCAGTCAGGTCGCGGTGCGCGTACCTGGCCGTGAACCTGCGGCGGTAGGCGGACGGCGGAGGATGCGGCGCGCCGTTGGCGTCGCCCTCCAGGGTGATCGCGGGAATCGTGATGTCGGGCGCCGCGCCGACGCGCGCCTCGACGTCGTCGAAGCGCGATTCGCCCTCGGCCAGACCGAGGCGCCAGCGGTAGTTGTGGACCACGATCGCGACGTGATCCGGGTTGTCGAAGGCCGCGGCGCTGCGCGCGAAGGTCGCGTCGTCGAAGCGCCATTGCGGCGAGGCGAGCTGCCAGATCAGCTTCGAGAACTCGGCGCGGTAGTGCTCGTAGCCCA
Source organism: uncultured Roseateles sp. (assembly GCA_946886855.1). The sequence goes on along the minus strand of CAMPJJ010000045.1, from coordinate 12,031 downwards.
GTCGGCCGCGTTCGGTGGCGAAGTAGTACTGGTACCACCACTGCAGCTCGGCCGCCGGCGGCAGCGGCTGCGCGTTGACCTGGCGATCGACCAGCAGGTAGCCGCTGACGGACACCAGCGCCTGGCAGCGCTCCGGCCACAGCGCGGCGAGGATGCCCGCCGTGCGCGCGCCCCAGTCGCAGCCGCCGACGATCGCCTTGGGGATGCGCAGCGCGTCCAGCAGCGCGATCGCATCGCGCGCCAGGGCGCCTTGCTGGCCATTGCGCGGCGTGTCGGCGGACAGGAAACGCGTCGTGCCGTAGCCGCGGGCGTAGGGAACGATCACGCGGTAGCCGGCCGCCGCGAGCAGCGGCGCGACGCCCTCGTAGGTATGGACGTCGTAGGGCCAGCCGTGCAGCAGCAGCACCGGCGGACCGTCGGCCGGGCCCGCCTCGACATGACCGACGCGCAGGTCCCCGGCGTCGATGTGCTTGAGCGTGCCGAAGGACGGCGCGATCGCAATGGCCGGTGCTTCGGCGGGCCCGGACGGCGCGATCGGCGCAGCCCACGCGGCGGACGTCAGCAGGCCGCCCAACGGCAGGCCTGCCACGGCGGTCGTCGCACCTAGCGATGCGCCCAGCCCGAGGAAGCGACGACGGGGGAGCGCGGCGTCGGCGCCGCCCGTCGCGGCCTGCCGGCTCGTTGACATCGTGTCGAGCCCGCCAGGCGCAGGGCGCGTGCCGGTCTTGTCGTTGCGGTCGGTCATCGGGGATCTCCGTGTGTGGGGTGGCGATCTCCGCAGTGGACGTTCGCGATGTATCTCCGCCTTGTCGACATCGAACCGGATTGGCATGCCGGTGTCACGCTGTCGATTGCGGATACAGGGGCATACAAAAGAGGGAAGAACCAAGCCGATCTCTGACATCGATCAAAGCGGCCTCTGGCTTTCCATCCGCATCCTTTCTAGCCTGCCGGCAACGGGCGCGCAGGGCGTCCGGATTCGGGCACGGGCCCGCAGGAGGTGTCGATGAACGGGGTCTTGCTGGACAAGGTCGTCTATTTTCCGTCGCTGCAGACGCTGCCGGCCGAGCTGCGCGCGTTGCGCGAGCTCGATCGCGGGCGCAAGCGCCTGACCCTGCCGTTGATCACGCTGACGGCGTGGCAGCGCCGGCCCGATGTGGTGGACTTCCGCCGCGCCGCGCAGCAGGCGGGCGAGGCGATGCAGGAGCTGCCCCATTTCATCGACCTGGGCCGCGTGCCGCTCGACCATGCGCTGGCCTGGCGCCGGCTGGCCGATCCGTCGCAGGGCTTCCGCACCTGGCGCGAGTTCGCCCAGGCGCACCGCAACGCGGTGCCGGTCGTGCTGATGCCGGACGGGGCCAGCGAGCGCGCCATCGCGCTGCAGGCCGCCGCGATCGAGCGCGAGTTCGGTCAGGTGCTGTTCCGGCTGCGCGGCGCGGCGCCGTCCTCGAGCGTCGTCGAACGCGCGCTGGACGGGCTCGAGGCACCGCGCCGCGCGCTGGTCGTGCTGGACTTCGGCACCGAGCGCGAATGGCTGCTCGGCTGCGCCGGCACGGGCCGCGACCTGCTGGCGCGCTGGCGCAAGCGTTGGCCGGGACTGCGGATCGTGGTCATGGGCAACAGCTTCCCCGCCACGGCGCAATGGCTGGGGCCGAGCTTGCCGGAGGACACGCCCCGCTCGGGCCGCCTCGCGATCCTCGAGCGCGAATTGCATCGGCGCCTGGGCGGCCTGGCCCTCGTCGGTTACGGGGATCACGGGGCGATCCACGCGCCGAGCGAGCCCGGCGCGGAGCTGCCGACCGGGCACGTGCGCATCGATTACCCCTGGCAGGGCGCCTGGCGTTTCGAGCGTCGCCGACGGGCGAGTCCGGACGACGCCAGCCGCGAGGCCGCGGAGGCCATCGTGGCGGCGGCGCCGTCGTTCGGCGAGCGCGGCCTGTGGGGCGAGCACGAGATCCAGGAGGCGTCCAACGGGCGGGTCTTCGCGCGCGGCCGCGAGACTTGGACGGCCATCCGCGTCAATCTGCATCTGGCGACGCAGGTCGACGAGATGTTGGCCGAAGCCGCCGACGTCAGGCCCCTGGTGGCGAGCCCGACTTCGTGAAAACCGCCAGCGGGGGACAGGACGCTGCGAAGCCCGCCGACATCGAAGGGTGGTCGCGGCTCTCTATACTCGCGCCCCATGCGCCGTTGGCTCACCGTCTTCCTGCTGATCCTGCTGCCGCTCCAGCTGAGCTGGGCGGTGGCGGCGACCTATTGCGCGCATGAAGCGGATCCCGCGGTGAACCACGTCGGCCACCATGAGCATCGCCATGAGGCGTCGGGCGACGCGGCGAACGGCGGCGCCGCCCCGGGCTCACCCGACGCCTCGGCGCCTGGGAAGACCGGGAAGGCTTCGGAGAGCGGCTCAGAGAAGGCCTTGGAAAAAGCTCCGGAAAAAGCTTTGGAGAAGGCCTCGGAGAAGGCCTCGGAGAAGGCGCTGACCTGCGTCGACGACGACTGCGGCTTCTGCCACCTCGGCCACAGCCAGCCGGTGACCAGCACGCCCATCGTGCTGCCCGCCATGGCCGGCCCCGCCACCACGGGCTCCGCGCCCGACGTGTGGTCCTCGCGCGGCCCCGACCGCCGAGAGCGACCCAACTGGCCCCCCGCCTGACCGGCGACCGCCACGCAGCGCCGAGTTGGGCGCCCCGCGTCGTTGCAAATCCTCGCCATAGCGCTGCTATGGCTGCGGTTTGCGCCTAGCGGGGCATCCCAACTCGACGCTGCGGGGACCGGGGACGGTCGTGAGTCACGACGAACCTCGCATCCGGCGCTCGCCGATTCCACGTTGATCCCCTTCCTGCCCGGCCGCCCACGCGGCGGCGGGCACAACGCCGGAGTCTCCGATGCCCAAGTTCCTGGTGCCGCTTTGCAGCGCGGCACTGCTCTCCTTCATGCTCCCCGCCAGCGCGGCCACGACCGCGCCACCGTCCGCCTCGGCGACACCACCGGCGCCATCTGCGGCGACACCACCGGCGACGTCTGCGGTGTCGTCTGCGGCACCTTCCGCGGGCTCGTCTGCGTCCGTGCCACCGCTGACGCTGAGTGCCGCCATCGATCGCGCCCTGTCCGCGCACCCACGGCTGCGCGCGGCCGCCTTCGAGGTCGAAGCCGCCGACGGCGCCGTGCAGCAGGCGGCGCTGCCGCCCAATCCCTCGCTCGCGCTGGAGCAGGAGGACACGCGCCGCGAGACGCGCACCGTCACCGTGCTGCTGAGCCAGCCGCTCGAGATCGGCGGCCAGCGTGCCGCGCGCACGGCGCTGGCGCGGCGCGGTCGCGACCTCTCGCAGGCCGACCTCGACGCCTTGCGCGCCGAGCTGCGCGCGGACGTGGTGCAGGCCTTCTTCGCCGCGCTGGTCGCGCAGGAACGGGTCGCCGCCGCCGAGGAGTCGCTGCGCATCGCCGGCGGCGGTGCCGACGCGACCGCGCGACGCGTCGCCGCGGGCAAGCTGTCGCCGATCGACGAGACCCGCGCCCGCGTCGCACAGGCGACCGCGCGCATCGAGTGGCGGCAGGCGCAGGCGGACCGGCTCGCCGCGCGTCATGCGCTGGCAGCCGCGGTCGGCATCGACGAGGGCGCCATCGGCGCGGTCGATGGCGACGCTGGGTCGCTGCCGGCCTTGCCCGCCGAGGCCGAGCTCGCGCGACGCCTGGCCGACGCGCCGGCCCTGCGCCGGGCGCGGCTGGAGGTCGACCGCGCGCAGGCCGCGTACGAACTCGAACGCACGCGCCGCCTGCCCGACGTCACGGTGACCCTCGGCGCGAAACGCGCGCAGGAGATCGGCCGCAATCAGGCGGTGATCGGCGTGTCCCTGCCGTTGCCGCTGTTCGATCGCAACCAGGGCGCGCAGCGCGAGGCGCTCAAGCGCCACCAGGCCGCCGAACAGTTGGCCGAGGCCGAATCCCTGCGGCTGCGCGCCGAGGTGCTGAGCGCCGCGGACGAGCTCGCCGCCCGCGCCGACGAGGTCGACGCGCTGCAACGCACCGTGCTGCCCGGCGCCCGCGAGGCCTACACCGCCGCCACGCGCGGCTTCGAACTTGGGAAGTTCGGCTTCCTGGACGTGCTCGACGCGCAGCGCACCTGGCTGCAGGTGCGGATGCAGTGGCTCGACGCGCTGGCGCGGGCGCACCGCGCCAACGCCGACCTCGAGCGCCGCCTCGGCGCGCCTGTCCCGCAACCGTGAGAACGACGATGAATTTCAACAAGCAAGACGACAAGACGTCCTCCGGACGCGGACTGCCGAAGCGCCAACTGATCGCGATCGCGGTGCTGGTGGCGATCGGCCTGGGCGGCGGCGCGGCTCTCCTGGCCACCGGGCCGGCGACCTCCACCGAGGGCGGCCACGGTGAGCACGGCCAGCACGCCGAGGAGGGGCATGACGACCACGGTCACGCCGGAAAGAAGGACTCGGGGGCGCACAAGGACGACCAGGCCAGTGGCGCCGAGGCCGCCAGACCGGGCGACAAGCAGGCGTCCGGCGGCCACGGCGCGAAGGACGCCGGGGCGGATGCGGCGGGCCATGCCGCTGGGAAGGACGACGGCCACGGCCATGCCGTGAACGAGCCCGAGGTGATCGCGATGTCCGCGGCGCAGATCCAGGCCGCCGCGATCGTGCTGGAGACCGCCGGCCCCGCGACGATCCGGACGACGACGCGCCTGCCCGGCGAGATCGGCTTCAACGAGGACCGCACCGCCCACGTCGTGCCGCGCGTGGCCGGCGTGGTCGAGGCGGTGCCCGCGACGCTCGGGCAGTCCGTGCGCAAGGGCGATCTGCTGGCGGTGATCGCCAGCGCGCAGGTGTCGGACCAGCGCAGCGAACTGCTCGCCGCCCAGAAGCGCGAGCAGCTGGCGCGCAAGACCTTCGACCGAGAACTGAAACTGTGGGAGGAAAAGATCTCTCCCCGGCAGGACGTCGACGTGGCCGAGCAGGCCCTGCGCGAGGCCGAGATCGCCGTGGCGAACGCGCGCCAGAAGCTGCTCGCGATCGGCGCCACGATCGGCGCCACGACGGGTAGGGCGACAGGGATGACGGCGGGCGGTGGCAGCGCGCTCACGCGCTTCGAGCTGCGCGCGCCGTTCGACGGCGTGGTCGTCGAGAAGCACCTGACGCTGGGCGAGCAGGTGAAGGAGGACGCGAGCGTCTTCGTCCTGTCGGACCTGCGCACCGTGTGGGCGCGCATCGACGTGCCGGCCGGCGACCTGGCCAAGGTGCGCGTCGGCGAGCGCGCGGTGGTGCGCTCCGCCGCGTTCGAGCAATCGGCCGATGGCACCGTCGCCTACGTCGGTCCGCTGATCGGCGGTCAGAGCCGCACCGCGCAGGCGCGGATCTCGCTCGCCAACCCGGAACGCGCCTGGCGGCCCGGGCTGTTCGTCAACGTCGACGTCATGACGGGCGAAACCTCCGCGCCGGTGACGGTCGCGGCGGACGCGGTGCAGGTCTTCGAGGACCGGCAGGTCGTCTTCGTGCGCACCGCCGAGGGCTTCGCGGCGCAGCCGGTGAAGACCGGCCGCGGCGACGGCCGGCGCCTCGAGATCGTCGACGGCCTGAGGGCCGGCGCGAAGGTCGCGGCGGTCAACGCCTTCGTCATCAAGTCCGAGGCCGGCAAGGGCTCGGCGACGCATTCGCACTGACGGGGACGACATGTTCGAACGCATCATCCGATTCGCCATCGAGCATCGATGGCTGGTGCTCGCGGCCGTGCTCGGCATGGCCGCGCTGGGCGTGTTCAGTTACCAGAAGCTGCCCATCGACGCCGTGCCCGACATCACCAACGTGCAGGTGCAGATCAACACCGGCGCGCCGGGCTACTCGCCGCTGGAGGCGGAGCAGCGCGTGACCTTCCCCGTGGAGACCGCGATGGCGGGCCTGCCGGGGCTGAAGCAGACGCGCTCGCTGTCGCGTTACGGCCTGTCGCAGGTGACGGTGATCTTCCGCGACGGCACCGACATCCACTTCGCGCGCCAACTGGTCAACGAGCGGCTGCAGGCCGCGCGCGAGCACCTGCCCGACGGACTCACGCCGGCGATGGGGCCGGTGTCGACGGGCCTGGGCGAGATCTACCAATGGACCATCGAGGCGGAGGAGGGTGCGCGCAAGCCGGACGGCACGCCCTACACGCCGATCGACCTGCGCGAGATCCAGGACTGGGTGGTCAAGCCGCAGCTGCGCAACGTGCCGGGCGTGACCGAGGTCAACACGATCGGCGGCTTCGCCAGGGAGTTCGAGGTGGCGCCCGATCCCGGGCGGCTGTCGTCGCACGGGCTGACGCTGGCGGAGGTGGTGCAGGCGCTGGAGCGCAACAACGCCAACGTCGGCGCCGGCTACATCGAACGCCGCGGCGAGCAGTACCTGATCCGCGCGCCGGGGCAGCTGCGCGACCTCGCCGACATCGGCAACGTCGTGCTGCGTGCCGACGGCGGCGTGCCGGTGCGGGTGCGCGACGTGGCGCAGGTCGGCATCGGCAAGGAGCTGCGCAGCGGCGCGGCCACCGACAACGGCCGCGAGGTGGTGCTGGGCACCGTCTTCATGCTGATCGGCGAGAACAGCCGCAGCGTCGCGCAGGCGGTGGACCGCAAGATGAAGGAGGTGGCGACCACGCTGCCCCCGGGCGTGCATGTGGTCACCGTCTACGACCGCACGGTGCTGGTGGACAAGGCCATCGCGACGGTCAAGCGCAACCTGGTCGAGGGCGCGGTGCTGGTGATCGCCGTGCTCTTCCTGTTCCTGGGCAATCTGCGCGCGGCGGTGCTGACCGCGATGGTGATCCCGCTGTCCATGCTGTTCACCTTCACCGGCATGGTCGGTCAGAAGGTCAGCGCCAACCTGATGAGCCTGGGCGCGCTGGACTTCGGGATCATCGTGGACGGCGCGGTCGTGATCGTCGAGAACTGCGTGCGGCGCCTGGCGCATGCGCAGTCGCGGCTGGGCCGGCCGCTGACGCGCGGCGAGCGCTTCCACGAGGTCTTCGCCGCGGCGCAGGAGGCGCGCCGGCCGCTGCTGTTCGGGCAGCTGATCATCATGGTGGTCTACCTGCCGATCTTCGCGCTGACCGGCGTGGAGGGGCGGATGTTCCATCCGATGGCGGTGACGGTGGTGATGGCGCTGCTCGGCGCGATGATCCTGTCGATCACCTTCGTGCCGGCGGCGGTGGCGCTGTTCATCGGCGACAAGGTGCAGGAGAAGGAGAGCCGCCTGATGGCCTGGGCGCACCGCGCGTATGAGCCGCTGCTGGTCCAGGCGATGGGCGCGCGGCCGGTGGTGATCACCGGCGCCGTGGTGGCGGTGGTGCTGTCGACCTTGCTGGCGACGCGGCTGGGCAGCGAGTTCGTGCCCAGCCTCAATGAAGGCGACTTCGCGGTGCAGGCGCTGCGGCTGCCGGGCACCAGCCTGACGCAGTCGGTGGCGATGCAGCAGCAGATGGAGGCGCGGCTGAAGCAGAAGTTCCCGGAGATCGAGCGCGTGTTCTCGCGCACCGGCACGGCCGAGATCGCCGCGGACCCGATGCCGCCCAACATCTCCGACGCCTACGTGATGCTCAAGCCGCAGGACCAGTGGCCCGAGCCGCGCCGCACGCGCGACGTGCTGATCGCCGCGGTGCAGGCGGAACTCGCGACGCTGCCCGGCCAGAACTACGAGTTCTCGCAGCCGATCCAGCTGCGCTTCAACGAGCTGATCTCGGGCGTGCGTTCGGACGTGGCGGTCAAGGTCTTCGGCGACGACATGGACCAGCTCAACGCGGCGGCGGCGAAGATCGCCGCGGTGCTGGGGGGACTCGACGGCGCGGCCGAAGTCAACGTCGAACAGACGACCGGACTGCCGATGCTCACCGTCGACATCGACCGCGAGAAGGCGGGGCGTCATGGCCTGAACCTGCAGGACGTGCAGCAGCTGGTCGCGACGGCGACGGGCGGCGCGCATGCGGGCACGTTGTTCGAGGGCGACCGGCGCTTCGCGCTCGTCGTGCGCCTGCCCGAGGCCTTGCGCACGGACCTGGCGGCGATCGAGCGGCTGCCGGTGCCGCTGCCCAAGGGGGCGGATGGCGCGGCGCGTTTCCTGCCCTTGTCCGAGGTCGCGACGCTGTCGCTGGCGCCGGGGCCCAACCAGGTCAGCCGGGAGGATGGCAAGCGACGCGTCGTCGTGAGCGCGAACGTGCGCGGCCGGGACCTGGGCTCATTCGTCGCAGAGGCGCAGCAGGCGGTGAGCGCGCAGGTGGCGTTGCCGTCGGGCTACTGGCTGGGCTGGGGCGGCCAGTTCGAGAACCTGCAGTCGGCCAGCGAGCGCCTGCGCGTCGTGGTGCCGCTGGCGCTGGGACTGGTCTTCGTGCTGCTGTTCGCGATGTTCGGCAACGCGCGGGACGGCTTGCTGGTGTTCTCGGGCATTCCTTTCGCGCTGACCGGCGGCGTGCTGGCGCTGTGGCTGCGGGGGATCCCGCTGTCGATCTCGGCGGCGGTGGGCTTCATTGCCTTGAGCGGCGTGGCCGTGCTCAACGGGCTGGTGATGATCTCCTTCATCCGCCAGTTGAGGGAGCAGGGCCGCCCGTTGGAGGAGGCCATCCACGAGGGGGCGTTGACGCGCTTGCGACCGGTGCTGATGACGGCGTTGGTGGCGTCGCTCGGATTCGTGCCGATGGCGCTGGCGACGGGCACCGGCGCCGAGGTGCAGCGGCCGCTGGCGACAGTGGTCATCGGCGGGATCCTGTCCTCGACCGCGCTGACCTTGCTGGTGCTGCCGGTGCTGTACCGGTGGGTGTATCGCCGGGAAGTCCACTCATCCGCGTGAGGGCGATGCCTTGTCGAGGTGGCGGGGACGCCAGGTCGACAAGTGCAGGTCATGGCGGCCGGGTCGACGTTTTCCTAGAGTGGCTGCATCGCTTCGCAAGGAGAGTGTGATGCCGATATCGAAGATGGAGATGAACGGTCGGATCGTCGTCCCCAAGGACATCCGGAAAGCCGTCGGCGCCAAGCTTGGCACGCGCTTCGTCTGGGCGTTGATGGAGGACGGGAGCCTCCGCGTCGTTGCGAAGTCGAAGAAGCCGGTCGCGGAACAAGCGCCGCGGCCGGAACCCGGTGACTCACTGAATGGAGAAGGCCATGCATGAGACGTTTCTGAGCGAGCAGGGCACCCTGCAGGTGCCCGCGGCGATCCTGAAAGAGCTGGAAGCAAAACCCGGCACCCCGTTCGTCTGGGATATCCGTGGTGACGGCAGCCTCTATGTACGTGCCAAAACCAAAACCTTGGATGACTTGGTGGGGATGCTGACGCCGCGCAACGGAAAAACGGTGTCGATCGAAGACATGAACCCGTTCCGCTGATGGGATCCATCGATACGAACGTCCTGATCCGCTGCATCATTCAGGACAATCAAAGGCAGTCCGAAGCTGCGGTCCGCCTGCGCCAGAGGTATGCCGCGCAGGGCGAGAAGCTGTACGTACCGGTGACCGTCTTGCTTGAGTGCGAGTGGGTCCTTCGCAGCTGCTTCAGCTTCGAAAAGCAGGAGATCATCGATGCGATGTCAGTGATCCTGGATGCCAGGGACTTCTTCTTCGACAAGGAGATGGCGATGGGCGACGCGCTCGCCGTGTTCAAGCTGTGCGAAGCGGACTTTGCCGACTGCATGCACGCACGAATCTCGGCGTGGGAGAGGCAGGGGCCGCTTTACACCTTTGACCGTCGCGCCTCGCGGTTGCCAGGCGCGGAGCTGCTCAGCATCGATGAAGAGGAGCCGAGAGCGTCATGGCGAAAGAGCGGACCTCTCCGTCGCCAAGGTAAAGGCGGTGAGCGAAATTCCTGGGGAGAAGCTGTGAGTGCGACGCGCCAGCCGACGCCGAGCGGTCAGCGCGCGACGCGCCAGCCGGCCAGATCCTCGTAGGTCGCGCCGGCGCCGCCGCACAGGATCACGAGCACGTTCCGCGCTTCCTTCAGCACGGGCTCCGCGCGCTTGAGCGTCGCCGCGACCGCGGCGCCGCAGGCGGGCTCGACGATCAGCCGATGCTCCTTTGCCACGTCGAGGCAGGCTTGCACCGCCTCCGCGTCGGTCACCGTGGTGGCGACGACCGGATGCTGCTTCGTCCACGCGAAGGCGCGTTCGCTGACCCGCCGCGCACCCAGCGAGGTCGCGAGGCTCGTGATCGCGGCGAGCGTCACCAGCTCGCCCGCGGCGATCGACGCATGGAGCGATTCGGCTCCGACGGTCTCCACCGCCACCAGCGGAACGTCCTGCCATCCCACCGCGTGCATGCCCTGCAACACGCCGCTCATCAGCCCGCCGCCGCCGACGGAGAGCACCACCGCGTCCGGCTTCGGCGCCTGCGTCGCGGCCTCCGTGATCATCGAGGCATGACCGTCCCACAGAAGAGGATCGTCGAACGGATGGATGAAGGCGTCGGTCGGCTGGCGCAGCGACATCAGGTGGTCGTTGGCCTCCATCCAGCTCTTGCCGTGCACGATGACCTCCGCGCCCTGACGGCGGATCAGCGTCCGCGGCCATTCGCGGGTCGTTTCCGGCACGACCACGACGACGGGCAAGCCGAGGCGGCGGCCCGCATACGCGACCGCGATCCCCGCATTGCCGCCCGAGGACGACAGCAGCCGGGTTGCGCCGCGCGCCGCATGGACCTCGCAGGCGTGGCCGATGCCGCGCAGTTTGAACGAGCCGCAGGGCTGGAGGGCTTCGAGCTTCAACCAGACGCGCTGGTCCGGGGTACTGAACGCGTCGGACTCGACGGTCGGGGTGGTGATGTGGATGGCCATGACCGGGATCGTAGCTGGGGCTCCGGCAGCCGCTACCATCCAGCGCACATGAACGCTCTCTTCGAACGATCCTGGCAGCGCGCGTGGTCCGCGCTCGTCGGCAGCGACACGGACGCGTCACCGCGCGACACCCGCCGCGCAGGGAGCGGCCTGGCGCTGCGCGACGACCTCCTCGCGTGCTACGCCGAGCCGCAACGCAAGTACCACACGCGCCAGCATCTCGAGGAATGCCTCGCGCTGTTCGACGAGGTGGGCGGTCTGGCCGCGCATCCCGCCGAGGTCGAGATGGCGCTCTGGTTCCACGACGCGATCTACGACGTGAAGGGGTCGGGCAACGAGGAGCGCAGCGCCGACTGGGCGCATGAGGCGTTGCTCGCCGCGGGCGTGGCCCGCGACGTCGCCGGTCGCGTGCGGCAGTTGGTGCTGGTGACGAAACACGACGGCGTGCCGGCCAGCGTCGACGAGCAGGTGCTGGTCGACATCGACCTGGCCATCCTGGGCGCCGAGCGACCGCGCTTCGACGACTACGAGCGCCAGATCCGCGACGAGTACGCCTACGTGCCGGGTTTCCTATTCCGCAGGAAGCGCAAGCAGATCCTCAGGACCTTCCTGGAGCGCCCGGTGCTCTACAGCACGCCCGCGCTGCGCGAGCGCCTGGAGGCGCGCGCCCGGGAGAACCTGCGGCGCGCGATCGGCTGATCAACGCGCCGCCATTGCCGCAGCCTGCGGCACGTTGCGGAAGCTGATGGCCAGGCGGTTGTAGGTGTTCATGAGGCCGATCGCGATCGTGAGGTCGACCAGCTCCTTCTCGCTGAACACCGCGCTCGCCGCGGCGTAGTCGGCATCGGGCACGCCGGTCGTGGCCACGCGCGTGACGGACTCGGCCCAGGCCAGCGCCGCGCGCTCGCGGGCGTCGAACAGCGCGCCGCCTTCCTGCCAGGCCTGCACCAGCGCCAGCTTCTCGACGGGCACGCCCTTCTTGAGCAGGTCCCGCGTGTGCATGTCGAGGCAGTAGGCGCAGTTGTTGATCTGCGAGATCCGCAGGAAGGTGAGTTCGATGAGCGCTGGCGGCAGGCCGCTCTGGGCGACGTAACCGTAGACGCCGCCGAGCGCCTTCACGCCGGCGGGAGAGATCTGGCTGTAGTCGAGACGTTGGGACATGGGGGCTCCTTGAGATTCCGGGTAATGGGACGACCGGACGACCGGACGGTGGGATGCTGCGTTGATGGGCAGGGGAG
>CAMPJJ010000044.1 GCA_946886855.1 uncultured Roseateles sp. | reverse complement strand
GTCCTCGCCGTTCTGACTCAAAACCCCGTGATCGGCCCGGAGCGCTCCTTTTCCGGGCGTTTGGCCTCCACCTCGTCGAAATACGGTGCCGGGTCTTGCACGCCGGCCTCCGCCTCCCGGCGGTTCATGACGGTCGCGTAGATCACGACGATCGCGACGTAGACGATCAACGCCCCCTGCGAGCCCACCCAGAAGCTGAACGGCCAGCCGAAGAAATCGAAGCTGAGCGCCCGCGCGAAGTACGCGACGCCGAAGGTCACCAGCGCCCACACGACGAGCAGCGTCAGCGTCAGCCGCCAGTTCCCGCGGCGCACCCGGCGGCGCCGGGCGCGGAACATGCCGGAGGGGGTGCCTGAAGGGGGGCCTGCCGGGGGCCCTGGGGGCGTTCCGGACGGGTAACCCGCATCGGGGACAGGCGGTTTTGGACGCATGCCGCCATCTTAGGGAGCCCGTTCGCGTCAGCATGAGAAAATACCCGGCTTCGGGCCCCCTTCGGGGGCTCCACCCTTCGAACGCTTCGAACGAATCATGGACATCGAACACATCAATGCGATCGGCAGCACGCTGGCCGATCTGCAAGCGCGTACCGACGCGCTAAGGGGGTACCTTTGACTACGACCGCAAAGCGCTGCGGTTGAATGAAGTCAACGCCGCCCTGGAGAACCCCAACGTCTGGAACGATCCCAAGCGGGCCCAGGAACTCGGCAAGGAAAAGCGCACGCTGGAACAGGTCGTCGAGACGATCAACCACCTGACGTCCAACATCACCGACAACCTCGAACTGTTCGAGATGTCCAAGGACGACAACGACATCGCCGGCATCCAGACCATCGAGGCCGAGTCCGTCAAGCTGGCCGAGAAGGTCGAGGAACTCGAGTTCCGCCGGATGTTCAGCAACCCGGCCGACCCGCTGAACTGCTTCATCGACATCCAGGCCGGCGCCGGCGGCACCGAGGCCTGCGACTGGGCCGGCATGCTGCTGCGCCAGTACCTGAAGTACTGCGAGCGCAAGGGCTTCAAGACCGACGTCGAAGAGCAGACCGACGACGAGATCGCCGGCATCAAGAGCGCCACCATCAAGGTGGAAGGCGAGTACGCCTTCGGCCTGCTGCGCTCCGAATCGGGCGTGCACCGCCTGGTGCGCAAGAGCCCGTTCGACTCCTCGGGCGGCCGCCACACCAGCTTCGCCTCGCTGTTCGTGTATCCGGAAGTGGACGATTCGATCGAGATCGACATCAACCCGTCGGACGTCCGCACCGACACCTACCGCGCGTCGGGCGCCGGCGGTCAGCACATCAACAAGACCGACTCGGCGGTGCGCCTGACCCACATCCCGACCGGCATCGTCGTGCAGTGCCAGGACGGCCGCAGCCAGCACAGCAACCGCGACGTGGCCTGGAAGCGCCTGCGCTCGCGCCTGTACGACCATGAGATGAAGAAGCGCATGGCCGAGCAGCAGAAGCTCGAGGACAGCAAGACCGACGTGGGCTGGGGCCACCAGATCCGCTCGTACGTGCTGGACCAGAGCCGCATCAAGGACCTGCGCACCAACGTCGAGATCTCCAACACCCAGAAGGTGCTGGACGGCGACCTCGACGCGTTCATCACAGCGTCCCTCAAACAGGGCGTGTAAGAGAAACATTGAGACAAATGCCCCGGCGCTCGATTCCCGGCCCGGGGCTTCTTCATTCCTACAAGGAAGTCCGCCATGCGTGAAGGCACTGCCACCCTGATCCGCCGCGCCGATTACGTCGCGCCGATCTTCTGGATCCGCACCGTCGACCTGTGCTTCGACCTCGATCCGGCCAAGACGCTGGTCGCCAGCAAGATGCGCCTGGAACGCAACGCCGCGGTGCCCCACGGCCCCCTGCGCCTGCATGGCGAGGAACTCAACCTGCTGCGCGTGCTGATCGACGGCGAGAGCGTGTCCTTCCGCCAGGAAGGCCATGAGCTGATCATCGACAACGTGCCCGACGCGGACTTCACCCTCGAGATCCGCAACACCTGCTGCCCGGAGAAGAACACCACGCTGTCGGGGCTGTACACCTCGGGCGGCAGCTTCTTCACGCAGTGCGAGGCCGAAGGCTTCCGCCGCATCACCTACTTCCTGGACCGCCCCGACGTGATGGCGGTCTACACGGTGACGATGCGCGCCGACAAGGCCAGATTCCCGGTGCTGCTGTCCAACGGCAACCTGGTCGAGTCGGCCGAGCTCGACAACGGCCGTCATCTGGCCAAGTGGCACGACCCCTTCCCCAAGCCCAGCTACCTCTTCGCGATGGTCGCCGGCGACCTGGTCGCGCGCGAGCAGCGCATCCGCACCCGCGGCGGCAAGGACCACCTGCTGCAGGTCTACGTCCGCCAGGGCGACCTGGAGAAGACCGAACATGCGATGAACTCGCTGATCGCGTCCGTCGTCTGGGACGAGGCGCGCTTCAACCTGCCGCTGGACCTGGAACGTTTCATGGTCGTCGGCGTGTCCGACTTCAACATGGGCGCGATGGAGAACAAGGGGTTGAACATCTTCAACACCTCGGCGCTGCTGGCCTCCCCCGCCACCGCGACCGACGCGGACTTCGCCCGCATCGAGTCCATCGTCGCGCATGAGTATTTCCACAACTGGACCGGCAACCGCGTCACCTGCCGCGACTGGTTCCAGCTGTCGCTCAAGGAAGGCCTGACGGTCTTCCGCGACCAGGAGTTCAGCCAGGACATGGCCGCCACGCCGAGCGCGCGCGCGGTCTGCCGCATCGAGGACGTGCGCGCGCTGCGCGCCCGCCAGTTCCCCGAGGATGCCGGCGCGATGGCCCACTCGGTCCGTCCCGACGAGTACGTCGAGATCAACAATTTCTACACCGCCACCGTCTACGAGAAGGGTGCGGAAGTGGTCCGCATGTACCAGACGCTGGTGGGCCGCGACGGTTTCGCCAAGGGCATGGCGCTGTATTTCGAGCGGCATGACGGCCAGGCCGTGACCTGCGACGACTTCGCGCAGGCGATCGCGGACGCGAACCCGGGCTCGCCGCTGACGACGCGCCTGGACGCGTTCAAGCGCTGGTACGCACAGGCCGGCACGCCGCGCCTGCAGGCACGCGGCGTCTACGACGCGGCCGCGCAGACCTGGACGCTGACGCTGACGCAATCGAGCGCGGCCACGGCGGGCCAGGCGGCCAAGCTGCCGCAGGTGATCCCGGTCGCGCTCGGCCTGCTGTCGCGCGACGGTCAGGCGCTGCCGCTGATGCAGCAAGGCGAGGATGGCGCCGCCGGCGCCACCGACACCGAGCGCGTGCTGGTGCTGGACCAGGCCGAACAGTCCTTCGTCTTCGTCAACGTGCCGTCCGAGCCGGTGCCGTCGCTGCTGCGCGGTTTCTCCGCGCCGGTGGTGCTGGACGACGGCCTCGGCGACGCCGAGCTGCTGGTGCTGCTCAAGCATGACAGCGACGCCTTCAACCGCTGGGAAGCCAGCCAGCGGCTCGCGCTGAACCGCATCCTGGGCGCGGTGCGCGCGGGCCAGCCGCTGGTGCTGGATGCCGCCTACATCGACGCGATGCGCGCGGTGCTGCGTCATCCGGAGCTGGACCCCGCCTTCAAGGCGCTGGCGCTGCAGCTGCCCGACGAGGCCTACATCGCCGAGCAGCTGGACGTCGTCGACCCGCAGGCCATCCACGCCGCGGTCGAGGCGGCGCAAATGCAGCTGGCCTCGGCGCTGCAGGCCGACTGGGCCTGGGCCTTCGACGCGCACCAGGTGACCACCGGCTACAACCCGGACCCGGTGCAGAGCGGCAAGCGCGCGCTGGTGAACCTGTCGCTGGCGATGCTGGTCCTGAACGCGGCCCGCGGCGGCGACGGGGTGTGGCCGGGCCGCGCGTACCAGCGCTTCAAGGACGCGACCAACATGACCGACCGCATGGGCGCGCTGTCCGCGCTCGTGAACGCGCATGCGGAGCTGGCCGACAGCGCGCTGGCGCGCTTCCATGCCCAGTTCAAGGGCGAGGCGCTGGTCATCGACAAGTGGTTCGCGCTGCAAGGCCGCGCGGCCGAGCGCGACGGCAAGACCTTCGCGAAGGTCAAGCAGCTGATGAAGCACCCCGACTTCACGCTGAAGAACCCGAACCGCGCGCGCAGCCTGATCTTCTCGCTGGCGATGTTCAACCCGGCCGCGTTCCACCGCGCCGATGCGGCGGGCTACGTCTTCTGGGCGGAGCAGGTGCTGGCGCTGGACGCGATCAACCCGCAGGTCGCCGGCCGACTGGCGCGCGTGATGGACCGCTGGACCGCGCTGGCCCAGCCGTACCGCAGCGCCGCGCGCGAGGCCATCGCCCGCGTCGCCGCCAAGCCGGACCTGTCCAACGACGTGCGCGAGATCATCCAGCGCGCGCTGGCGTCCGACACGCAGGCCGAGCCCGCCCCCTGATTCGCAACCATCGGAGTCGTTTCATGAGTCAACGCGTCAGCCTGACCCAATACCTCGTCGAGCAGCAGCGGCTGCACGGCCACATCCCCCAGCAGCTGCGGCTGCTGATCGAGGTGGTCGCCCGCGCCTGCAAGCGCATCGCCATCAGCGTCAACAAGGGCGCGCTGGGCGATGTGCTGGGCACGGCCGGGTCCGAGAACGTGCAGGGCGAGGTCCAGAAGAAGCTGGACATCATCGCCAACGAGGTGCTGATCGAAGCCAACGAGTGGGGCGGCCATCTGGCCGCGATGGCCTCGGAGGAGATGGAGAGCATCCACCTGGTGCCCAACCGTTTCCCGCAGGGCGAGTACCTGCTGATGTTCGATCCGCTGGACGGCTCGAGCAACATCGACGTGAACGTGTCGATCGGGACGATCTTCTCGGTGCTGAAGAAGCCCGAAGGCGCCAAGGGCATCAGCGAAGAGGACTTCCACCAGCCCGGCACCGCGCAGGCGGCGGCCGGCTACTGCGTCTACGGACCGCAGACGACGCTGGTGCTGACGGTGGGCGACGGCGTGGCGATGTTCACACTGGACCGCGAGCAGGGTTCGTGGGTGCTGACCGCCGACGACGTGAAGATCCCCGCGGACACCAAGGAGTTCGCGATCAACATGTCCAACATGCGGCACTGGGACGCGCCGGTGAAGCGCTACATCGACGAGTGCCTGGCCGGCACGACGGGTCCGCGCGGCAAGGACTTCAACATGCGCTGGATCGCGTCCATGGTGGCGGACGTGCACCGCATCCTGACCCGCGGCGGCGTCTTCCTGTACCCGTGGGACAAGCGCGAGCCGAACAAGGCCGGCAAGCTGCGCCTGATGTACGAGGCCAACCCGATGGCCTTCCTGGTCGAGCAGGCCGGCGGCGCGGCGACCAACGGCCGCCAGCGCATCATGGACCTGCAGCCGGGCAAGCTGCACGAGCGGGTCTCGGTCGTGCTGGGCTCGAAGAACGAGGTCGAGCGGGTGACGCAATACCACCTGGAGGCCGACCAGGCCAAGTGAGGGAAAGCATCGATCCGGCGCGAGCCGGATCCCTCACCTCGCCCCCGCAGAAGGCCGCTCGATGAGCGGCCTTCCTGCTTCCGGGCCCCTCCGCCGCTCAGCCTCTCAGAACAGACGGCCTTCGTCGCGCCTGTCGTCCTTGCCGTCGTTGCCGTCGTTGCCGTCGTTGCCGTCGCTGCCGTCGCTGCCGTCGTTGCCGCGATCGGCGGCGGCAGGCTTGTCGCCATTCTTGAGCTCGGCGAACTTCGCGGCCATCGTCGGATTGCCCTTGGTCAGCTTCTTGATCGTCACGTCCTGCGCCTTGTCATTGGCCAGGCGCAGGTTGCGATCGGTGCCCAGCAGCGCTTCCTTGGTCTTCTGCAGGTGGTCGATGGACTTGTCGATCTCGTCGATCGCCGTCTGGAAGCGCCGCGACGCCAGTTCGTAGTTCTTCCCGAACGCCGACTTGAAGCCCTCGAGCTGCGCTTCGAAGTGGGTGATGTCGATGTTCTGCGCCTTGACCAGCGCCAGCTCCGTCTTGTACTTCAGCGAGTTCATCGCCGCGTTGCGCAGCAGCGTGATGATGGGAATGAAGAACTGCGGCCTCACCACGTACATCTTCGGATAGCGGTGGAAGACGTCGACGATGCCGGTGTTGTAGAGCTCGCTCTCCGGCTCCAGCAGCGAGACCAGCACCGCGTACTCGCAGCCCTTCTCGACGCGGTCCTTGTCGAGTTCCTTGAGGAAGTCCTCGTTGCGGTTCTTCGTGGCGGTGCGGTCGTTCTCGTTCTTCATCTCGAACATGATCGAGACGATCTCCGTGCCGGACTCATCGGCGTCGCGGAAGATGTAGTCGCCCTTGCTGCCCGAGCGCGCGTCGTTGTCCTTCTCGAAGTAGGCGCGCGGGAACGCGGTCGCGCGGATGCGGTTGAACTCGGTCTCGCAATGCTGTTCGAGGGTCTCGCCGACCATCTTGGTGGACAGCCGCGCCTTCATGTCGCGCAGGCGCTCGATGGCGTCGTCGCGGTCCTTGATCTGCGTCTCGTACTTGTCCTTGAGCGATTTCTCGGCGAGCTGCTTCTCGAGCTCGGCGCGTTCGAGGCCGCTGCGCAGCTGGTCGCGTTCCTTCTCCACCGCGACGACGGCCTTCGACAGGGCCAGCTGCTGCGCCACGCCGGCCGCGTCCAGCTTCGCCTTCAGGCCCTGGATCTCGGCGTCCTTCGCCGCGGCGGCCTCCTGGGCCTGCTTCTCCAGCGCGCTCAGCGCCTCGCTCACCGCGAGCTTGCGCTGCACCTCGCCGGCGTCGAGTCTGGCCTTCAGTTCCTGGATCTCGCCGTCCTTCAGCGCGGCGGCCTTCTGCAGTTCGCCGGCCGTCTTCGCCTGCGCCAGCTCCACGGCGTTGCGCTTGTCCTGCTCGGCCAGCGCGAGCCGCTCATGCAGCTGCTTCTCGAAGTCGGTGTCGCGCACCTGCTTGAGGATGTCGGCGTATCCCGCCTCGTCGATCTTGAAGGCCTTGTGGCAGTGCGGGCAGATGATGTCATGCATGGCGGATTCTCGCCGTCGATTCAGAAGAAGGTCCGCACGCCGCCGATGACCCGGTAGCCGTCGTCGACCGTGTAGAGCAGCGGCCACTTGTCGAAGGTCGTGCAGGGGTGGCCGACGCCGAAGGCGATCAGGTCGCCGACCTGCAGCAGCAGCGCGCCACCGTCCGAGCCGCTGCCGCCCTCCCCGCCGGCATCGACATACGCATGCTGGTCGTTGAGCTTCGTGACCGCCCAGTGGGCCGGCGTCGCCCGCGGCGCGTCATGCAGACTCGGGCGGTACCACCACAGCGGTTGCGGCAGGCAGGCGTCGTAGCTCAGGTCGCGTCGGCCCGCCGTGCAGATCGCGCGGCCCGGTTCGGGCACCGACTGCACATACGCCCAGACCTCGATCGCGTTGCGCAGCCCGGGACCGTCGCCCCACAGCGCGCCGGCGCGCTGCCGCATGCGGTCCTGCATGCGCTCGTACTGCAGGCTGTCGTGGCTGAGGTAGCAGCCGCTGCGCAGGACCACGCGCAGCGCATGGCCGGTGCCGGCCGCCTCGACCGACGCCAGCGTCTTCGCCGCCATGTCGAAGAAGGCCGAACCGCCCGCGGTCAGCAGCACCTCGTCCGCCGCGAACCAGCCCTCGGCGCAGCCCAGGCGCGTCAGCTCTGCGACCGTCTCGATCATCGTCAGCGCGCCGAGTTCCACGCGCGCCGTGTCGTCACCGCTGTAGACGCCCTCGAAGGCTTCCACGCCTCGCAACACGATCGTCGGCGCGGCATCGCGGATGAGGCGGCCCAGCGCGACGCCGTCCGCCATCGTCCGGACGCCGGTGCGCCCGCCCGGCGTGCCGACTTCCAACAGCACTTGAAGGGGCCGTTTCAGGCCGCGCTCGACAGCGGCGCGGCGCAGCACATCCAGGCCCGCGGCGGAGTCGACCAGCAGATAGAAATCGAAATCGGGCGACGCTTCCAGCTCGCGGAACACCAGCTCCAGGTCCGCCTTGCCGATCAGCTGATTCGCCAGCACCACGCGCGGCACGCCGAAGCGCCGGTACGTGCGCACATGCGCCGCCGTCGCCGCCGTCATGCCCCAGGCGCCTTCGTCGAACTGACGCTGGAAGAGCTGGGGCGCCATCGTCGTCTTGCCGTGCGGGGCGAGGCTCACGCCTGCGCGCGCCGTGAACTCGCGCATCCAGCGCGCGTTGTGGGTCAGCGCCGACTCCTTCAAGATGGCCGCGGGCAACGGCAGGTCGCCGGCCAGCAGCGACAACCCCAGCGCGCCGAGCCCGCTCAGCGGCACGCCTTCGGCAACCGCGGGCAGTCCCTTGAGCGTGCCGGGCAGCGGCTCGGCCTCGAGGGCGGCGAGCGTGAGCGTCACCGGCGCAGGGCCGGGCGGGTGGTCGTGATGGTGGTGGTCGCGGTCGAGGGGGCTCATGGCGCGCCATGTTGCCACCGACGGCGCCCACCTGTGGCGCCCCACCTGTGGCGCGATGCGCCGCCAAAGAAAAAGCCGCTTGGGAGAACCCAAGCGGCTTTTCAGATTGGTGCCGATGAAGAGAGTCGAACTCCCGACCTTCGCATTACGAATGCGCTGCTCTACCAACTGAGCTACATCGGCGCTGTCGCGAACAACAGAGTCTACGACTATAGCGCAGATTTTCGAGGTCGACAATTTCCGCGCCGCCGTCGCACGGAGACAACGCCCGCGCCGATTCACTCCTCGCCCAGATTCCCCTGCACGCGCTTCAGCAGTGCGGCGAGCTGCGACTGCTCCTCCGCGCTCAACCCGGCGAGCGCCTGCACCGAGACCTGCTTCGCCTGGCGCTTGAGCTCGCGCTGCACCGTCAAGCCGGCCTCGCTGACGCTCAACCGCACCTGGCGGCGATCGACCTCGTCGGTCTTCGCGTCGAGCAGGCCCTTGTCCCGCAAGGTCTTGATCAGCCGCGCCAACTGCGCCTTGTCCCGCCCGCTGTGCAACGCGAGATCGCTCTGCGTGGCACCGGGGTGCCGCTCGAAGAAGAACAGCACCTTGCCTTCCATGTGCGTGATGTCCTGCGGGCCGTCGCGCAGGAAGCGGTACTGCAACGCGCGGTAGCGATGCATCACCGAATGCACCAGCTCCAGCACGTCCTCGTCCTTGCCCCTTCGGCCCGTGGTGTTGGTTGACATTGTCAATCGTTTCGTCGCAAGATGGATGACATTGTCAACGATATCGAGATCAACCGCAATGAAGCCCGATCCCCTGAACACGCCCAGCCCGTCCACGACGGACGCCCTCCCTTCGATGTCTTCCGCCAGCCGCGTCCAGCGCGTTCGCCATGAACTCAAGCGCCGCGAGCTGACGGTCATTGGCGTCGACGACGTGACGCCCAACTTCCGCCGCGTGACCCTGACCGGCGATTCACTCGCCGACTTCGTCAGCGCGTCCTTCGACGACCACGTGAAGCTGATCTTCGCGCCCGATGCCGACGGTGCGCCGGTCATGCGCGACTACACGCCGCGCCGCTTCGACAATGCGGCACGCGAGCTGGTGATCGAATTCGCCCAACATGGCGACGGCCCCGCCGCGGCCTGGGCCGCACAGGCGCAGCCGGGTCACACCCTGACCGTCGGCGGACCGCGCGGCTCCTTCATCATTCCGACCGACTTCGACTGGCACCTGCTGGTCGGCGACGAGACCGCCCTGCCCGCCGTGGCGCGCCGCCTCGAGGAACTGCCCGCTGGCGCACGCGTCATCGCGCTGCTCAACGTGCCGGAAAGCGATCGCCGCGCCTTCGACACCCGGGCCGACATCGACCTGCACTGGGTCGACGGCGACGACGCGCTGCTGTCGGCCGCCCGCTCGCTGAGCCTGCCGTCCGGCGAGGGCTACGCCTGGTGCGCCGGCGAGGCCGTTGCGATGGCCGCCGTGCGACGCATCCTCGTCGACGAGAAGGGTCACGACCGGCATGCGATCCGCGCGTCGGCCTACTGGAAGCGCGGCGCGAGCCACCATCACGAGCAGTTGGAGTGAGGCGACCCGTAAGGCGACCCCTGAGGCGACCCGTGAAGCGGCCGCTGCCTCACTTTCGCTTCACACGTGCATGGCACACTGCCCCGCATGTCTGAAGTCCTGCATGACCCGCGCTGGCGCAACGCCTGGCGTTTCCTCTTCCTGGCGGTGGTGGCCGGCGCGAGCTGGCTGGCGTTCTCGCCCCATCCGCCGCCGGCGGCCGACCTCGGCTGGGACAAGGCGAATCACTTCACCGCCTTCGGCACGCTGGCCTTCATCGGCATGCAGGGCGTGGCCGCCGGTCCGCGCCGCCGCTGGATCGTCCTGGCGACGCTGCTGGCCTACGGCGTGGCGATCGAGCTGGTCCAGTCGCAGATCCCCGGTCGCGATGCCGACGCGCAGGACGTGCTCGCCGACATGATCGGCGCCGTGATCGGCGTCGCGGTGCACGCGCTGGTGCTGCGCTTGTTCACGCCGCGGGCGGCTCCGGCTCGCTGAGTTCCCGGCGCGACATCGCGATCGCCACCGCCTGCGCGCGGTTGTTCGCGCCCAGCTTGCGCAGGATCTTGCGCACGTGGTTCTTGACCGTGAACATGCTGATGCCCAGCTGGATCGCGATCCCCTCGTTGCTCAGGCCGGCGCGCAAGCCCTCGACGATCTGCTGCTCGCGCGGCGTCACCAGCGATCCCGCCCGACGCGGCAAGGCCTGCCCCCGCGACTGCAGGCGCGCCCGCCGCCAGGCGGCGTGCAGCGCCGGCGTCAGCAGCTCCAGGCGGCGCAGGTGGTCGTCCTCCCAGCCCTCTCCGGCGAACAGGAACAGGCCCTGCGGCCGATCGCCGTCGGCGGCGACGCCATGCAGCGCCAGCTCCCGCAGGCCTGCCTCCAGCAGCGGCTGGAACAGCGCCGAGTCCGATTCCCGCGCGAGATCGATGTGCAGCGGCCGCCGCCCGTCGCCCCAGCGGCGGATCAGATGCAGCCACAAGCCGTGGTCCGACGATTCGAGCTGTGAGTGCAGCGCGTCGCCGATGGGCTTCAGATGGAAGAGCTGCGCCGCCAGCCGCGGCGACGGCGACTGATCGCCGACGCAGACCATCAGCCGATGCGGCAGCAGCGGTTGCAGCCGATTCTGGCTCCACACGAAGAACTGCGCCGGCGTCGCCGGCTGGCGCGCGCTCCACAAGGCCTCGAGCAGACGCTCGGCCAGCACGCGGTCCTGCAGCCACGACAGCGGGAGGCCGTCTCCGTCGGCCAGACCGGCGAACGGCAGGGCGATCGCCGGCAGCCCGGGCGCAGAAGCGGTCGAGACCAGCGCAGGGGTCGATGGGGAGGTCAGCGACGAGGACATCGAGGGCGGCGTCATGGGCGTGGCGTCATGCGTATGGGCAAGGGCAGCGGCGTGGGCGGCGGCGTGAAGCCGGATCGCCGTCAGCCTGCCCGCGCGGCGTGACGTCCCGATGAATCGACGGCGCGCGCGTCGTCGGTGCGCTCCCGGCCTTGCGCCACTGCCGTCGACCGATCGCGGGTACCCGCCTTGCCCTACCTGACATCGGGTGGCAGTTGAGCCGTCCCGACGGATCCCGCCGAGCGGCCCGTGCCGGGCGGGGACGCGGCAAATCGGCTACCGTTGTCGTCCGGCCCTTTCCCCCCCCCGGGGCCGCAGGAGTTGCTTGCATGTCGGATCACGATCTGCCGCCGGCGCGGCGCGACCTCGCGCGCCGTTTCGAAGCGGTGCGGCGCCATACGCTGACGCTGGCCGAGCCGCTGTCGGTCGAAGACCAGGCCGCGCAGTCGATGCCGGACGCGAGCCCGGCCAAGTGGCACCAGGCCCACACCAGCTGGTTCTTCGAAGCGTTGCTGCTGCGCCCGCACCTGCCGGGATACCAGCCGCTCGACGAGTCCTTCCACTTCCTCTTCAACTCGTATTACGAAGGCCTCGGCCCGCGCCATCCCCGCCCGCAGCGGGGCCTGCTGACGCGGCCGTCGCTGGATCAGGTGCGCGCCTACCGGCGCCATGTCGACACGCACATCCGTCAGTTGATCGCGCGCTGCAGCGACGCGCAGTGGGACGAGATCGCGCCGACGCTGACGCTCGGCCTGCATCATGAGCAGCAGCACCAGGAGCTGCTCCTGACCGACGCGCTGCATCTGCTGTCCTGCCATCCGTGGCGGCCCGCCCTGATGGACAGCACGCCCGCGCCGATCGCGGCCGGCACGAGCGACTGGCTGGGCCATGAGGGCGGCCTCGTCGAGATCGGCCGCGACGTGCGCGCCGAAGGCGCGACGCCGGCGGCGTTCGCCTTCGACAACGAGGGGCCGCGCCATCGCGTCTGGCTGGAGCCCTTCGAGATCGCGAGCCGGCTCGTGACCTGCGGCGACTTCCTGCGCTTCATCGAGGCCGGCGGCTACCGCGAGCCGCGCTGGTGGCTGTCCGACGGCTGGGCCACGGTGCAGCAGCAGGGCTGGCGGGCGCCGATGTACTGGGTGGACGAGGGCGGCGATCCGTCCGCGGACGCAAGCACTGGCACCCGGACTGGCATCGGTCAGCGCTGGTCGGTGTTCGGCCTGCACGGGCTGCGTCCGATGGACCCGGCCGCGCCGGTGATGCAGCTCAGCTTCTACGAGGCCGCCGCGTATGCGGAATGGGCTGGCGCCCGGCTGCCCAGCGAGCAGGAATGGGAGGCCGCGTCGGCCTTGCCCGGCATCGAACAGTTGGACGACCAGGTCTGGCAGTGGACCCGCTCGGCCTATCACCCGTATCCCGGCTTCCGGCCGTTGGACGGTGCCGCGTCCGAATACAACGGCAAGTTCATGGTCGGCCAGCTGGTGCTGCGCGGCGGCAGTGTGGCGACGCCGCCCGGCCACACGCGCCCGACCTACCGCAACTTCTTCCCGCCGGCCGCGCGCTGGCAGTTCACCGGGCTGAGACTGGCCCGCGATGCGCGACCCCGCGCGGAGACCCACGCATGAGCAGTTTCGCCGAGGACCTTCACGCGGCGCTGGCCGGACCCGAGCACGCGATTTCCCCGAAGTACTTCTATGACACGCAAGGCTCGGCCCTCTTCGAGCAGATCTGCGACCTGCCGGAGTACTACCCGACGCGCACCGAGCTCGCCCTGCTGCGCCGCTTCGCCGACGACTTCGCCGCGCGCATGGGGCCGGGCGCCCAGTTGATCGAGTACGGCGCCGGCGCGCTGGTGAAGGTGCGCCTGCTGCTGGAACGCACGCAGCAGCTGCACAGCTTCGTGCCGGTGGACATCTCCGGCCCGCACCTGCTGGCCGCCTGCGAGTCGCTGCAGCGCGAGCACCCCGCGCTGCGCATCCTGCCGGTGGTGGCCGACTTCACCCGCATGCATGTGCTGCCCGACGCGCCGACGGACGGCCGGCGCGTGGGTTTCTTCCCCGGATCCAGCATCGGCAACTTCAATCCGGACGAGGCGCTGGCGTTCCTGCGGCTCCTGCGCGAGGAGCTCGACGGCGGCGCGCTGCTGATCGGCGTGGACCTCATCAAGGACCCCGCCCGGCTGCATGCCGCCTACAACGATGCCCAAGGCGTGACGGCGCGCTTCAACCTCAACCTGCTCCGCCACGCCCAGCGCGAGCTGAAGCTGGAATGCGACCCGGACGGCTTCGACCACTACGCGTTCTACGACCCGCGCCAGCATCGCATCGAGATGCACCTGCTGCCGCGCGGCGAGCAGCACCTGCAGTTGCAGGGTCGCCGCTACACGCTGGTGCCCGGCGAGAGCCTGCACACGGAGAACTCGTACAAGTACAGCGTGGAGAGCTTCCAGGCGCTGGCGCGGGAGGCCGGATTCAAGCCGTCAGCGCATTGGACGGACGATCAGCGCTGGTTCAGCCTGCACTGGCTGGAGGCCTGACGCGCCGCTCGCCCCGGGGACGCAAGGACGCGGGGACTTCGGGGACGCCGGCAAGCCGGCGGACGCATCGGCGCGGGAGGCCGCGCTTCGATCAGGCGTCGTAGCCGTAGACGTCGGCCAGCTTGCTCAGCAGCGCCGGTTCGTCCTTGGTCGCGAAGAAGTACGGGAACAGCGTGCGCGAGCGGCTGTCCTCGTTCAGCGAACCGCCGAACTTCTTGACCTGTGTCGCGCCGTAGGCCAGCGACAGGCTCATCAGCACCGCCGGGGCGCCGACGCTGCGGTGCAGCCGCTCCTCGCCGTGCGGCTGGAAATCCAGCATCCGGCGGTAGAAGCCCTTGTGGCGAGGATTGACCTCGATCACCAGGAACTCGGCCCCCCAATGGTGGGCCGCATGCAGGTAGGCCAGGTGGAACAGGCTGGCCAGCACGAGCTTGGACGGACCTTCAGGATCGGCGGCCAACCGGGTGAATTCGCACAGCTGCCAGCCTTGACGGCGCATGCCGGCCATCTCCGCCGGGAAACTCTGGTCCGCGGCCAGGTTGCCGCCGTCACGCCGCAAGCCCAGCGTCGACACCAGCCGACCTTCCCAATAAGCGCCCAGGGTCACGTCCGCAGACCGGCTCAGCCTGTAACCCCGTGACGCGTACCGACGTTCCAGCAGCGCATGTCCGGTGCCCTCCATGAGTGCACGGATCTCGATGCGGCCAAACTCCGTCTCACGGGAAACGAGCTCCACGGAATCGGAGCGGAGAAACGACATCTCCGAACCAATGGACTGCAGCGCCTGCAAAGGGCTTGCGGGCGCTTCCAATTCAATGTTCGACATGCGAGATTCGTCGCTCATTCCCAACTCCAGACTGCTTGGTTATCAAGGGCGAGTCTATGACCTACTCAAAGTAGTTACTGCCGGCCGCTACGATAGTTAACAAATGCGACCCTCGTCTTACGGGTCTGTCCCGGGTCCCGACCCGGGTCAATCCCTTGCCAGGGCGAAACCCCGCATTTGAGGGAATTCCGTTACAAAGCGGACGCCCACTTGGGGAACCGCGCCGTCCCTCGCCGCCACGTGCATTGCCCGAGTTCCCCGCCCTTGGGGGTCACGCCTCCCGGCGCGAGACTTGTTGCAGGCGTAACCAGATGCAATTGGTTCAAATGCCGAATTCATGGGACAGCTCACCCCCACTTTTTTGCTGAAATCCATACAGCATCTGGGGATATTTGTCGCTTCACGCCCTGCTTGTCCGTCATTCGACCAACAAGTTCGTATCTCGTTGCGTCCGACCACCGGTCGTGAAATCGGTCACGAACGGGCTCACACACACGGTTGAGCGGCCAGCCCATCCAGGCGCTGACGCGCTTCGGCCATCAAGGCGTCGACACGCCCGTCCGCCTGTGCGGCGATGGCGTCCAGGTCGAACATGGCGGCAAGTTCGTTGGGCGAAATGGATGCCGGCGGCAGGTCGCCGACGTCGAGCGCCAAGCGCAGCAGTTGCTGGAGCGAGCCTTCGCCCTGGCGCACGCGGTGGATCAGGTCGCGGATCATCGCGCCCGTGCGCTGGCGTCCCAGGCGCGGCAGCAGGAGATGCTCGAGGCGCTCGCTGGCCACCAACCCCTGGCGTTCGAGGACATGCGCCCGCATCCGGTCCGCCCGGATCACGGGCTCCGCCAAGGCACGATTGAGCGCCAGCACCGCCGCATGCGCGCCGCCCATCAGGCCGCTCCACTCCGCCAATTCGGCCTGGTGCTGGCCAAGCCCACGCTCATGCTCGGGGGTCATGCATCCCATCAGGCCGGCGACGCGCTGCGGCGCGCGCTGCACCGCCGCCATCGCCTGCAGGGCCGCGACCGGGTTCTTCTTGTGCGGCATCGACAGGCAGGCGCCGTAGCCCTCGCCGGGGGGCTCGTTGAGTTCGTCCACCTCGGCCTGCGCCATCAGCGCGAAGTCCTGCGCCAGCTTGCCGAGGTTGCCGCAGAGCAGGCCGACCTCCAGCCCCAGGCGCAGCCAGCGGTCGCGCTGCGTGTGCCAGCACATGTCGGGGCGCGGCAGCGAGAGTTCCGCGGCGACGGCGACCAGCATGTCGTCGGCGCGATCGCCCATCGCGTCCAGCGTGCCGACCGCGCCGCCGAGCTGCAGCAGCAGCGAGGCCTGGCCCTGCTCGCGCAGCCGTTCGGCGCTGCGCAGCAGCGGCATCAGCCAGTTCATGAGCTTGTAGCGCAGGCTGATCACCTGCGCCGGCTGCATCATCGTGCGGCCCAGCATCGGCACGGCGGCATGGCGCTCGGCCAGATCCAGGAGCTGCCCGCAGAGCTGCTGCAGGTCGTCGTCGAGCAGGCGCAGCGCCTCGCGGGTGCGCAGCACCATCGCGGTATCGACGAGATCCTGTGCCGACGCGCCGCGGTGCACGTAGACCGCAGCGGCGGGATCGAACAGCGCGACCGTCTCGCGCAGGCGCTGCACGACCGGCAGGGCCAGGTTGCCGCTGTGCGGCGCGGCGGCGATCAGCGCCGGCACGTCGTAGAGTTCGGCGCGGCACAGGCTGGCGATGGCCTGCGCCGCCGGCGCCGGAATCAGCCCCACGCGGGCCGCCGCGCGGGCGAGCGCGGCCTCCACATCCATCATCGACTGGACCACCGCGGTCGGCGAGAACACCGATTCCATCGCGGTGGACGACAAAAAAGCCTCGAACAGCATCCAACGTCCTTTAAGGACTTCGGATGCTATCGAGGCTGCCGCGTACGCCGTACTCAAGCAAACCCGCTTGGGGTTTGTCTCGGCCGGTGATCGCCCGTCGGCGTCCCCGGATCCAGGGGAGCGCCGGCGGAGGTCTCAATGCCGGTTCAGTGCGTCCGCTTCAGTTGGCCGGGACGTACATCTGGGCCAGGCGGCTCATCAGGCGCAGCGACAGGCGATGCATCGTGATGACCTCCAGCAGGCCGTTGCGGTGCAGCTCGACGACCTTCGCGTCGGGCAGCTCGGCCAGGGCCTTCTCATTGATGGTCAGGAAGCCGTCCACGTCGAGCTTCTCGCCGCTGGGCAGCTGCGCCTCGAAGCGCATGTCCTGCAGCAGGTCCAGGTCCTGCAGCAGTTCGCAGGCCTGGCGGGTGCGCTCGGCCTCGCGCTCGAAGTCCTCGCAGAACTGCTTGGCGTTGAGCAGCAGATCGGTCGCCTCGCCGTCCGCCTTGAACAGCGGCTCGCCGTCGGTCTCGGAGAACGCGCCCGAGCCCATGTCCAGACACAGCGCCATGTCGGCGGTGTTCTCCTCGATGCGGGCCATCGCGAAGGGCCAGCGGCGGATGTAGGCCGGCACGTAGCGGCCGGTCCACTGGCCGTCCTTGATGAACAGGTTGCTGCCCTGGCGCAGGCCGAACACCGCCAGCGGGGCCACCGCCGGACGCTGGCCGTCGACCGCCTGGCCGACGCGCACGAACACCACCGGGTACTCGAGGCTGGCGTCGGCGAACTCGGCCACGGCGACGAACAGCGAGTTCAGCTGCGTCACGCGGTCCAGCACCGGGGCGCCGATCTTCATGCGCGTGTTCTTGTGCTGCACGCGGTCCACGGGGACCAGGTTCTCATACATCGGGGGGTTGCTCATTGATTCACTCCATCGTCCGCCAGTCGCGAGACCAGCACCTTGTCCACACGCTTGCCGTCGAGGTCGACCACCTCGAATCTCCACGCGTCCCACTCCGCCACATCGGCCGTGCGCGGCAGACGCCCCAGCAGCAGCATCACCATGCCGGCCAGGGTGTTGTAGCGCCCACGGTCCTCCTCGGGCAGTTCCTTCAGATCCAGGCGGTCCTTCAGCTCGGTGACCGGGATCAGGCCGTCCATCAGCCAGCTCCCGTCCTCGCGCTGGACCGCCCAGGCGTCCGCGCCATCGGACGAGTTGAACTCGCCCGCGATGGCTTCCAGGACGTCGCGCATCGCGACGACGCCCTGCACTTCGCCGTATTCGTCGACGACGAACACGAGCGGCGTCTCCGACCCGCGCATGTGCGCGAGCAGTTCCATGCCGGACAGCGTCTCGGGCACGAAGACCGGCGCTTCCAGGCCGGTCGACAGGTCCAGCGACTCGCCGGCCAGCGAGCGCGCCAGCAGGTTCTGCGCGCTGACCGTGCCGACCACGTCGTGCAGCCCGCCGCGGCAGACCGGGTAGCGGCTGTAGCCGTGCGCGCGCAGGATCTGCAGCATCTGGTCGGGCCGGTCGGTGATGTCCAGCCACGCGATCTCGGCGCGCGGGATCATCATCGAGCCGATCTGGCGCTCGTCCAGGCGGAACACGTTGCGCACCATCTGGTGCTCGTGTTCCTCGATCACGCCGGCGTCCCGACCTTCGTCGAGGCTGGCGGCGATCTCTTCTTCCGTCACCGCGCGGTTGGCGCGGCCGCCCATGCCCAGCAGCTTGAGCGTGAACTCGGTGCAGAAGCTCAGCAGCTTGACGAAGGGCCGCGTCACCAGCGACATGATCTCCATCGGCGGCGCGACCAGGCGCGCGACGTTCTCCGGGTACATCTGGCCCAGGCGCTTGGGGACGAGTTCGCCGAAGATGATGGTCACGAAGGTCAGCACCAGCACGACCAGGCCGGTGGCGGTGATGTCCGCGGCGCGCGCGCTCAGCGGCGTGTTGGCGCGCAGCACGTCGGCCAGCGGACCGGAAAAGGCGGCCTCGCCGACGATGCCGTTGAGCACGCCGATGGAGGTGATGCCGATCTGGACCGTGGACAGGAACTTGGTGGGGTTCTCGTGCAGGTCCATCGCGGCCTGCGCCCCGGCCTCGCCGCCCTCCACCATCACTTGCAAGCGTGCCTTGCGGGAAGCCGTGAGGGCCATCTCCGACATGGCGAACAAACCGTTGAGCAGGATCAGGAAGAGAACTAGGGCGGTATCCATTGACAGCGCGGACCGGGTACTAACCCCGAGTCGCGCCCAAAACACAAGGTCGGCAAGGTTAGCAGAGCCTGTGTGACATCGGCACCGCAGAATCCCGCTATGCATTACCTCATCGGCGATCTCCAGGGCTGCTGCGACGCGCTGGCCCGGCTCCTGGAAAAGATCGATTTCTCCCCGTCCCGCGACCGGCTCTACCTCCTGGGGGATCTGGTGAACCGCGGCCCCGATTCCCTGACGACCTTGCGTCGGCTGCAGTCGCTGGGCGACGCGGCGCAGTGCCTGCTGGGCAACCACGACCTGCACCTGCTCGCCACGGCGGCGGGGGTGCGGGCCCCGCACAAAGGGGACACCCTGGACGCGATCCTGCAGGCGCCGGACCGCGAGGCGCTGCTCGAGTGGATGCGCCGGCAGCGGCTGGCGATGCGCGCACAAGGCTGGCTGATGGTGCACGCGGGCGTCGTGCCGCAGTGGGACGCGGACGAGACGCTGGCGCTGGCCGAAGAGGTGCACGCGCTGCTGCGCGGCCCGGAGCTGGCGGAGTTCCTCCCGCAGATGTACGGCAACGAACCGGACCGATGGAAGGACGAACTGACGGGCGTGCCGCGGCTGCGTTTCATCATCAACGTGCTGACGCGGATCCGCTTCTGCAACGCCAAGGGCCGGCTGGACTTCAAGACCAAGGAAGGCCTGGGCACGGCGCCGGAAGGCTTCATGCCCTGGTTCGAGGTGCCGGAGCGGCGCACGGCGGGGCACCCGATCGCGTTCGGACACTGGTCGACGCTGGGGCTGGTGCAGCGGCCGGACCTGCTGGCGCTGGACACCGGCTGCGTCTGGGGCGGCGAGCTGACGGCCGCCCGCGTCGCGGACGGCGAAGCGCAGGAGATCATCCAGGTGGCGTGCGCGCAGGCGAAGAAGCCCGGCGCGGACTGAGCCGGCTTCCCTCGGAGGCGTCGCGGCGCGCTTACAATGCGCGCCTTCCTCCAGGAGATGTGGCCGAGTGGTTTAAGGCAGCGGTCTTGAAAACCGCCGAGGGTTCGCGCCCTCCGTGAGTTCGAATCTCACCGTCTCCGCCAGGAACACTTTAGAAATGGGCCTTGTAGCCCAACGTTCGCGCCGCCTGAAGCAATGAGTTGCTAAGCGCCGCCGCCTCAGCGATATTCGCAATTCGCGAATACCGAATATCACGCTGAGATGGATCTCAAACCCCAAGACCTGCTGGTGCTGCTGAAGGCCGCGGCGCATCCGCCGCAACGTTGGACCTATGCCTCGCTGGGCGAGGCACTAGCGATGAGCGCCTCGGAGACGCATGCGAGCGTCAAGCGGGCCGTCGCTTCCGGCTTGGCCGTGGCACCCGCCCGCGGTGAATGGTCGCCCGTTCACTCCAACCTGCTGGAGTTCGCATTGCACGGCGTGCGCTACGTCTGGCCGGCCATGCCCGGGCCGGTCAAGCGCGGCGTACCGACGGCCTTCGGCGCCGAGCCGCTGGCAAGCCAGTTGACGGTGACTCCCGGTGAGGCACCGGTCTGGGCCCATCCGACCGGCAACGCCAAGGGGCCGACGCTGTCGCCAATCTATCGGACGGCGCCGCAGGCCGCGCTGGCCGATCCGGCCCTGCATCGCCTCCTCGCACTGCTCGATGCCCTGCGAACGGGCCGGGCTCGCGAGCGCAGCATGGCGTCGAAGCTCATGGAAATTGAATTGACGCAGGCGTTTGCTGGAAAGGTGGCAGCCCATGCGCCGCGATGACCCCAACCTGCCCTACCTGCGCAGCGTCGCCGAAGCGCTGGGCGAATTGCGCGAGCAGGTGGTCTTCGTCGGCGGCGCCGTGGCCGGCCTGTTGGTGACAGATCCACTGGCTGACGCAGTGCGCGCCACCCGCGATGTCGATGCCGTGGTGAACGCCAACCGCGCGATGTTCCATCGCATCGAGGAAGCCGTCGCGGCACGAGGATTCGCACGCGATGTCAGCAGCGACGTGATCTGCCGCTGGGTGCACAAGGAATCGGGGGGTGCTGTTCGACCTGATGCCGGTGCAGCCCGAGGTGCTGGGCTTCACCAATCGTTGGTATCCATTCGCCGCCGAGACCGCCGAGGTGGTGGACCTCGGCGCAGGCTGCCTGGTCCGATTGGTGAGCGCCGTGGCTTTCGTGGCCACCAAGCTGGAGGCCTTCGCCAGCCGCGGGGAAAGCGACTACATGACCAGCCACGACCTGGAGGACGTGCTGAACATCGTCGACGGCCGCCAGGAACTCGTTGCCGAACTGGCGGGAGCTCCCGTCGAACTGCAAAACGCCGTGGCGGCGGCCTTCACGCCGCTGCTGAAAAATGCTGGCTTCCTAAACGTGTTGCCGGGCTTGCTTGCCGAGCCCGAGCGTGCGGGGCTGGTGCTGGCTCGTCTGAAAGCAATGAGCCAGCAATGACCACAAGTCTGCATCCTTCATTGCCTGTTCCGACGACCGCATGCCGCTGATGCCTGGAACCATCGCATGAACGCCCGCTCGTCCCCACGCCCCCCCGCGCTGCTCGCCCTCATCGGCGGCAATGAGGACCGGCTGACGCCGGGTACGGTGCTGCGCGAACTGATCGCGGCCTGTCTTGAGACGCATGCGGCGGCCGCGCCGCTGCAGGTCGTCGTCCTGAGCACCGCCAGCGGCGAGCCCGACCTGCTCTGGTCCCAGTACGAACCCGCCTTCCGTTCGCTCGGTGTAGCGCCGCGCTGGCTCGATCCGCGCGATCGCGACGCGGCCGGCGCCGCGGCGACGCTCGACGCCGTGCGGACGGCCGATCTGCTCTTCATGACCGGCGGCGACCAGGAGCGCCTCGTCGACGTGATCGTCGACACACCGCTGCACGAACTCATCCGGGAACGCCATCGCGCCGGCGATCTGGCCATCGCCGGCACCAGCGCCGGCGCCTCGGCGCTGGGCGCGCACATGCCGGTCGGCGATCTGGACGAGCAGTTCGCCGGTCCGCCGCGGGCGCTGCATCGCGCGCTCGGACTGATGCCGGCGCTCGTCATCGATCAGCACTTCGCGCAGCGCAAGCGCCACGCGCGGCTGCTGCGACTCGTGTCGCTCGATCCGCGCCGGCTGGGTGTCGGCATCGATGAGGACACCGCCCTGCTGATCCGTCCGGACGTCGACCTGCGCGTCGTCGGCAGCGGCGCCGCGACCGTGATCGACGCCACCCGCGCCACCGATCGGCGCGACCCCGCCGGCGTCATCGCCTTGGAGCACCTGGGCTTCTCCCTGCTCGCGGCCGGCACGTCGCTGCGCTTCGACGCCCCGGCCGTGCTGCCGCATCTGCTGCGGCTGCTGCACACGCTCGCGGCTTCGGCCTCCTTGCGCGACTGACAAGCTGACGAACTGACAAGCCGGCCGACGCCCCGCCGCTCCTCCACTCCTCCACTCCGTCACTCCGTCACTCCGTCACTCCGTCACTTGGGGCACTCCGTCACCGGGTCACTCGGTCACTCCGCCGCTCAAGCGGCCACGTGCGCCGCGAAGCCGGTGACGCCCGGGGCGACCTCGTCGTCCAGTTCGTGACCATCGGGATAGTCCCCGCCGTTTTGCGCCCGGAAAGCCACCGGCGTTTCGTCGAAGACATGCGTCAGCCGCTCGCGCCACGCGGCAGACGCGGCTTCGACCGCTTCCGGTGTCATCCGCCCCGCGCCATGCACCGCGTGCGTCCTCAGCACCGACATGCCGGGATAGAACAAGGTGCCGTGCGTGATCGGGAACAGCAGCTGGTCGATGGGTCCGTTGATCCCGCGCGGACCGTAGTCCGACGCCGGGCCGCCGGTCGTGACCGACACCATCGCGCGCCGGCCTTCGAAGCCGCCCTCGCCGTAGCGCAGCCGGTTGCCCTGGCCGTGGCGGCCGTAGGCCAGGCCGCGCGCCCAGACGCGATCGATCCAGCCTTTCATGATGGCCGGCATGCCGAACCACCACAGCGGGAACTGCAGGATCACCAGGTCGGCGGCGAGCAGCTTGCGCTGTTCCTCGACCACGTCGGCAGGCTGGTGCCCCTGCTCGAAGGCGTGGCCGGACTCGCGCACGAAGTCCAGTCGGCCCGCGTCCGCGCGCACCGGAAAGTCCTGCGCGTCGTACACGGCCTTCCATCCCATCGCGTAGAGGTCGGACTGCAGCACCTCGTGACCGGCGGCGCGAAAGGTCCGCTCGGCAACGTCGACCAGCGTGCGCGTCAGCGAGGTCGGCTCGGGCTGGGCGTGGACGATCAGCACGGTCTTGCGATCGGGGAAGTCGGTCTCAGGGGAACGGGTCATGCGAGGCTCCAGGAAGTCGAAGTGGATCGGGAATGAAGGCAGTCTGACGATCCGCGATCCATCCGTGAAATCACTTCTTCTCTGTCCTACCATCGATGGCATGGATACCAGCCGACTCGACCTCAACCTGCTCGTGACGCTCGAAGCGCTGCTCACCGAGCGCAACGTCACCCGTGCCGCCGAGCGGCTGAACCTCAGCCAACCGGCCGTCAGCGCGCAACTCGCACGGCTGCGGGACGTCTTCGAGGACCCGCTGCTGCTGCCCGCGCAGCGCGGCATGACACCGACGGCCAAGGCGCTGTCCCTGCTGGAGCCGCTGCGCCAGGCATTGGATCAGGTGCGCGGCGTGGCGAGCTCGCACCTGAGCTTCGATCCGGCGACCGCCGACCTCACGGTCACGATCGCGGCCTCCGACTATCTGCAGACCAGCGTCCTGCAGCCGCTGGTGCTGCGGCTGCGCCGCGAGGCGCCCGGCATCCGCATCGCCGTGCGCCACATGGACCCGGCCCAGCACGCGGCGCAGATGGCGCGCGGCGACGTCGACCTCGGCCTGATGCAGCCGATCGAGGCCGCGCCCAGCCTGCGCATGCGCGCGCTGTTCCACGAGCGCTACGTGCTGATCGCGCGCCGCGGTCATCCGGCGCTGGCGGGCACGCCCGGCGCAAAGGCAGCGGCGACAGCGAGCACCAAGCTCAGCGCCAAGGCGTTCGCCAAGCTGGAACAGGTCATCGTCTCTCCCGCAGGCGGCGCGTTCTCGACCCCCGTCGACCAGGCGCTGGCCGGACTCGGCCTGAAGCGCCAGGTCGTGCTTTCCGCTGCGTCCTTCCTCTTCGTGCCGGACATCGTCGGCCGCTCGGACCTCGTGGCCCTGGTGCCCGAACGGCTCGTCAAGGGCCGCTCCGCGGGCCTGCAGGTCCTCCCGCCGCCGCTGCCGATCGAGGGCTTCGACATCGCCATGGTCTGGCACGAGCGCAACCAGGGTCACGCCGCGCAACGCTGGCTGCGCGAGCAGGTGCTGGCCGTCGGCGCCCCTCGCGAGGGCGCGGCGGCGTCGTGAATCAACGACGCTGCGACGCCATCAGAACGTCCATTCAACGCGTAGCAAACACGTTCTTAACCTGAAGCTGTCGACAAGCTGTCGACGGCCCGTCAGCGACGGCGTGCTGCGCAGAAATGCGTACGACACGCGGCAGCCGCGCCGGAACCATGGGCACATCTCGATACCTCCCCGGTGTGCCATGACCTTCAACCGTTCGCTTGTGCGAGGCCTGTTCCTCGCCGCGGTGGCCCTGTTCTTCGGACTGGGCGCGCTGCGTTATCCCATCGGCCGCATGGACCATGCCGGCGCCGGCATGTTCCCGCTGATCATCAGCATCCTGCTGGGCCTGGTGGCGCTGTCCACCATCGTGCGCGGCATCGTCGCCGGCGGTCCCGGCCTGGAGTTCCAGGTCAAGAACATCGGCCTGATCATGGCCGCGCTGACCGCGTTCTCGCTGACCTCGCGCTTCGTCAACATGTCCGCCGGCATCGTCGTGATGGTCTTCATCGCGACCGCCGCCGGCACCAACTACTCGTGGAAGCGCAACGTGGCGATCTCGATCGGCCTGCTGGCCATCGCCTTCGCCTTCCAGAAGCTTCTCGGCCTCAACCTGCCGCTGCTGTAAGGCACCGACCATGGACATCCTTCACAACCTCGCCTTCGGCTTCGAGCACGCGCTGACCTGGCAGAACCTGATGTTCTGCGCGATCGGCTGCGTGGTCGGCACCCTCGTCGGCCTGCTGCCCGGCCTCGGCCCGCTGGCCACCATCAGCGTGCTGCTGCCGCTGACCTACTCCATCCCCGTCAACGGCGCGCTGATCATGCTCGCCGGCATCTACTACGGCGCGCAGTACGGCGACAGCGTCAGCGCCATCACGATGAAGATCCCGCATGCCAGCTCCATCGTGGCCTGCATCGACGGGTACCAGATGACCTTGAAGGGGAAGACGGGCCTGGCCCTGTTCACCGCGGGCATCTCGAGCTTCATCGGCGGCACCGTGGCCATCGTCGTGCTGGCCTGCCTGGCGCCGACGCTGGGCGAAGTGGCCTTCCTGTTCGGCCCTGCCGACTACTGCTCGCTGATGCTGCTCGGCTTCCTGTGCGTGAGCTTCGTGACCACCGGCAGCCTGCTCAACGGTCTGGCGATGTGCCTGATCGGCGTGCTCTTCGGCCAGATCGGCACCGACGTCAACAGCGGCATGGAGCGCTACACCTTCGACATGCCCTTCCTTGCGGAAGGCGTGGGCCTGGTGAGCATCGCGCTGGGCTGCTTCGGCATCGCGGAGATCTCCAAGAACCTGGACGCCAAGAACGAGCGCACGCCCTTCAACGGCAAGATCCACCTGATGCCGACCTGGCCCGAGTTCAAGCGCATCATCCCGAGCGCCCTGCGCGGCAGCGTGATCGGCTCGGTGCTGGGCATCCTGCCCGGCGGCGGCCCGACGATCGCCCAGTTCGCGGCCTACGCCGTGGACAAGAAGGTCAGCAAGTACCGCGACGAGATCGGCGACGGCGCCATCGAAGGCGTGGCCGGCCAGGCCGCGGCCGACGAGGCCGCCGCCCGCACCAGCTTCATCCCGCTGATGTCCATCGGCATCCCGGAGAACCCGGTGATGGCGCTGATGATGGCCGCGTTCATCATCAAGGGCATCCAGCCGGGTCCCAACATGATCGGCGGACACCCCGACATCTTCTGGGGCCTGGTCGCCTCGATGTGGGTGGGCAACGTCTTCCTGGTCGTGCTGAACGTGCCGCTGGTGCGTTACTGGCTGTCGGTCTTCAAGATCCCGTACAACGTGCTGTTCCCGTCGATCCTGTTCTTCTGCTGCATCGGCACCTTCAGCGTCAACAACAACCTGGACGACATCTTCGTCACGGCGGTCTTCGGTCTGGCCGGCTACATCTTCATGCGGCTGGACATGGACCCCGCGCCGCTGATGCTGGGCTTCATCCTGGGCCCGATGCTGGAAGAGAACTTCCGTCGCGCGATGCTGATCAGCCGCGGCCACTTCGACGTCTTCGTGCAGCGCCCGATCAGCGCGACGCTGCTGGCCATCATCGCGTTCTTCATCGCGTGGCAGTTCATCGCCTTCATCCTGGCCAACCGCAAGGGCGCGAAGTCCCCCGGCGGTCATGACGACGACGACACCAAGGGCAAGGACGGCGGCGGGGTGACGCCGCAGGTGGCCTGATTCACCCCCATCGATGCGGCGCCCGCGCCGCGTTCGTGCGCATTCGGGCGCACCAGCCACCTTCCGCCGCCGGCCGCGATCGCGACCGGCGGCTTTTTTACGGACGGCTCCTTCTGCAGACGGCTTCTGGGCGGCCAGCGTCAGAAGATCCCGCCGCCGCCCGCGGGACCGGAGGCGGTCCTGGGATCGAACGCACGCAGGGCGACTGGGCCGAGGTCCGGCAGCGCCGGCTCCATGCGGTTGCCGGCGTGCTGACGCCGCGGCGATCGACCGCGGCGCTGCTCGTCCAGTGTCTGGAGTTCGACGCCGCGCGCGTGCGTCGGGTCGGTCCAGAAGACGTAGGTGGGTCCGGCCAGCGCGCCCACGATCAGTTCCGTGCTCCAGTCCCCCAGCGTCGCGGCGCCTGCTTCGCCGACTGCCGGGGCCCACAGCCGCGCCAGCGTTGAAGCCTCCCTCAGCGAGTCGTCCATCTGGCCGAAGCTGGCGACGAAGCTGCCCCGCGCCGCCATCGTGTCCCAGTGACGCGCGGTGCCCAGCGCCTCGATCAGGGCGCCGTCGGCGATCCGCATCCGTGGCTGTGTGGTGCCGCCGTGCCGGGACGCGTGATGCAGCATGAGCAGCGTCCACAGGTCGACGGCCTCTCCACCCCAGTTGGCCAGTCCGCGCAGCACGACACCGCCCGGCAACAGGGCCTGCGTCCCGGGATCCAGGTCCGGCGCCGCGAGGAAGGCCCGGCTCACCGCCAACTGGTTGATCGTGTAGCCCAGCGCGCCGAACGCCAGGGAGCGCCGCGTCGGCGCGCTGTCGGGGTCCACGCGGAGGGGCCAGCGGGCCTGGACGCCGTCCCGCAGCAGCGGATACAGCACGACCTCGGCGAAGCGTGCACCGGCGTTCAGCAGCGTGCCGGTGGCGAGGCCGAGCACGCCGGCCCCCGCGGGCAAGGCCATCAGCGCGATCCGCGTGACGCGCGAATAACCCGTGGCCTCGCCGCGCCGCTCGTCGCGCACCAGCAGCACCACCTGCGCCATCGCCGGCACCGCAAGACAGCCGCAGGACAGCACGGTGCGCGCGGTTTCCGACAGACCGTGCGCGAGCGCCACGTCCAGCGCCCGGCCCACCGCCTGCCTGACCATGGTCGGCAGCGCCACGGCGGCGAGGTTGCGCGCGCCGCAATGCGCGGCGTTGACGGCGCCACGGCCCAGCGCGGCGATGACGGCCCGGAGCCGCCCGCTGGGCCATTCCCGATCGCGCTCCTGTTCGAGCGCCGCGCCCATCGGCTCGCGCAGCTCGCACGGCAGGGTCCGCACCTCCCCGTCGATGACGACATCGTCGATCGCCGCGGCGAGGGAGCCCGACGCGCGCCGCAGGTCCACGCCTTGCGCCAGTTCGCGCGCCAACAGCACCAGATCGGCAACGCCCGCCGCGCCCATCGCGGTGATGGCGTCGTCGATCACCGGCCCGTCGGACGCCTGGGCGTCGGCGCCAGGACCTGGACGCAGCGCGACATCGGAGATCGGCGACGTCGACGGCGGGGTCGATGGCGATGGCGCTGTCGCTTCCGGGATCGACGGAGACAGTGCGTCAGGTTGCAATGAAGAAGGCTGCATCGCCGCTCACTCCCCGCCCTGAGCGCCAGGAGTCGCGCCGGGTGTCGTGCCAGGTGTCGTGCCAGGTGTGGCACCGGAACCGGCGCGCCCCGGGGCGCGGACACCCTCGCGGTCGTCCGCAGGGACGCTGACGGATCGCCCGCCCGCGCCGCGATACGCGGTCAGCACCAAGTCGCCCGCGTCCGGCAGTGCCGGCTCCGCGTTGTTGCCTGCGTACTGTCGCGGCGGCGGAAGTCTGCGATGCTGCTCCTCCAGCGTCTGCAACTCGACGCCGTGTGAATTCAAGGGATCGGTCCAGAACACGTAGCTCGGCGCCGTCAGCGCGCCGACGATCAGCTCGGTGAGCCAGTCCGCGGCGACCGGCGCGCTCGCACCCAAGCTCGGGCGCACCCAACGCGCCAGGGTCCGGTCGTCCAGCAGCGAGTCGTAGAGCTGGTTGAAGCCGGCGACGTAGCAGCCCCTGGCCGCCATCGTGTCCCAGTGGCGCAACGTCCGCATCGACTCGGGCAGGCTGGCCTGTCCCACGCGCATGCGCACCTGCGTGGCGGTGCCGTGCCGGCACGCATGATGGAGCATGAGCAGGGTCCACAGGTCGAGCGCTTCGCCACCCCAGTTGGACAGCCCGCGCAGCACGATGCCGCCCGGCAGCAGCGCGCGCGCCTCCAGGTCCACATCCGGCGCGGCCGCGAACACGCGGCTGACCGCCAGCTGGTTGATCGCATAACCGAGCCCCGCCAGCGCGAGCGAGCTGCGCGTCGGTCCGCTGTCGGGCTCGGTGGTCAAGGGCCAGCGCGCCTGGATGCTGTCGCGCATCAGCGGATAGAGCACGGCTTCCGCGAAACGCGTGCCGGCGAAGACCATCGTACCGGTCGTCGCGCCGAGCAGGCCCGCGCCCGTCGGCAGCGCCATCAGCACCACGCGGGTGACGCGCGAATAGCGCGTCGCCTCGCCGCGCGCCTCGTCCCGGATCAGCAGCACGGCCTGGCCGAGGACCGGCACGGCCAGCGCGCCGCAGGACAGCCAGGTCCGCGCGGTCTCCGACACGCTCTCGGTCAGCGCGATGTCCAGCGCCCGGCCGATGGCCTGACGCACCATCGTCGGCACGGCCACCGACGCGAAGTTGCGCGCGCTGCAGTGGGCCAGACTGACCGCCGCCCGGCCCAGCGCCGCGATGAAGGCCCGCAGGCGGCCGCTTGCGCAGTCGCGGTCGCGCTCCTGGGCGAGCGCCTGGGCCGCCGACGCGCGCAGCATCTCCGGCAGGCCGCGCCGATCGCCGTCCAGGATGAAACGGTCCACGCCCTCGGCCACCGATCCGCGCCTCATCCGAAGGTCGCAGTCGGCGACGAGTTGCCGGGCGAGCAGCACGGCGTCGGCCGCGCCGCGTGGCCCCAGGGTCACGAGCGCGCCGTCGATCAGGGCGGCATCGGAGGCGGCAGACGCACCAGACGCACCAGAAGCGACGGAGGCGGGTGACAGCGGCGGACTGCCGGACTCGTTGCCGGTACACGCGTGGGCATGCGTCGGCGGCAGGATCGGACGGGTGTCGTCGCCCCAGGAGCAGGACGAGGACACGGTGGAGGAGAACGATGCGGCGGGGTGCATCGCCGTTCAGTCCGGCGGTCAAGGGACGGGTTCTTCCCTCCTTCGGGCGTGGTCGGGCGACCGGCGCGCTCCGCGGCGACGCCCGTGGTCACGCGTCATGCGTCATGCATCAGGCGTCACGCGGTGCCCAGCATCCCCTTCTGCTCGATGAAGGCGACCACCTCGTCCAGGCCGCTCAGCGTCTTGAGGTTGGTCATCACGAAGGGCCGCGTCGGCCGCATGCGCTGGGTGTCGGCGCGCATGACGTCGAGGTTGGCACCCACATGCGGCGCGAGGTCGGTCTTGTTGATCACGAACAGGTCGCTCTTCGTGATGCCGGGGCCGCCCTTGCGCGGGATCTTCTCGCCGGCGGCGACGTCGATGACGTAGATCGTCAGGTCGCTCAGCTCCGGGCTGAAGGTCGCGGCGAGGTTGTCGCCGCCGGACTCGATGAACACGACGTCCGCCTCGGGGAACTGCGCGAGCATGCGGTCGATGGCCTCGAGGTTGATGGACGCGTCCTCGCGGATCGCCGTGTGCGGGCAGCCGCCGGTCTCCACGCCCAGGATGCGCTCGGCGGGCAGCGCGCCGCTGATGGTCAGCAGGCGCTGGTCTTCCTTCGTGTAGATGTCGTTGGTGATCGCGACCAGGTCCCACTTCTCGCGCATCGCCTTGCAGAGCATCTCCAGCAGGGTCGTCTTGCCGGAACCGACCGGACCGCCGATGCCCACGCGCAGCGGCGGCAGCCGCTTCGTGCGGCCAGGGATGTGATGGAGCGCGGAAGCGCTGGACGTGGCGGCGGAGGTGGCGGTGGAGGTCGTGCTCATGATCGGAACAATCGGGAGTACTGGGTTTCGTGGCGCGCCGCGAGGACGGACAGCATCGGCGCGAACAGCTGCCGCCGCGCGGGCGGCGTCGCGACGGCTTCGGCCACCGCGGCGGGGATCTCGGAGGCCAGCCGCGTCAGCACGCGCTGGCCGGCGGTCTGGCCCAGCGGCACGGCCTTGAGCGCGGCCTGGACCTGGTTCTCGGCCCAGCCGAAGGCTTGCGAGAACAGGGCCTGGTCGACGGGGACATCGATCGTGGCGAGGGCGAGCGACATCACGAAGGCGTAGGGCAGCGGCTGCCGCTCGCCACACGCGACGAGCAGCGCGACTTGCGAAGGCGAAGCCATCGGCTGGCCGCGCAGCCAGACCAGCAGCGACTGACCCATCTGCTCGCTCTGAAGTCG
This sequence comes from uncultured Roseateles sp., assembly GCA_946886855.1. The sequence continues at coordinate 11,628 of CAMPJJ010000044.1, read as the reverse complement.
GGCCTCGGCGCCGTCGCGCGTCGTGCGCAGCCAGCGGACGAGCTCGCGCAACGCGGGCTCGTCGCCGGCCCGCCACGCGACGATGCCCTGCGCGATGGCCGCAAGGTCGCCGCGTGCAAGCAGACGCAACTGCTGGCTCAGCCACGCGCCGGCGCTGATGTCGTCATGCACGAGGCCGTGCTCGACCGCCGCTTCCAGCACTTCCGAATACGAGAACGCCCCGATCGGCAACGCCGGGGACGCGAGCCACGTCAGCCGCAGCAGCGGCGGAACGGGATCGACGACGGGTTCAGTGGTCGTGACCACAGCCCGGCCCGTGCACATGGGGCGCCGGAGCGGCCTGGATCGCGATGGTCTTCCTGGCCGCGGGCTTGTGATCGTGCGAGTGGTCCTGCGAGTGGTCCTGCAAGTGGCCGTGGCCCTTCTCGTGCGCATGACCGTGGTCGTGCGAGTGCCCGTGGCCGTGCGAATGCCCGTGGTCATGCGCATGGGCGTGACCATGGCCGCCAGCCGCGTAGGCACCGGCTTCGGGCTCGAAGCCCTCTTCGACCTCGCTCACGATCAGGTGCATCGCGCGCAGCATGTCGGCGAGCACATGGTCGGGCTCGATCTTCAGGTGGTCCGGCTTCAGCTCGATCTGCACATGGCGGTTGCCGAGGTGATACGCCGCGCGCACCAGGTCGAACGGCGAGCCGTGCGCCGTGCAGGCGGTGATGCGCAGCAGCGCCTGCGGCGCCGCGACGACGCGCACGAGCGAGCCGTCCTCGGCCACCATCACGTCGCCGCCGCGCACCGTCGTGCCGCGCGGCAGGAAGACGCCGAGCTCGCGGCCCTGGCTGTCGGTCACCTGGAAACGGCTCTTCTGGCGCGTGTCCCAGTCGAGCGTCACGGCGGCGGCGCGCTTGAGCAGCACAGGGGCCAGGCCGGCGCCCTGGGCCAGCAGTTTGGAGACTTGGATCATTCAGAACAGGAAGTAGCGCTGCGCCATCGGAAGCACCGAGGCGGGCTCGCAGTGCAGCAGCAGGCCGTCGGCGCGCACCGCATAGGTCTGGGGATCGACCTCCATCCGCGGGGCGTAGTCATTGTGGACCATGTCCTTCTTGCCCACGCCGCGGATGCCTTTCACCGCGACCGCGGTCTTGGCCAGGCCGTAGCGCTGCGGCGCGCCGGCCGCGATGGCCGCCTGCGACACGAAGCTCAGCGAGGCGCGCGCCAGCGATCCGCCGAAGCTGCCGAACATCGGCCGGTAGTGCACCGGCTGCGGCGTCGGGATGGACGCGTTGGGATCGCCCATCGCGGCCATCGCGATCACGCCGCCCTTGAGGATCAGCGACGGCTTCACGCCGAAGAAGGCCGGCTTCCAGATCACCAGGTCGGCCCACTTGCCGACCTCGATGCTGCCGACCTCATGGCTCACGCCGTGCGCGATCGCCGGATTGATCGCGAGCTTCGCGACGTAGCGCTTCACGCGGCCGTTGTCGTGGCGCTCGCTGTCGCCCGGCAGCTGGCCGCGCTGCTGCTTCATCTTGTGCGCGGTCTGCCAGCAGCGCAGCACCACCTCGCCCACGCGGCCCATGGCCTGCGAGTCCGAGCTGAACATGCTGATCGCGCCGAGGTCGTGCAGGATGTCCTCGGCCGCGATCGTCTCCTTGCGGATGCGGCTCTCGGCGAAGGCCAGGTCCTCCGCGATTGCAGGATCCAGGTGGTGGCACACCATCAGCATGTCGACGTGCTCGTCGAGCGTGTTGATCGTGTAGGGCCGCGTCGGGTTGGTCGAGCTGGGCAGCACGTTGGCCTCGCCGACGACCTTCAGGATGTCCGGCGCATGGCCGCCGCCCGCGCCCTCGGTGTGGAAGGTGTGGATGGTGCGGCCCTTGAAGGCGGCCACCGTGTCCTCGACGAAGCCGCTCTCATTGAGCGTGTCCGTGTGGATCGCCACCTGCGTGTCGGTGACCTCGGCCACGTCCAGGCAGTTGGAGATCGCCGCCGGCGTCGTGCCCCAGTCCTCGTGCAGCTTCAGGCCGATCGCGCCGGCCTCGATCTGCTCGACCAGACCTTCAGGCCGACTGGCGTTGCCCTTGCCGAGGAAGCCCAGGTTCATCGGGAACGCGTCGGCGGCCTGCAGCATGCGCTCGATGTGCCACGGTCCCGGCGTGCAGGTGGTGGCGAAGGTGCCGGTCGCGGGACCGGTGCCGCCGCCCAGCATCGTCGTCACACCGCTGGCCAGCGCCTCCTCGATCTGCTGCGGGCAGATGAAGTGGATGTGCGAATCGATGGCGCCCGCGGTGACGATCGCGCCCTCGCAGGCGATGACCTCGGTGCCGGGGCCGATGACGATGTCCACGCCCGGCTGCGTATCCGGGTTGCCGGCCTTGCCGATCGCGACGATGCGGTGGTCCTTCAGGCCGATGTCCGCCTTCACGATGCCCCAATGATCGAGGATCAGCGCATTCGTCAGCACCGTGTCGACGGCGCCCTGCGCGCGCGTGCGCTGCGATTGCGCCATGCCGTCGCGGATCGTCTTGCCGCCGCCGAACTTCACTTCCTCGCCGTAGCCGCCGGCGCGCAGGGTCAGGTCTTGCTCGACCTCGATGACCAGCGCCGTGTCGGCCAGCCGGACGCGGTCGCCGACGGTCGGGCCGAACATCTCGGCGTAGGCGCGTTTGCCGATGCGGGCCATCACAGCGCTCCCTGGATCAGGCCGCGGAATCCCCAGATCTCGCGGCTGCCGGCGTAGTCGACCAGCTCCACGGTGCGCTGCTGGCCGGGTTCGAAGCGCACGGCGGTGCCGGACGCGATGTTCAGGCGCATGCCCCGCGCGGCCTCGCGGTCGAAGACCAGCGCGCCGTTCGTCTCTGCGAAGTGGTAGTGGGAGCCGACCTGGATGGGCCGGTCCGCGCCGTTGACCACGGTCAGCACCAGCGTGCGGCGGCCCGGATTGAGCGCGAGTTCGCCGTCGTCGACCAGCAGCTCGCCGGGCGTCATGCGACCACCATCCGAGCGACCAGACCCAGGCCGAGCAGCGCGATCGCACCGCCCGCGGCGCGCGACCAGACCGGCGCGAGCGAACGCAGCTTCAGCCCGAGGGCAAGACCGCCCGCATGCAGCAGCGCGGTCGCGAGCACCATGCCGGCGAGCGCTGCACTGCCCTGCAGCTCGGCGCCATGCGCCAGGCCGTGGAAGACCGCGAACGCGCCGACCAGCGCGGCCGACATCGTCGCGCCCAGGCGCCAGCGCGCGGCGGCGACCAGTCCCAGCACCAGCACCGACGCGGCGACCATCGGCTCAACACCTGGCACCCGCAGTCCTTCGTCAGCCACCGCGAGACCGACCAACGCGCCCGCCAGCAGCAGGCCCGCGAACGCGAACGGCGCGGCCAACATGCGACGGCCGGTCTGCGTCAGCGCGCTCCACAGGCCGACGGCGAGCATCGCGGCGAGGTGATCGAGGCCGGTGAACGGATGGGTGAAGCCTTCGCCGAAGGCGGCACCGGCGCTCTGCGTGCCGTGGTCGTGCAGGCTGCCGTCGCCGGTGTGGGCGAAGACGAAGACGGGGAGTACGGCGGCGACGGTCAGGGCGAGCGCCTGGAGGGCGGTCACGGCGGCGTCGGTGAGGGACGCGGGAAGGAGTCGTGCGGTCATCGCTGTCCTCAAGGGAATCAATGGATCGGGGGATCTGGGATCGGGGATCCGCGATCAGGGGATCGGCTGGTGGACGGTGACGAGCTTGGTGCCGTCGGGGAAGGTGGCTTCGACCTGGATGTCGGGGATCATTTCCGGCACGCCGTCCATGACGTCGTCGCGGGTGAGGAGCTCACGGCCCTCTTTCATCATCTGGGCGACGGTCTTGCCGTCGCGGGCGCCTTCCATCACGGCGGCGCTGAGGAAGGCGACGGCTTCCGGATAGTTGAGCTTCAGGCCTCGCGCCTTTCGCCGCTCGGCGAGCAGCGCGGCGGTGAAGATCAGCAGCTTGTCTTTTTCGCGAGGCGTCAATTCCATGGTCTTCCTTCTCTAGCAAGCCCCATGCCGGTGCAATGAGGCGTACACCACGAGCGTATCGAAGGCCGAGGGACCGGGGGCCGTTTCCGGAGGTCAAGGAGGGAATTCGACTGCCGGGAGGCAGTTGAAGGAGGGACACGGAGGAAACGGCCCCCGGTCCCTCGGCCGGCGCGACCGGTCCCGGCATGTTTCGTGCATTTCCCAGGCACCCCGCCCATGGACGCCCCCCTCCCTCCTCAGGACGCCCCGCAGCACATCATCAAGCTGCGGCGGGACTACAACGCCTGGGTGGCGAGGGAGACGCTGGAGGACTACGCGCTGCGCTACACCCCGCAGCGTTTCCGCCGCTGGTCGACGTGGCGGGTGGCCAACACGGCTTTCGGTGCGGCGTCTTTCCTGATCCTGGAGGCTGTCGGCGCCACGCTGCTGCTGCATTACGGCTGGACCAACGCCGCGCTGGCGATCCTGGCGACGGGGCTGGTCATCTTCCTGGCCGGCCTGCCGATCAGCGTCTACGCGGCGCGCCACGGCGTCGACATGGACCTGCTGACGCGAGGCGCGGGCTTCGGCTACATCGGTTCGACGCTGACCTCGCTGATCTACGCGAGTTTCACCTTCATCTTCTTCGCGCTCGAGGCGGCGGTGATGGCCTATGCGCTGGAGCTGGCGCTCGACATCCCGCCGCAGTGGGGCTACCTGATCTGCGCCGTGGTGGTGATCCCGCTGGTGACGCACGGCATCTCGGCGATCAGCCGGCTGCAGCTGTGGACCCAGCCGCTCTGGCTGGCGCTGCTGGTGCTTCCCTTCGCCTGGGTCGGATGGCTTCACCCTGGTGCGTTCGACGGCATCACGACCCAGGTTGGGTCGCAATCGGGCACGGCCGCCTTCGACGTGCACGCCTTCGGTGCGGCGCTGACCGTCGGGGTGGCGCTGATCACCCAGATGGGTGAGCAGGCCGACTACCTGCGCTTCATGCCCCGCCAGACGAAGGAGAACCGCCTGCGCTGGTGGGCCGCCGTGCTGGCCGGCGGGCCGGGCTGGATCGTGCTGGGCGTGCTGAAGATGCTGGGCGGCGCGCTGCTGGCCTACCTCGCGGTCAGCCACGCCGTGCCCGCCGAGCGTGCGGTCGATCCCAACCAGATGTACCTCGCCGCCTACGAGTACGTGTTCCCGCAGTACGGCTGGGCGGTCACGGTGACGGCGCTGTTCGTCGTCGTCTCGCAGCTAAAGATCAACGTCACCAACGCCTATGCGGGCTCGCTGGCGTGGAGCAACTTCTTCTCGCGGCTGACGCACAGCCACCCGGGCCGCGTCGTCTGGGTGGTGTTCAACACGCTGATCGCCTTCATGCTGATGTCGATGAACGTGTTCGAGGCGCTCGGGCACGTGCTCGGCCTCTACGCCAACATCGCCATCGCCTGGATCATGGCCGTCGTCGCGGACCTGGTGATCAACAAGCCGCTGGGCCTGTCGCCGCCGGGCATCGAATTCAAGCGTGCGCACCTGTACGACGTGAACCCCGTCGGCGTCGGGGCGATGGCGCTGGCCTCGGTGCTGTCGGTGGCGGCGCACCTCGGGATGATGGGCGACCTCGCCCAGGCGTGGTCGGCGGCGATCGCGATGGTGACGGCGCTGGTCACCGCGCCCTTGATCGCGTGGGCGACGAAGGGCCGCTACTACCTCGCGCGGCCGTTGGCGGAGATCCAGGCCGCGGGATGCCAGACGGAGACCGCCGGCGGCGAGCGCCGCTGCGTCATCTGCGAACGCGACTACGAAGGTCCGGACATGGCGCATTGCCCGGCCTACCGGGGGCCGATCTGCTCGCTGTGCTGCACGCTGGACGCGCGCTGCGGCGACCTGTGCAAGCCGCATGCGAGCCTGGCCGCGCAATGGACCGCCGCCCTGCGCCGCGTGCTGCCGCGGCGCAGCTGGCGCTACATCGACACCGGCCTGGGCCACTACCTGCTGCTGATGCTGGTGATCACGCCGCTGCTGGCGACGCTGTTCGGGCTGCTCTATCACCAGCAGCTGCAGCAGCTGCCGCTCATCGACGCCGTCGCGCAGGAGGCGCTCCGCGCCAGCCTGAAGGCGGGGATGCTCAAGGCCTTCTTCGCGCTGCTGCTGGTGGCGGGCACGGTCGCATGGTGGCTGGTCCTGGCGCACCAGAGCCGCGTCGTGGCGCAGGAGGAATCGAAGCGGCAGACGCAGGCGCTGATGCGCGAGATCGCCTCGCACCGCCGCACCGACGAGGCGCTGCAGGGCGCTCGGCTGCAGGCCGAGCGCGCGCAAGCCGCCGCGGAGGCCGCCAACCAGGCCAAGAGCCGCTACATCAGCACCATCAGCCATGAGCTGCGCACGCCGCTGAACAGCATCCTGGGCTACGCGCAGTTGATGGCGGCGGACGCCTCGCTGCCGCCGCAGCGGCGCCAGGCGGTGCAGGTCATCAAGCGCGGCGGCGAGCACCTGATGCAACTGATCGACGGCACGCTGGACATCGCGCGCATCGAGGCCGGCCGGCTCAGCCTCGAGCCGGCGCCCGTGCGCTTCGACGAGCTGCTGCGCGAGCTGGCCGACATGTTCGAGCCGCAGGCCGCGGCCAAGGGCCTGCACTTCCGCTTCGAACCGCAGGGCACCCTGCCCGAATGGGTGCGCGCGGACGAACAGCGGCTGCGCCAGATCCTGATCAACCTGCTGGGCAACGCGATCAAGTTCACCGCCGAGGGCGAGGTCACGCTGCGCGTGCGGCACGGTCGCGAGATGGCGACGCTGGAGATCGCCGACACCGGCCCCGGCATGGACGCCGCGGAGCTGGCGCGCATCTTCGAGCCGTTTGCGCGCGGCACCAGCGGCGCCGGCGGCGCGCCGGGCGCGGGGCTGGGGCTGACGATCTCCAAGATGCTGACCGCGCTGATGGGCGGCGAGATGTCGGCGACCAGCGAGCCCGGCCGCGGCTCGACCTTCCGCGTCCGGCTGTTCCTGCCCGAGCTGCACGGCCGCATCTGGGACACGCCGCGCATGCGCCGCGCGGCCAAGGAGCGGCTCGGCCTGGACGGCGTCTCGCCGCGGGTGCTGATCGTCGACAACGAGTCGGACGACCGGCAGCTGCTGATCGACTTGCTGGAGCCGCTCGGCTTCACGGTGCGCGACGCGTCGAGCGGCCATGACGCGCTGGACCTCGTCGCCGCCGGCTGGGTGCCGGACGCGGTGCTGATGGACCTGGCGATGCCCGGCATCGACGGCTGGGAGACGATCCGCCGGCTGCGGCGGATGCTGGGCGACCTGGGCGTGAACGCGCCGGCGGTGGCGGTGGTGTCCGCCAACGCGTTCGAACGCGGCCAGGACAACGATGCCGGCATCGCCGCACGCGACTTCATCCTCAAGCCGGTCCGCCACGAGCTGCTGCTGGACTGGCTCACCGAGCAGCTGTCGCTGTCCTGGCGCGTCGGCCCCGAACGCGCGACTGCCGATCTTCAGCCGGCCGCCGCGCCGGTCGAGACCCCGCCCGCGGATCGCCTGACCGGCCTGCGCGAGGCGCTGCAGCTCGGCTACTACCGCGGCGTGCTGCAGCAGCTCGACGCGATCGAAGCGGCCGACGCCGTGTGGCGCCCTTTCTGCGACGCCCAGCGCGCGCTGGCGCGGCAGTTCCAGTTCGAAGCGATGCTGCGGGCCCTGGCGCGCAGCGAGAACCCCGCGTGAGCGCGGCCATGACGACGCCCGCGATCCCCGTGGAGGTGTCCCGGACAGATGTTGGACGACCTGCGATGAACTCTCCGCTCCCCTCCGCCGTGGCCGCGCTGCTGGACCAGCAGCAAGGCGATCGTGTCCTCATGGTGGACGACGTGCCCGACAACCTGTCGCTGCTGCACGATGCGCTCGACGAGCACGGCTACGTCGTGCTGGCGGCGACCAGCGGCGAGGCCGCGCTCGCCTGCGTGCAGCAGGGTCGGCCCGACATCGTGCTGCTGGACGCGATGATGCCGGGCATGGACGGCTTCGAGGTCGCGCGGCGGCTGAAGGCCGATCCGTCGACGGCGCACATCCCGATCATCTTCATGACGGGGCTGACGGAGACCGAGCACCTGGTCGCCGCGCTGCAGGCCGGCGGCGTCGACTACGTGACCAAGCCGCTCGACCCCCGCGCGGTGCTGGCGCGCATGCAGGTCCATCTGCAGGGCGCGCGGCAGGCGCGGCAGACGCGGCAGGCGCTCGACGCCTTCGGCTACGCCAGCATCGCGGTGCGCGCGTCCTCCGGCCGGCTGCTGTGGCAGACGCCGCTGGCGCGCGAGCTGCTGCAGCTCTACTACGGCACGATCGCGCCGCAGACGCCGCCGCCGGTGCTGGCGTGGCTGCGCAAGACGCTCGATGAGATGGCGGCCCACACGCCCGCCGACGGCATGCCGCCGCCGGAGCCGGCGCGGCTCTGCGCCGAGCTGGGCGCGCGGCGGCTGAGCTTCCGTCTGCATCACTGCATCGGCGGCGAGGACACGCCCGGCGTCGCCGGCGTGGGCGCGGCCGCCGGCGGCGACTGGCTGATCGTGATGCGCGAGGTCTCGGACGTCGCGGTGATCCGCTCGCTGGGCCTGGCCTTCAGCCTGACGGCGCGCGAGGCGGAGGTGCTCTACTGGGTGGTGAAGGGCAAGATCAACCGCGACATCGGCGAGATCCTCGGCGCCAGTCCCGCGACGGTGAAGAAGCACCTGGAGCGCATCCACGCCAAGCTCGGCGTGGAGACCCGCACCGCGGCCGCGTCGATGGCGCTCACGCGGGTGAGGGAGATGCATCCGCAGTGGGAGGTGTGAGGGATCGCGGAACGCCCCCGACCGCATTCTGAAGGCGTGACTCGAGCAGATCGAAAGGGTCCATCACCCGGATGCTGAAACCTTCATGCAGTTGCACCAGCATCGCATTCCCAATCACGCGCCGTGTGAACGCAACCGTCTTCTTGGGTGTGCCGATAGGATCCGGTCGATGGCCGCATCGGTCAGAGGAACTTCATCGGCGGGAAGCTTCGGCGAAGTGGTCATGCTCAGTAGGGAGAGTCGGGAATCTCAACCTGCTTGATGCGCTTGGAAGAGAACCAGCCCATCGTCATCGCGGATACCTTTCCCGAGTTCACGTTCGCAATGTCCTTCGCCTGCTTTGCGCGCTTGTGCGCCCAAAGCTCTTCTTCACTGACCACCTCAACGTCCAGCGCGCGTTTTGTCTTGGACGACTTTGAGGCGACAGTCTCCGAGCCTCGCAGGACCGCGAGCATTTCATTGGTCGACAGCCCAGCGTCTTCCAGCGCCCTTCCCAGCCGGGCCCAGTGCTCAAAAAACCCCCTCATCGCGCATCGACAATTTCATGCAACTCATAATGTTGCATGACATCCAACAGCCAGCTGTCCGACGTCCTCCACGTGCTGCTGCACATGGCCGAGGGCGACGGCCCCGCCACCTCCGAATCGCTCGCCGCCGCGATGCAGACCCACCCCGTCGTCCTGCGCCGCCTGATGGGCGGCCTGCGTGAGGCGGGCTTCGTCGCCTCCTCGAAGGGTCACGGCGGCGGCTGGGTGTTGTCCTGCCCGCTCGACCGCCTCACCCTGCGCGACGTGCATGAAGCGCTCGGCGGCCCGTCGCTGGTGTCGCTCGGCTTCCGCGAGGAGCACCCGGAATGCCTCGTCGCCCGCGCCGTCAACGACGCGCTCGGCAACGCCGTGCAGGAAGCCGAAGCGCTCCTGCTGAAGCGGCTCGGCGCGGTCACGCTGGCCACGCTGTCCCGCGACTTCCATCAGCGCATGGGCGAACTCGGCCATGCGCCCCATCGGCTCGAGGAGCATCACCATGAAGATTGATTTCGCCGTCATCGGCGGCAGCTATGCCGGCATGGCCGCTGCCCTTCAGCTGGCGCGGGCGCGTCGCCAGGTGCTCGTCGTCGACGCGGGGAAGCGACGCAACCAGTGCGTCGACGACCACGGCGGCGAGGCGCACGGCTTCCTGACGCAGGACGGCCGCGCGCCTGGCGCGATCGCCGAGGAAGCCCGCCGGCAGTTGCGTCTCTATCCGACCGTGCAATGGATGTCCGGGCTCGCCGACGACGCCCGCGTGGCGCCGGACGGCCGACTGGAATTCTGCGTCAGCGACGTCGCGGTCAGCGCCGGGCGGTTGATCCTCGCCACCGGTGTCCGCGATGAACTGCCGCCCGTGCCCGGCCTGGCCGAGCGTTGGGGACGCAGCGTCTTCCATTGCCCGTACTGCCACGGCTACGAACTGGACCAGGGCCGGATCGGCATCGTCGCCGCGTCCCCGCTGGCCCAGCATCACGCGATGATGTTGCCGGACTGGGGCGTGCCGACGCTGTTCCTGAACGGCGCCTACGAGCCCAGCGCCGAGGACCTCGACGAATTCGCGCGCCGCGGCACGCGCGTCGAGCCGACGCGGATCGCCCGCATCGACGGCTTCGCCGACGTAGTGCTGCAGGACGGCCGGACGTTGAAGATGGACGGCCTCTTCACCCAGCCGCGGACGACGCCGTCCAGCACCGTCGCCGCGCAACTCGGCTGCACGATGGACGACGGACCGATGGGACCTTTCATCAAGGTCGGTCCGATGCAGGACACCAGCGTGCCCAACGTCTTCGCCTGCGGCGACGCGGCCCGCGCGGCGGGCAACATCACCCTCGCCGTGTCCGACGGCGCGATGGCCGGTCTCGGCGCGCATCGGTCGACGATGTTCTGAACCGGGATCGATCGCGTCCCTGCGGGGCGCACAACGACAACGGCGCCCGCGAGGGGCGCCGTCCAGCTCACGGGAAGCGACCGGTCAGGCCAGCTTGCCGTGGCAGCTCTTGAACTTCTTGCCGCTGCCGCAAGGGCACGGGTCGTTGCGTCCGACGTGGCCCCACTCGGCCGGCACGGCCGCGGTTCCGCCGGCGATCGGCGCGGCGTCCTGCGACACCGAGCCGTCCTCGTTCGGATGCGTGTAGGTCACGTTGCCGACGTTCTCCGCGCGCTGCTCGATCGCATCGGCGGCGGCCGTGGCCTCCTCCTGCGACTGGATGCGCACGTTCAGCAGCACGCGGGTCACTTCCAGCTTCACCGCGTCCAGCAGTTGCGAGAACAGCTCGAAGGCCTCGCGCTTGTACTCCTGCTTCGGATTCTTCTGGGCGTAGCCGCGCAGGTGGATGCCCTGGCGCAGGTAGTCCAGCGAGGCGAGATGCTCGCGCCAGTGCTGGTCGATGCTCTGCAGCAGCACCATGCGCATGAAGGGCGTGAACTGCTCGAGGCCGACGCGGTCCAGCTTGTCCTGGAAGGACGCGTCGCCCGCCTTCAGCACGGCGTCCAGCACGTCCTCGTCGGTCAGCGTCTCGCTCTTCCTGAGCATGTCGCCCAGCGGGACGTCCAGCTTCCACTCGTCGCGCAGCACGCGCTCCAGCGCGGCCAGGTCCCACTGCTCTTCCAGCGATTCCTCGGGCACGAAGCCGCGGACCACGTCCGTCAGCGTGCCCTTGCGCAGGTGGGTGATCTGGTCGAGCACTTCCTGCGCTTCGAGGATCTCGTTGCGCTGCTGGTAGATGACCTTGCGCTGGTCGTTCGACACGTCGTCGTACTCGAGCAGCTGCTTGCGGATGTCGAAGTTGCGGGCCTCGACCT
>CAMPJJ010000043.1 GCA_946886855.1 uncultured Roseateles sp. | reverse complement strand
GCATCGTCCCCTGCCCCACCTGCGGCGGCGACAGTCTTTTCGCGCCGAGCAATCTCTGGCGCCCGTTCTGCAGCGAGCGCTGCCGCCAGATCGACCTGGGCCACTGGTCCGATGAGTCCTTCCGCGTGGCCGCGCCGCCGACGACCATCGACGAGGACGACGCCTCGAAGTAGGCCGAGGCGCGCATGGCGCGCGCCGCCCGACGGCCCTCAGGCCGGCAGCAGTTCCCGCCGCACCAGGTCCGCCCGAGCCAACTCGGGCGTCGTGAACAGGTGCGTCTGCCAGCCCAATGCCTTCGCGGCGGCGATGTTGTCCGGGTGGTCGTCGAGGAACAACACCTCCCCGGGACTGGCGTCGAACTGTTCGAGTGCGAGGTCGAAGATCTCGCGCGACGGTTTCGATTGCTTCACACGCCCGGAGAACACGCCCGACACGAACCAGTCCTTCAACGGGAAAGTCTGCTCGAGGTAATCGGCATACGGCTCCGGCATGTTGGACAGGAAATGCAGCGTGTGCCCCTGCGCCTTCAATTCCTGGATCAAGGCTGCGGAGCCTTCGATGAGCTTCAGCTCCGACGGCACGGCGTCCATCACTGCGACGATCTCCTCGCGCGGCCAGCCGGTGCGCGCATGAATGCGGTCCGCCGTGGTCGGGGCGTCGATCAGGCCTTGATCGAACGCGCCCCAATCGCCGCGGTAGTCCTGGAAGAGTTCCTTGGCCAGGGCGGCGCCCTGGATCTCGTCGGCGGCGCGATGGGCCCAGACGCGGGCCAGGAAACTCGGTGGGTGCCAACGGAACAGCACGGCACCGAAATCGAACACGATCTTCATCTGACTCGTTCTCTACTGCGTTGAAATCGGGAGGCGCTCAGCCGCGCACCTTGGCCAGCAGGCCGGCCGTGGAGGCGTCCAGGCCCGAGGCATCGCCGCTGGTCAGACGTGGCAGCAGGCTGTTGCACAGCGCCTTGCCGAGCTCCACGCCCCACTGGTCGAAGCTGTTGATGTTCCACACGGCGCCGCTGACGAACACGCGGTGCTCGTACAGCGCGATCAGCGCGCCCAGCGACGACGGCGTCAGCGCCTCCAGCAGCAGCGTCGTGCTCGGCCGGTTGCCGGTGAAGCTCCGATGCCGCGCCAGCACATCCGGGTCCAGGTCCTGCGACGCCGTCGGCGCCTTCTCCATGCGCGCGGCTTCCGCGGTCTTGCCCTGCATCAGCGCCTGCGATTGCGCGAGGCAGTTCGCCAGCAGCTTCACGTGCTGGTCCTGGAGCTTGTCCAGCAGTTCGCCGCGGACATGCGCGCCGAAGTTCGGTGTCTTCACGGCGATGAATTCCACCGGGATCACGTCGGTCCCCTGATGCAGCATCTGGAAGTAGGCGTGCTGGCCGTTGGTGCCCGCCTCGCCCCAGACCACCGGGCTGGTGGCGTAGCTCAGGGGATCGCCCGCGCGGTCCACGCCCTTGCCGTTGCTTTCCATCTCCAGCTGCTGCAGGTAGGCCGGCAGTCGGCGAAGACCCTGGTGGTACGGCGCCACCGAGCGGCTCGTGAAGCCATGGAAATTGCGATACCAGACGTCCAGCAGGCCCAGCAGGACGGGCAGGTTCCTGTCGAGCGGTGCGCCGCGGAAATGCTCGTCCATCGCATGCGCGCCGGCCAGCAGCGCGCGGAAGTGGGCCGATCCCACGGCGATCGCGATCGGCAGGCCGATCACCGACCACAGCGAATAGCGCCCGCCGACCCAGTCCCAGAAACCGAAGGTCGTCGTGATGCCGAACTCCGCCGCCGCCTGGGCATTGCTGGTCGTGGCGGCGAAATGCTTCGCGACGTCTGTCCCGCCGTTCCGCAGGAACCAGGCCTTCGCGGCCATCGCGTTGGCCAGCGTCTCCTGCGTCGTGAAGGTCTTGGAGGCGACGATGAACTGCGTGCTCTCCGGATCCAGGTCGCGCAGCACCGGGGCCAGGTCGTGCCCGTCGACGTTCGAGACGAAATGCAGCGTCAGCCCGGCCGGCACGTACGACTGCAAGGCCTGCACGACCATCGCCGGCCCGAGATCCGAGCCGCCGATGCCGATGTGCACGACGTCGGTGATGCCGCTGCTGGCCGCGTCGCGCACCGAGTCGGCGAAGGCCAGCATGCGCGTGAGCGAGGCCTGCACCTCGTCCGAGTGCGGCCCCTGCCCCGCTGGCGCGCGCAGCGCCGTGTGCAGCACCGCGCGACCTTCCGTCGCGTTGATCGGCTCGCCGTTGAACAGCGCTTCGCGCTGCGACTCCAGCTGCACGTCCCGGGCCAGCGTCAACAAAAGTTCCAGCGTGCGGGCGTCGATGCGGTTCTTCGACAAGTCCGCGAACACCTCCGGCGCCTGCAGCGACCAGGCCGCGAAGCGGCCCTCATCGGTCGCGAAGGCCTGGCGCACGTCGAACGCGCGCCCGGATTGCTGGAAATGACTGTGCAAGGCCGCCCAGGTCGGGCTGCGGTCGCAACGCGGGAACTCGGTCATCGCAGGCTTTCGATCATCTGGTCCAGCTTGCCGGCATCGACGGCAAACAGGCGGATGCCTTCGGCCAGCTTCTCGGTGGCCATGGCGTCCTGGTTGAGGGCGAAGCGGAACGCCGCCTCGTTGAATGAGACCTTGGGCAAGTCCTGGGCCTTGGCGGCGTCCGCGTCGAGCGCGCGCACCAGCGGGGCCTCGCTGCCCTGCAACTGGGCGAGCAGGTCGGGGCTGATCGTCAGCAGGTCGCACCCGGCGAGCGCCTGGATCTGGCCGACGTTGCGGAAGCTCGCACCCATCACTTCGGTCTGGATGCCGTGCTTCTTGAAGTAGTTGTAGATGGCGGCCACCGACTTCACGCCGGGGTCGTTCACGCCCGCATTGGCGGCCTCATCCCAGTTCGGGCCGGCGGCCTTCTTGTACCAGTCGTAGATACGACCGACGAAGGGCGAGATCAGCTGGATGCCGTTCTCGCCGCACGCCACGGCCTGGCAGAACGAGAACAGCAGCGTCAGGTTGGTATGGATGCCTTCAAGCTCCAGTTCGCGCGCCGCCTGGATGCCTTCCCACGTCGACGCCACCTTGATCAGCACGCGGTCGCGGCCGATGCCGGCGTCCTCGTACATCTGGATCAGGCGGCGGGCCCGGGCCAGCGTGGCCACGGTATCGAAGCTCAGGCGAGCATCCACCTCGGTCGACACGCGGCCCGGCACGACCTTCAGGATCTCCAGGCCGAAGGCCACCAGCACCTTGTCGACGATCAGGTCCAGCGCGTCGGTCCTGTTCGCGGCGACGGTGTCCTCCAGCAGATGGGCATAGTCGGGCGATTGCACCGCCTTCAGGATCAGTGACGGGTTGGTCGTCGCGTCGCGCGGCGTGAACTGCGCCAGCTGCTTGAAGTTGCCGGTGTCGGCGACGACGGTGGTGAAGGCCTTGAGTTGTTCGAGCTGGTTCATGAGCGTGGGCGCCTGGGGCGATCGAGAACGGACGGGACGCATCGGCGGCATGGGCTTTGCCCCTCTGCGCCGACGGAGAAACCCCTATTAGACCTGCTGCCGCGACCTGCCCTCGGAGGCGGCGCGCACGTTGACCCGACCAAGAAACTGGGGCATCATAATTCCGGTAACTTCGTTACATCAAGACATCGCCAACAACTCTTACGCCCCGACGCGGGGCGCCGCGCTCATGTCCTTCGACCTCGTCTTCTTTGGTGGCACCGGTGACCTGACCTGGCGCAAGCTGATGCCCGCGCTGTTCCAGGCATTCCGCCACGGAAAGCTGCCCGAAGGTGGCCGCATCCTCGCTGTCGCCCGCGACGAGCAGTCCGACGAGCGCTATCGCGAGTGGCTCAAGGAACGCTTCCAGGAGGTCGAGGCCGGCAAGCGGCCGAACGACGAGGAGTTCGCCCGCTTCTCCGAACTGGTGCATTACCGCCGGATGGACCTGTCCCAGCCCGACCACTATTCGCGGCTGAAGGAATGGCTCGGTGAACGCAACGCCGACACGGTGGTGTTCTACCTGGCGACCAGCCCTCACCTGTTCACGCAGATCTGCCAGCAGCTCGGCGCCGCGGGCTTGAACGGCGCGAACGTGCGCGTGGTGCTGGAGAAACCGCTGGGCCACGATCTGGCCAGCGCGCAGGAGATCAACCGCGTCGTGCGTTCGGTGTTCTCCGAGACGCAGGCCTTCCGCATCGATCACTACCTCGGCAAGCCGTCGGTGCAGAACCTGATGGCGCTGCGCTTCGGCAACGCGCTGTTCGAACCGCTGTGGCGTCGGGAGAGCATCGCCAACATCCAGATCACGCTGGCCGAAGGCCTGGGCGTGGGCACGCGCGGTCCGTTCTACGACGGCACCGGCGCGCTGCGCGACATGATCCAGAACCATGCGTTGCAGCTGCTCACGATGATCGCGATGGAGGCGCCCTCGAGCAACGACGCGGACGCGATCCGCGACGAGAAGCTGAAGGTGCTGCGCGCGCTCAAGCCGTTCACGGCGGAGAGCGTCGCACGGGACGTGGTGCGTGGCCAGTACCGCGCCGGCAACGCCGAGGGCAAGCCGGTGCCTGGGTATCTGGACGAGGGCAAGATTCCGCCCGACAGCCACACCGAGACCTTCGTCGCGCTGAAGACGGAGATCCAGAACTGGCGCTGGGCGGGCGTCCCCTTCTATCTGCGGACCGGCAAGCGCCTCGCCGCGCGCGACGCGCAGATCGTCATCAATTTCCGGCCGGTGCCGCACCCGATCTTCCCGGGCAGCAGTTGCCCCAACCGGCTGATCATCAAGCTGCAACCCGAGGACGGCCTGGAGCTCCAGCTCATGGCCAACAAGGGCGGCTCCAGCACCGAGGCCTTGAGCCCGGTCTCGCTGGACCTGGACTTCGACAAGGCCTTCGCGCATACCCGCGTCGGCGCCTACGAGCGGCTGCTGCTGGACGCAATCGCCGGGCGCCTCAACCTGTTCGTGCGCAGCGACGAGCAGGAACAGGCCTGGCGTTGGGTCGAACCGATCCTGAACTTCTGGAAGCAGGACAGCACCGGACCGCGCACCTACGTCGCCGGCAGCTGGGGCCCCCCGGCCTCGAGCGCGCTCGTGGCGCGCGACGGCCACTCCTGGATCGAGGAATGCTGACGCGATGAGCATGCTCGAACGTGTCAAGGCCGCGCTGCCCGCGCTGCCGCCCGCCGAACAGCGTGTCGCCAAACTGCTGCTGTCCGATCCGCGTTCGTTCGCGAGTCTGCCGGTCAGCGAGCTCGCTGATCGCTCCCATGTCAGCAAGCCGACGGTGGTGCGCTTCTGCCGCAGCGTCGGTTACGACGGGCTGGCCGACTTCAAGCTGAAGCTCGCCGGCAGCGTCAACGAGGGGGTTCCCTTCGTGCACCGCGCGGTCGACGAAGACGACAAGCCCGGCGATCTGATCGTCAAGGTGGTCGACAACGCGGTCGCGGCGTTGCTCCACTACCGCAATGACGCCGCCAGCCATGCCTTCGAGCGCGCCATCGCCGCGTTGTCGGAAACGGCGCGCCAGCGGCAGCGCATCGAGTTCTATGGCGTCGGCAACTCCGGCATCGTGGCGCAGGACGCGCAGCACAAGTTCTTCCGTCTCGGCGCCAACACCTTCGCCTGCAGCGATGGCCACGTGCAGTTGATGAGCGCGACGATGCTGGGCGCGGGCGATTGCGCGGTGATCATCTCCAACTCGGGCCGCAGCCGCGACCTGATGGATGCCGCCGAAATCGCACGCAAGAAGGGCGCGACGACGATCATCATCACCGCCAGCGGCTCACCGCTGGCCCAGATGGGGCAGTTGCCGGGCCAGGTGTTGCTGGCGGTCGACCATCCGGAGGACTATGACCGCTACAGCCCGATGGTGTCGCGGCTGCTGCATCTGATCGTCGTGGATGTGCTCACCACCGGCGTCGCGCTGCGATTGGGCGAGAACCTCCGGCCGATGCTGCAGGAGATCAAGCGCAACCTTCGCACGAAGCGCTACGCGCAGTGATGCAGGCCTTGTCGACCAGACAGACGCTCGCCGCTGAAATGGAAACGGGCCGCATCTGCGGCCCGTCGTCATTGGGAAAGTCGGGTCACGCCATCTCGGCGGGCACCGGTGCGTCGGCCCAGAACAGGTTGTCGAGCGCGTACACCCGCGCCAGCTCCCGCAGTTCGCGGGGCGCCTGCTGAAGCGTCAGTTGCCAGCCGTCCTGACCGCACAGCCTCAGCGCGCTGAGCAGCAGGCTCAGCGCCGCCGAGTCGAAGTCGGTCAGGCCACTCGCATCCAAGGTGATGCTGCGTCCGGCGGCGTTGCCGACTTGCGCCAGCTCGGCGCGCAGCGCGCTTTCGAGCCGGACCCATTCCTCAGGCACGTTCTCCAGGCGCAGCCGCGACGGCAGCTTCAGCATCGCATCAGCCCTTCTTCGCGCCCGAAGCGGCCGTCGCCGGGCGCGCATTGCGCTCGGCCAGCGACTTGATCAGGCCATCGATGCCCTTGGCGTTGATCTCCTGCGCGAAGCTGTTCTTGTACTGATCCGCCAGCCAGATGCCCAGGACGTTGACGTCGTAGATCTTCCAGCCGCTGTCCAGCTTTTCGAGGCGATAGTCCAGCTGGATCGGATCGCCCTTGCCGCGGATCTCGGTGCGCACGATGACTTCCTTGTCTTCCGGCGCTGCGCGCATCGGCTTCATCGCGATCGTCTGGTCCTTGACCTGCGTCAACGCGCCGGCATACGTGCGCACCAGCAAGGTCTTGAACTCATCCTGCAGCCGCTGCTTCTGCTCCGGCGTCGCCTGGCGCCAGAAGCGGCCGACGGCGGTGGCGGTGATGCGTTGGAAGTCGACGTGCGGCATCACCTTGGTGTCGACCAGCGCCATGATCCTGTTGACGTCGCCGCCCTGGATGGCCTTGTCGCCCTTGACGGCGTCCAGTGTCTCGATGGACAGCTCGCGGATCAGTTGATCCGGCGCCGAGCTGTCGGCGGCGAAGGAGGCCAGCGGGCTCAGCGTGGCGATCGACACGATCGCGCCGAGCAGCAGTCGTTTGGTGGCATTCATGCTTGTCCTTTCTCTCTCTTCATGACACGGACCGGACCACAACGTGGCAAGTCCGGTGCCGGTTCACCGGTCGTCCCGACGGGCGTTACCGGTTGTTGCGGAGCTGAACGGTCTTACCCCGATCGTTCAGCGATCACCTTGCGGGTTGACCGGCTTCTCGTCCGGCGTGATGACTTCGTAGTCGTCGTCTTCTTCCTGTTCCTTGTGCGTCTTGATGTTGCGACGCTGCAGGTAGGCGTCGCGCACGAAGGTGTACTTGTCCAGCGCGATGCCATCGAGCATGTCGGTCACCCGCAGCAGGTTGGCACGCGTGTTGATCAGCTGGAGCGCGGAGATCGCGAACTTGTATTCGCCATCGTCGAACAGGTAGGCCGGCGAATAGTAGATGTTGGCCGGCAGGGTCACCGAGTCCCGCAGCGACGACGGTCCCAGCAGCGGCCACACGATGTACGGACCCGTCTTGACACCCCAGTAGCCGAGCGTGCGGCCGAGGTCTTCCGACGTCTTTTCCAGGCCTGCGGGCGTGGCGATGTCGATGAGGCCGGCGATGCCGAACACCGAGTTCACGGCGACGCGCATGGTCTGCGTCGCGCCGGTCTTGAAGCGCCCCTGCAGGAACAGGTTGACCGCCGACCAGGCATCGGCGAAGTTGCCGAAGAAGTTGTCGACGGCCTGGCGCGCCGGCTGCGGCACGAGGTCCGAGTAAGCCGTCGCGACGGGGCGCAGCAGGTTCTCGTCCAGCTTCTCGTTGAAGTTGAAGACCTTGCGGTTCCAGCCTTCCCAGGGGTCGAGACGATTGCGCACGCGCGGGCCTGGAGCTTCCTGCACTGCAGCAGCAGCCGCGGCGCCAGCCTGGCCTGCGGCAGCCGGCTCAGCCGAGGACGCGGCGGCCGCCGGCGCAGCGGCTGAAGCCGCGGAGGCCGGTGAGGTGGCCTGATCCTGCGTGGCCTCGTCGGGGCCCGCCTGCTCCTCGCCCTTCGGCTCGGCAACCTGCTGCGCCACTTGCTGCGGCGCTTCCACAGCCTGCCCGGCAATCGGCCCGGCAATCGGCGCGGCAGTCGGCGCAGCCAAGGCGACGGTCTGCGGCTGTTCGAGCCCGTGCCCGCTCTGCTGCGCCATCGCCGGCGCCGTCATGCCCAACAGCGCGGCACTCAGCAGTGCAGCTGCAAATTCGGTCCGGCCGACTCCGGCAGTTCCGACCGTGGTGGTGGTGCTCATTGCTTCTCTCCCGAGGCCGGCGTCGAGGACGCGTCGGCCGCCTTGTTATAGAGGAACTGGCCGATCAGGTTCTCCAGCACCACCGCCGACTGCGTCTGCGTGATGATGTCGCCCGCGGCGAGGTTCTTTTCTTCCGCACCCGGCTCCAGGCCGATGTATTGCTCGCCCAGCAAGCCGGACGTGAGGATCTTGGCGGAGCTGTCCTTGGGGAACGCGACACCCTGGTTCATGTTCAGGATCACGCGCGCCTGGAAGCTCTTGTCGTCGAAACTGATCGCGCCGACGCGGCCGACCACGACGCCAGCGCTCTTGACGGCGGCGCCGGGCTTCAGGCCGCCGATGTTGTCGAATTTTGCGGTCACGGTATACGTGTCCTGGAAATTCAAGGACAGCAGGTTGCCAGCCTTCAGGGCCAGGAACAGCAGGGCCGCGCCGCCCAGCAGCACGAAGAACCCGACCAGCGCGTCATAACGAGAGGATTGCATCAGGCAACTCCGGAGATATCTCTTGAATTCGGTAGGGGTGTCGACGAAACGCGCGTCGCGCGTCAGATCGAGAACATCATGGCGGTGAGGATGAAATCCAGCCCCAGCACCGCCAGCGACGACAACACGACCGTGCGCGTCGTCGCCTGGGACACGCCCTCGGGCGTGGGTTTGCAGGTGTAGCCCTGCAGCAGGGCGACAAAGCTGACGGTCACGCCGAACACCACGCTCTTGACGACACCGTTGCCGACGTCCTTGAACACGTCGACACCGCCTTGCATCTGAGACCAGAACGATCCCGCGTCGATGCCGATCAGCGGCACGGCCACCGCCCAGCCGCCGATGATGCCGACTGCGGAGAACACCGCCGCCAGCAGCGGCATCGCGATGAAGCCGGCCCAGAAACGCGGCGCGAGCACGCGCTGCACCGGGTCGACCGCCATCATTTCCATGGCGCTGAGCTGCTCGCCGGCCTTCATCAGGCCGATCTCGGCGGTCAACGAGGTCCCGGCGCGGCCGGCGAACAGCAGTGCCGCCACCACCGGTCCGAGTTCTCGAACCAGGCTCAACGCGACCAGCAGACCCACGGCTTCCGCAGAGCCGTAACGCTGCAGCGTGTAGTAGCCCTGCAGCGCCAGCACGAACCCGACGAACAGTCCGGACACGCCGATGATGGACAGCGAGCGGTTGCCCAGGAAGAAGATCTGCTCCCGCACCAGCGAGAAGCGACGCAGGCAGGCGCCCAGATGCAGCAGCAGCGTGACCAGCAGCCGCGCCGCGCCGCCCCAGTCACCGAGCTTGAGGCGCAGACCACGCCCGATCGAGGTGGCGAAACCGATCATGCCGACGCCTCCTGCGGCAGGCCGAAGTCCTCGCGAACCGGCTTGGCGGGTTGATGGAAGCGCACCGGGCCGTCGGACTCGGCGTTGACGAACTGGTGGACCAGCGGATCCGCGCTGTGGCGCAACTCGTCGGGCGTTCCCTGGGCGACCACGCCGCCGTTGGCCACCATCACGACGTGATCGGCGATGCCGAAGGTCTCATGGATGTCATGGGAAACGATGACGCTGGTCAGGCCCAACGCATCATTGAGGTCACGGATCAGCCGCGCGGTCACGCCCAGCGAGATCGGGTCCAGACCCGCGAAAGGTTCGTCGTACAGCACCAGATCGGGGTCCAGTGCGATCGCACGCGCCAGCGCGACACGCCGCGCCATGCCGCCGGACACCTCGTTGGGCATCAGGTCGCGGGCGCCGCGCAGACCGACCGCGTTGAGCTTCATCAGGACGAGGTCGCGGATCATGGGCTCGGACAGCCGGGTGTGTTCACGCAGCGGGAAAGCAACGTTCTCGAACACGTTCAGATCGGTGAACAACGCGCCGAACTGGAACAGCATGCCCATCCGGCGGCGCTGGGCATAGAGCTCGGTCTGGCCCATCGGCGCAAGGTCATGCCCATCGAACAGCACCTGGCCCGAACGCGGCCGCAACTGCCTCGTCAGCAGCCGCAACAGCGTCGTCTTGCCGCCACCGGACGAGCCGATCAGCGCCATCACCTTGCCGCGAGGCAGCGTGACGTTGACGTCTTTCAGGATGATCCGATCGCCATAGCCGACGGTCACATCCTTCACTTCGATGAGTGGACGGACGCTTCTGGATGAATTGGGATCAGTGAATGCCATTTCCTTGGGATCGATCCGGAACGATGCCGGGCGGCAGGCGTCCGGGAGCCGGGATCATAGGGTAAAGCCCGAATTGATGCCGGAGGGCACCTGGGGCGGGATGCAGATCCATGACACGGCACCGGGCCGTTCGCCCCAGGGGGCACCGCCCAGGCGTGACGGACGTCACATTCGAGGCTCGTCGCGAGACGGGCGGAATCCAAGGCACGACGAGCGGCCTCGCCTTCCGAGGGCCGCTGTCGATAATTTCGGAAACAAGGAGCGCTTCATGTTTGGGAACACTGGGAACTCTCGCCGGACCGTGTCCGGCACGCGTGCGGACCTCGCCTCGGCACGTGGCTTCACACTGATCGAGTTGATGATCGTGGTCGCCATCATCGGCATCCTGAGCATGCTCGCGTATCCGGCTTACAGGGACTACGTCACACGGGGGTCGCTGACGGACGCCGCCTCCGGCCTCACCCAAGCTCGGGTGGACATGGAAGCTTACTTCCAGAACTTCCGTACCTACGCTCCCAGTGCCGGCGCCTCGCCGCCTTGCCAGACGCCGCAGACGAACGGGAAATTCACCATCCAGTGCCCTGCGACGCCGTCCGCTACAGCCTACAAGCTGACCGCAACCAGCACGGACGCCAATCTGAGCGGCTTCCGGTTCTCAGTGACACAGGCGGATGTACGCGCCACCGAAGCCGCCCCGACGGGTTGGAACACCTGCGCGACCAAGTGGTTGCTGCGCAAGGGCGACACATGCTGACGGGAGCCCGGGCCGTCCTGCGCGGCTTCAGCTTGATTGAACTCATGATCGTGATCGCGATCATCGGCCTGTCGACGGCCCTGGCAGCTCCGGCCATCCGCGGCTTGGCCGCCAATGCCCAGACCAGGACCGCCGGCAGCAGTCTGAGCACGACGATTCGATTGGCACAGGCAGAGGCCGTGAAGAGCTATCAGCCCGTGGTCCTCTATCGGACCAACGCGACGACCTGTACCGGGATGGAACAGGCCAGCGCGGGAGGCTTGTACTGGGTCGTCAAGGTCATTCCGAACCTGGTGATCACCGAGGCCAATGGCACGGCGACTGTGCCCGCGCAATGCGGATCCATCACCAGCGAAACCTCGAACCTGACCATCAACGGACCAACAGCCGTCTGCTTCGGCCCCAGCGGTCGGCCCGTCGCGCTCAACAATCCGGTCAATGGAGTGGCCTCGTGCAACGTGCCCGCGTCTGGCCAGATCGTGTATTGGATCGATACATCGACGACCGCCTCCAATCTGAAGCGGCTTTCCATTTGGGTCACGCTGGGCGGTGGCGTGCGCCTGTGCGACCGAGACCGCGCTGAATCGAGCACCCTGCCCGACGGCTGCCCCGCAGCCAACGTGTCCTGGACCACCTGACGCCATGAAGCCCCTGCCCCACCTCCACCGCCTCCCTCGGCGCACCCGCGCTCGAGGCATGACGCTGATCGAACTGATGGTGTCCATGCTGGTGATGACCATCGGCATCGTGGGTCTGGTCACCCTGATGGCCCGAGCGTCGCAAGCCTCGTCGTCGACCGAAGACAACCTCCGAGCCGCGGTATTGGCCTCGGACATCGTCAACGACATGTGGACCACCAATCAGGCCAGTCCGCCGACGCTCGCCGCCTGGCAGGCACGCGTGGCCAATGCAACGCAGTCCGGCCTGCCGAACGCCACCGGCACCGTGACTGTCGATGCCAACCGCGTCGCCACCGTCACCATCACTTGGCAGACGACGAGCGGCGCCGCGCGTCAATACACCACCGACGTGCGTCTGAATTGAACATGCCGATGCCCCTGCACACCACCTTGTCTACCGGCGCAAACCGATCACGCGGCTTCACGCTCGTGGAGTTGCTGATCTCGATGACGATCGGCCTGGTGCTGATCGCCGCGCTCGGCATCATCATGACGCGCTATGAGACGTCCAAACGCCGCAGCACCACGACCGCCGACCTGGCGATGTCGTTGGGCTACGTCGCCTACGACCTCGACCGTCAGCTGCGGAGCGCCGGTTCGGGTTTCATGCAGAACGACGCCGCACTCGGCTGCACCATCAACGCGTCACTCGGCGGCGCGGCCATTCTGCCGAGTCCTGCCGCCTTCCCCGCGCCGTTCGCTGCGGTGCCGCAGTCCGTGAGTGCAATTCCGTTGATCGTCTATCCGGGCATCGGCAATGGAGGTTCGGACGTGATCCAGGTGCTCACGGCGGCAGCCGGCCTCAGCGAAGCGCCGCAGGACGTTCTCGCAGGCAGCGTGACACCGCTGAGTGCCCAACTGAATAACACACTCGGCATACGCGGCGGCGATCTGCTCCTTATTTCAGACCCCGCCCCCCGCCCGTGCATGATCGTCCAGGCGTCGCCCGGTTTCGTGGGCGGTTCGGGACAGCAGTTGACATTCGGCGGAAACTACTTCAATGCCGGCATCCCGCCTGGCCTGACAACGTTCGGCGTCAACGGCACAGTCGTGTCGAACCTCGGCAACCAGAGCGGAAACATTCCCCGCTTCCAGCTGATCGGCATCAACGCGCAGAACCAACTTGTCAGCTATGACCTGCTTCGCCTGAACAACATGCCGGGTGCGCCGGGAACCCCGGTCCCCTTGTCGGAAGGCGTTATGGACATGCGGGTGCGATATGGCATCAGCGCCGGCTCGGACGGCATCGTGAGCAACTGGGTGTCGCCCAATACCGGCGGGTACACCACGGCCTTGCTGAATGCGGCCACGGGGCAAGCATCCCCTGCGCGCCAGATCGTCGCGTTGCGCATTGCGTTGCTGTTGCGGGGTGATCGCATCGAGGCCAACCAGGTCTCACCCACTTCGTTCGTACTTTTCCAAACATTACCAGCGGGCGCACAGATGACGATCAATCTGCCTGCAGGCGAGGAACTGCGCAATTACAAGCTTGTCGAGTTCACAGTGCCGCTGCGCAATGCGATCTTCGGCTCGCTGAATCGCACCCCGCCGCCCTGAAGCGGGCAGCCGTCGACAAGGATGACCCTGATGCGTCCCTTTCCCTCTTCTCCCTATCTCGGCGCACGAAGCCAACGCGGCGTGATCATGGTGATCGCGCTGGTGACGTTGGCAGTGCTTTTGATCGGCGCCGCGGCGACCATGCGGTCGATGA
Organism: uncultured Roseateles sp.; assembly: GCA_946886855.1. Next base: position 28,997 of record CAMPJJ010000043.1, on the reverse strand, counting down.
ACGTTTCACTGCTCAATACCGGCAATATCGGCTTCAAGCGCGACATGGCCAATCAATCCGAGCGTGCGATCCGTGCTGCCACGGATTCGATGACCTCCGGCGGTCTGGCGAGCGTGGCATCGCGCCTGACAAGCAATCCGGCGCTGAACTACAGCGCAACGATGCTGCCCTCCGACGTCACCGGCATTCCGCTCGCGATGCTGAACATGAATGACCCTGACGCCTTTGGTGGACTCGGCAATGCGGGATTGGCCATCAAGCTGCCCGACGACGGCATCGAACTGCATTACCTGATCGACCGTATGTGCGTGTCGCCCGGCGCTTTCTCAACGGCGAACTGCGCCGTGCTCGGCCGCTCCGACAACGCCGGCTACAACATTCCCGGGCCAAAGATTCAGCCGCAAGCCACCTTCCGCATCACTGTGCGCGTGAGGGGCCCCCACAACGCCTATTCGTTCTACCAGACGACCTTCTCGGTCAACTGATTGAGGTTCCTGATGTTTATCTCCTCCCTCAGCAAGCGTCTTGGCGTCACCGCGTGCACGGCACTCCTCCTCGTGGGCATTTCCGCACAAGCGGCAACGTCCCTCGCAGACAAACCGGTGTTCGCCTCTGTCTCTGTGCCGGGCAATCTGGCGCTGGCGCTGTCAGTGGAATTCCCCACCGCTGTCAGCAATGCCCACCTGGACACGACGTATGCCCCGACGTCCACCTATTTGGGTTATTTCGATCCGGACAAGTGTTATGACTACCGACGCGCAGATCCCGCCGCAGGCAAAGTCAACCTCGACCACTTCGCGCCGGCCGCCATGGCCACGGGCCACGTTTGCAGCAACAAGTGGAGCGGCAATTTCCTGAACTGGGCGACGATGCAGACCATCGATCCGTTCCGTTGGGCGCTGACTGGCGGATACCGAGTCGTCGACGAAACCTACGCGACAGTGATCGAAAAGGCTTACGCCAGCGGACAAGGTGGAACAGGCAACTTTCCCGATCGATCGCTGACCGACGCCACCGTGATCGCCGGGGCCACGCCACTGGGCTGGGGTGGCTTGAGACTCCGTATACAGGGCATGGGCGTGCAGTTGCGCTTCACCCGTCAGGGCGACAACAACTCGGGCAATCCCGTTTCATTTAATCCCGCAGGCTCACCGTGGGCGGACAACATTTCCTATGTGGTGTCCGCGCGCGCGCGCGTTTGCGACACGACCCTGGGCGCCGCGTTCCGCGAAAGCAACTGCAAGCTCTATGACAACGGCAGCTACAAACCTGAAGGTCTGATTCAACAGTACGCCAACCAGATTCGGTTCAGCGCGTTCGGTTATTTGAACGACGGCAGTCTGAGCCGCGATGGTGGCGTGTTGCGCGCGCGCCAGAAGTTCGTCGGTCCGACAAAACCGGTCCCGGGGAGCGATCCTACGGACAACGGCTTGAAGGAGTGGGATCCAGCGACCGGCATCATGCGCATCAATCCAGATCCCGACGACGCCAAAGCATTTGGGGTCGCGCTTTCCAACAGCGGGGTGATGAACTATCTCAACAAGTTCGGCGCGGCCGCGGGCACCTACAAGACGTACGACCCAGTTGGCGAGCTCTTTTACACAGTGCTCCGCTACTACCGCAACGTAGGCAATGTTCCGGAATACACCGATGGCGGCTCCGCAAGTGCCAATACCAAAACCGCCTGGGCTGACGGCTTCCCGGTGATCACCGATTGGGACGATCCGATCCAATACTCCTGCCAGAAGAACTTCATCCTCGGCATCGGCGACGTCAATACGCACGCGGACCGCAACCTGCCCGGATCCACGGGCTCGTCCGAACCAGCCAAGCCGGCGGTCGTCAGTGCGGACACAGCATTTGATGCGACCACCTGGACGAGCATGGTCGGCACCATGAGCAACCTCAGCAACTTGGCCTCGACCTCGCCTTACAACGGCTGCTGCACCAACAACGGCGCGCTGATGGCGGGCATGGCCTACTGGGCGAATACCAGCGACATCCGGCCCACCGGCGATCCGCTCAAGACGACTGGCGTTCAGACGGTCCAGACCTACTGGCTGGACGTGCTGGAACAATCGACATACAAGAAGAACAACCAATACTATCTGGCCACCAAGTACGGCGGCGCCAACCTCCCCTCAGATTTCAACCCGGTGGGTCGGACCGCGGATCTGACACAATCCTGGTGGCACACCGGCCCCTCGAGCGACACCGTTGGTGGCCAGTTGCGTCCGGACACCTACTACACGGCGGCACGGCCCGACTTGATGGTGAGCGGCCTCTCTTCCGCGTTCGCGAGCATCGCCTCGCGAATGAAGGGCTACTCGACCGCACTGGCGACGGCGCAACCGCAGATCACCACTGCCGGCGTCGCCAACTATGCAGCGCAATACGACGCATCCACCTGGTCCGGCGAAGTCGTCGCCAGCACACTGTCCTTCAACCCGGCGGATGGCAAGGTCTCATCGTCGGATTCCTGGCGTTTCTCCGACAAATTGGCCGCACAAGCTGCGGGCACGGGGTGGGATACCAGCCGCTTCATGGTGACCGTCAATTCGTCGACGCGCGCTGCGGTGCCGTTCCGTCTTGCCAGCATCAGCTCTGCACAGTCATCCGCACTGGATACTGCCTATCGCAGCGGCGCCGACACGCAGGACTATCTGAACTATCTGCGCGGCGATCGCAGCCAAGAACAGAGTTCCGTGGTCACTGGCAGTTCGAAGGCTTATCGCAATCGGACCTCGCTGGTCGGCGACATCGTCAATGCAAAGCTGACCGTGGTCGGCCCCCCGTCCCTGAGCCTGTCTGAAGTCTCCAACCCCGGTTACGCCGCCTACAAGACAGCCAAAGCCAACCGGCCCAACTATGTGGTTGCAGCGACAAACCAGGGCGTCGTGCATGTGATCGACGGCAGCCTGACCGGCACCACCGCCGGCAAGGAGCTTTTTGCCTACGTGCCAAGTCCGGTCTTCAGTGGCCCGAATGGCACGCCTGCTGTCAATGGCCTGCAATCGATCGGTAATCCCAACTTCAGCCATTACTACATGGTCGATGCACAAGCAGTAGCGATGGACGTCGACTTCGGTCGCACCGTCGGCGGCACCGGCACCGACTGGCGGTCCATCGTCGTTGGCGGCATGGGCAAGGGCGGGCGCAGCATCTACGCACTCGATCTGACGAACCTGAGCGACATCAATTCGGAAGCCGTCGCAGCGACCAAGGTTCTTTGGGAGTTCACCGACACCGACATGGGCTTTACCTTCGGCCAGCCGCTGGTGACCCGCATGGCGCAATACGGCTGGGTCGTGATCGTGCCCGCAGGCCACAACAACGCGACCGGCAAGAATCACCTCTACATCCTGAATCCCCGAACGGGTGCATTGCTGGCGCGCATCGACACACCGGTCGGCACCGCAGCCGACCAGGATGACGGCACCGCCGCCAACCCTTCCGGCATGACGCAGGTGACGGCGTTCTATCCTGACATTCAGTCGGCGCTTGCCGAATCGGTCTATGCCGGCGATCTGCGCGGCAGCGTCTGGCGCTTTGATCTGCGCACCGCTCCGGTGTTCCCGACGCCTGTCAAGGTCGCCCGCGCGACCGATTCAACCGGAGCGATTCAGCCGATTACCACCCACGTGCTGCCGGTGGTTCAACTCACCAGCAATCGCCGTTTCGTGGTCTTCGGATCCGGAAAGCTGCTCGACGCCAGCGACATCACCAATGCCCAGGTTCAGCGCATGTACGCCGTTGCGGATGGTCGCTCAGGCACGTTCAACACCGCCGCGGACCTGCCTGCCGGTGTGAGTTTCCCTGTCACATCCGCCAAGTTGCATCAGTTGACCGATCTGACCCGTCCGGTCGTCATCGACTACAACGTCGAGATGGGGTGGTACATGAACGTGGCGACCGGCTACCGGGTCATCAACGATCCGGCCTACTTCGGCGGCACGGTCGCCTTTGCGGCCACACTGCCCAGCAGCGCCGACCCGTGCTCGCCCTCGGGCAGCAGCATTGTTTATGCAATCGATCTCGGAACCGGCCAGAGCCGCTTCGCCAACAACGCGACCTACTTCGATCCGGGCTCGGCCGTCACTGACGTGCAGTTTGTGGAAACCGACGGCAAGCCTACGCTGATCGTCAGCGTCGACCGCAAATGCACGGGCGACAGTTGCAACCCGAACTGCTCCGGCAATCTCTGCGCACCGCCGGTGCCTCCGCCGAATGGCGTAGGACCCAAGCTGCTGAACTGGCGCGAGGTGCCGCTGCGCAACGCCACCGGCGGCACGCTCTAAGTGCACTGCTCCCATGCGAAGCCCGGCAACCGCCGGGCTTTTTTCATGTCGGTCACGCAGGCTTGTCCGCGAACGAGCACACAACGGTTCTGCTCAGCTCGTAGACAAGAAAAAACCCGCCGGCTCCCACCGACGGGTTTCCTGGTCAAGCCGCCCGTGGCTGTGGCTGCTCGAGTTTCCGCGCTCTGGCCTGCCTGGCAAGATCTCAGCGCGGCAGCGCGCTATCCCCCATCAGGAACTCGTCGATCGCACGGGCAGCCTGACGGCCTTCCCGGATGGCCCAGACGACCAGCGATTGACCGCGACGCATGTCGCCGGCGGCGAACACCTTGGCCGCATTCGTCCTGTAGCCACCGTTGAACTCGGTCGAGGCCTTGGCATTGCCGCGTGCGTCCTTGCTCACGCCGAAGGCCTCGACGATCGCCGCGACCGGGCTCACGAAGCCCATCGCCAGCAGCACCAGATCCGCCTTGAGGATCTGCTCGCTGCCCGGCACCTCGACGACCTTGCCGTTGACCCATTCCACACGCACCGTCTTCACACCGGTGACCTTGCCCTTCTCGCCGAGGAACTCCTTGGTCGCGATCGCGAACTCGCGCTCGCACCCCTCTTCATGGCTCGACGACGTGCGCAGCTTGATCGGCCAGTAGGGCCAGGTCATCGGCCGGTCCTCGATCTCGGGCGGCTGCGGCATCAGTTCGAACTGTGTCACGCTCGTGGCGCCATGCCGGTTGCTGGTGCCCACGCAATCGCTGCCGGTATCGCCGCCGCCGATCACGACCACGTGCTTGCCGTCGGCGCGCAACTGGCCCTTGAGCTTGTCGCCGGCGTTGACCTTGTTCTGCTGCGGCAGGAATTCCATCGCGAAATGCACGCCCGCCAGGTCTCGCCCCGGCACCGGCAGATCGCGCGATTGCTCGGCACCGCCAGCCAACAGCACGGCGTCGAACTGCTGCGTCAGCTCGTCCGCGGTGATCACGTCCTTGGCCCAGTTCGTGACCTTGGAGCCCTCGGGCAGATGCGCCACCATCACACCCGTCCGGAAGACCACGCCCTCCGCCTCCATCTGCTGGACGCGGCGGTCGATGTGGCTCTTCTCCATCTTGAAGTCGGGAATGCCATAGCGCAGCAGCCCGCCGACGCGATCGTTCTTCTCGAACACCGTCACGCTGTGCCCGACGCGCGCGAGTTGCTGCGCGGCAGCCAGACCCGCCGGACCGGAACCGACGATGGCGACGGTCTTCCCGGTCTTCACCTTCGCCGGACGCGGCGGCACCCAGCCTTCGGCCCAGGCGCGGTCGATGATCGCGTGCTCGATCGACTTGATGCCGACCGCGTCGTCATTGACGTTCAACGTACAGGCCGCTTCGCACGGCGCCGGACAGATGCGGCCCGTGAACTCAGGGAAGTTGTTGGTCGAGTGCAGCACCGCGATGGCGCTCTTCCAGTCCGTGTCGCCCCCCCGGTACACGAGGTCGTTGAAGTCCGGAATGATGTTGTTGACCGGACAGCCGCTGTTGCAGAACGGCGTGCCGCAGTCCATGCAGCGCGCGCCCTGCTGTTTCGCCTGCTCGACGTTGAGGCCGATGACGAATTCCTTGTAGTTCTTGAGTCGCGCCTCGACGGGCTGGTAGCCCTCTTCCAGACGCTCGTACTCCATGAAGCCGGTGACTTTTCCCATGACGGCTCGCTCCTGAATGCTTGAGTCTTGATGCGGTGACGGTCAGGCCTTGGCCCTGGCCGCAGGCGCCTTGGCCTGGGCGATCGTGGCGGCGGTTTCCTTGGCGGCGCCCATTTCGCCGAGGGCGCGGCGGTATTCGTTCGGGAACACCTTGACGAACTTGGCGCGCGATTCGGCCCAGTGGTCCAGGATGTCCCGCGCGCGCTGACTGCCCGTCCAGCGGTGATGGTCCTCGATCAACTTCTTGAGCAGCGCCTCGTCGGTGCGCGCTTCGCCATCGCCGAGCTTGTGCCAGAGCGCCTTGTCCGTCGTGGCCTCCTGCTCATGCGCGGGAAGCAGCCTGTCGAGCGACACCATGCTGGTGTTGCAGCGCTTGGCGAACTGGCCGTCTTCGTCGAAGACGTAGGCGATTCCCCCGCTCATGCCGGCGGCGAAATTCCGGCCGGTCTTTCCCAGCACCACGGCAGTGCCGCCCGTCATGTATTCGCAGCCGTGGTCGCCCGTGCCCTCGACGACGGCCGTCGCGCCGGACAGTCGCACCGCAAAACGCTCCCCGGCCACACCGCGGAAGAAGGCCTCACCCTTCGTCGCACCGTACAGCACGGTGTTGCCGACGATGATGTTCTTCGTCGCATCGCCGCGGAAGTCGATGGACGGACGCACGACGATGCGGCCACCGGACAGCCCCTTGCCGGTGTAGTCGTTGGCGTCGCCGATCAGGTAGAAGGTGATGCCCGGCGCCAGGAAGGCGCCGAAGCTCTGACCCCCCGTGCCTTCCATCTGGATGAAGATGGTCTGGTCGTCGAGTCCCTCCGGACGGCGGCGGATCAGCTCGCCCGACAGCATCGCGCCGACGGTGCGCCGCACATTGGTCACTTCCTGCATGAAGCGCACCTTCTCGCCCTTCTCGAACGCCGGCAGGCACTTCTCGATCAGCTTGACGTCCAGCGCACGGTCCAGGCCGTGGTCCTGCTGGTCGTTGTGCAGGCGGGCCACGTCGGCCGCCAGCTCCGGTCGATGGAACACGCGGGTGAAGTCCAGGCCCTTGGCCTTCCAGTGGCTGATGCCCTTCCTGGTATCGAGCAGGTCGGCGCGGCCGATCAGGTCGTCGAACTTGCGGATGCCGAGCTGCGCCATGATCTGACGCGCCTCTTCGGCAACGAAGAAGAAGTAGTTCACCACGTGCTCGGGCTTGCCGCTGAACTTTCTGCGCAGCACCGGATCCTGCGTCGCGACGCCGACGGGGCAGGTGTTCAGATGACACTTGCGCATCATGATGCAGCCCTCGACGACCAGCGGGGCCGTCGCGAAACCGAACTCGTCCGCGCCCAGCAGGGCGCCGATGACGACGTCGCGACCGGTCTTCATCTGGCCGTCGGCCTGCACGCGCACGCGGCCGCGCAGGCGGTTCAGGACCAGCGTCTGCTGCGCTTCCGCCAGCCCCAGCTCCCACGGCGTGCCGCAATGCTTGATCGAGCTCCACGGCGAGGCGCCCGTGCCGCCGTCGTGCCCGGCGATCACGATGTGGTCCGCCTTGGCCTTCGCCACGCCGGTCGCGATCGTGCCGACGCCGACTTCGGACACCAGCTTCACCGAGACGTCGGCGCGCGGGTTGACGTTCTTCAGGTCGTGGATCAGTTGTGCCAGATCCTCGATCGAATAGATGTCATGGTGGGGCGGCGGCGAGATCAGACCCACGCCCGGCACCGAATGGCGCAGGAAGCCGATGTAGTCGGTGACCTTGCCGCCAGGCAGCTGACCGCCCTCGCCGGGTTTGGCGCCCTGTGCCATCTTGATCTGGATCTGGTCGGCGCTGACCAGGTATTCGGTCGTGACGCCGAAGCGGCCCGACGCGACCTGCTTGATGCGCGATCGCATCGAGTCGCCGTCCTTCAACTCGTAGTCGACCTCGACGACCTTGCTGCCGACGACGTCCGACATCTTCGTGCCGGCGGTGATCTTGATGCCCTTGAGTTCGTTGCGGTAGCGCGCCGGATCCTCGCCGCCCTCGCCCGTATTGCTCTTGCCGCCGATGCGGTTCATCGCGACGGCCAGCGTTGCGTGCGCCTCGGTGGAAATCGAGCCCAGCGACATCGCGCCGGTGGCGAAGCGCTTGACGATGTCCGCGGCCGATTCGACCTCCTCGAGCGGAATCGCCTGGCTCGGGTCGAACTTGAACTCGAACAAGCCGCGCAGCGTCATGTGCCGCTTGCTCTGGTCGTTGATCAGCTGCGCGTATTCCTTGTACGTGTCGAACTTGCCCGAGCGCGTGCTGTGCTGCAGCTTGGCGATCGCGTCGGGGCTCCACATGTGTTCCTCGCCGCGGGCGCGCCAAGCGTATTCGCCGCCGGCGTCGAGCATGTGCTCCAGCACCGGGTCGTCGCCGAAGGCGGCGCGGTGCAGGCGCAACGCCTCTTCCGCGACCTCGAACACGCCGATGCCGCCGACCTGGGTCGGCGTGCCGCGGAAGTACTTGGCGACGAGGTCGGCCTTCAGTCCGATGGCCTCGAAGATCTGTGCGCCGCAATAGGACATGTAGGTCGAGATGCCCATCTTGGACATGATCTTCGACAGTCCCTTGCCCACCGCCTTGATGTAGTTGTAGATCGCCTTGTCGGGCGACAGCGAGGCCGGCAGCTCCGACGTCATCGCCTGCAGTGTCTCCAGCGCCAGATACGGATGGACCGCTTCAGCGCCGAAGCCCGCCAGCACGGCGAAGTGGTGCACCTCGCGCGCGGTGCCGGTCTCGACGACCAGGCCCGCCGTCGTGCGCAGGCCTTCGCGCACCAGGTGATGGTGGACGGCAGACAGCGCCAGCAGCGCCGGAATCGCCACGCGATTCGCACTCAGGTGACGGTCCGTGATGATCAGGATGTTGTGCCCGCTCTTGATCGCATCGACGGTCTCGGCACACAGCGACGCGAGTTGCGCCTCGACGCCCTCGCGGCCCCAGTCCAGCGGATAGGTGATGTCGAGTTCATACGGCTTGAACTTGCCGTTGGTGTGATGCTCGATCGCGCGCAGACGGGCCATCGACTCGAAGTCGAGCACGGGCTGCGTGACCTCCAGTCGCATCGGCGGGTTCACCGCGTTGATGTCGAGCAGGTTGGGCTTGGGACCGATGAAGCTGTTGAGCGACATCACGATCGCCTCGCGGATCGGATCGATCGGCGGATTGGTCACCTGCGCGAACAACTGCTTGAAGTAGTTGTAGAGCGGCTTGTTCTTGTCGGACAGCACGGCCAGCGGACTGTCGTTGCCCATCGAGCCGATGCCTTCCTCGCCGTTCGCGGCCATCGGCGCAAGGAGGAACTTGATGTCTTCCTGCGTGAAGCCGAAGGCTTGCTGGCGATCGAGCAGCGAGGCCGGGAACACCGGCGCAGTGATCTCCGGGGCGGGAATCTCATCGAGCTTGACGCGGACGTTCTCGATCCACTGGCGATAGGGTCGGGCGTTCGCGTACTGGGTCTTGAGCTCCTCGTCGTCGATGATGCGCCCCTGCTCCAGGTCGATGAGGAACATCTTGCCCGGCTGCAGACGCCACTTCTTGACGACGCGGGATTCGGGGATCGGCAGGACGCCGGATTCGGAGGCCAGGACGACGAGGTCATCGTCGGTGACCCAGTAGCGGGCCGGTCGCAGGCCGTTGCGATCCAGCGCGGCGCAGACCTGGCGCCCGTCGGTGAAGACCATCGCGGCAGGACCGTCCCACGGTTCCATCATCGCGGCGTGGTACTCGTAGAAGGCGCGCCGGCGTTCGTCCATCCACTCGTGCTGCTCCCACGCCTCGGGAATCATCATCATCGCGGCGTGCGCGAGCGGGTAACCCGACATCGTCAACAGTTCGATGGCATTGTCGAAGGTGGCCGTGTCGGACTGGTGCTCGAAGCTGATCGGATACAGCTTCTTCAGATCGTCGCCCAGTACCGGGGACTTCATGACCCCCTCTCGGGCGCGCATCCAGTTGAAGTTGCCCTTCACCGTGTTGATCTCGCCGTTGTGGGCCACCATCCGGTAGGGGTGCGCCAGCGGCCATTCGGGGAAGGTGTTGGTCGAGAAGCGCTGGTGCACCAGCGCAATGGCGCTGACGACGCGCGGGTCGGCCAGGTCCTTGTAGTACTTGCCCACCTGATCGGCCAGCAGCAGGCCCTTGTAGATGACGGTGCGGCAGCTCATCGACGGCACGTAGTACTCGCGGCTGTGCGTCAGCTTGAGCGCCTGGATCGCGCTGGACGCCGTCTTGCGGATCACGTACAGCTTCCGCTCGAGCGCATCGGGAACAATGATGTCGGGGCCGCGGCCGATGAAGATCTGCCGGATGATGGGCTCCTTCTCGCGCACCGTCGGCGACATCGGCATGTCGCGGTCCACCGGCACGTCGCGCCAGCCGATCAAGACCTGGCCCTCAGCCTTGATCGCGCGGGCCAATTCCTGCTCGCAGGCGAGACGCGACGCGTGTTCCTTCGGCAGGAAGATCATGCCGACGCCGTACTCGCCAGGGGGTGGCAGCGTGACGCCCTGCTTGGCCATCTCCGCGCGATAGAACTCGTCCGGGATCTGGATCAGGATGCCGGCGCCGTCGCCCATCAGCTTGTCCGCGCCGACGGCGCCGCGGTGATCCAGGTTCTCCAGGATCTTCAGCCCCTGCTGCACGATGTGATGCGCCTTCTGCCCCTTGATGTGAGCGACGAAGCCGAGGCCGCATGCGTCCTTTTCATTGGCGCCGTCGTACAGGCCGTGGGTCGCGAGCTCGCGGATCTCGGTCGTGGACGGACCGCTCGCCGGCGTGACCGCTGGGTTCGCGACGGGGGACGATGCTTGCGCGGTGCGCGGATCTTGAGCTGCCGACATCGGTGGCCTCCTGGACTCTCGGATAACGAAACCCGCGCAGGTTAAGACGCGTGCCGCAGAGGCACAAGCACAACTAAATGGGGTCAGTCTCGAATTAAATTCGGTGTTGTCTGTCGGTATCGTTTAATTGGGGACAGACTGGATCAATCCTCGATTGGGACTTTGATCTTGCGAGGCCGCCCTCGAGGACGCGGGCTCATGGGTCGGGGACTCACCTCGCCAAGCAACTGCAGGAAACGTGCCGATCCCAGCGGCCAGCCCTTCAGCGCTGAATCGACGAGGCGCTCGCGTTCCGCTTCGGATTCCCCCTCCTCCAGCCAGCGACGCCAGGCGAGTTCGCGCTCGAAAGGGGTGTTGCCGAGGGCCCAGAATCCGGGCGGATCACTGATCAGCGGATCTCTCCGGCGTCCGAGATGGTGCGCCGCCGATGACCATGCGAAATCACCTGGCTCGGTGGTGAGACCCCCGCGCTGCGGGTTCAACTCGATGCTGCGCATGACCGTCAGCAGATGGCTCTCTGCCTCAAGCGGTGCGGCGCGGAAGCGCCCTTCCCACAAGGTGCCGACCCGGCCATGGCGGAGATTGAAGGCGCTCACGTAACGACGTCCCAGCGCCTGCATCATGCGACTCAGACCCTCGTCGGCTGCGGGGGTCGCCAGCAGGTGCAGGTGATTCGGCATCACGACGTACGCATGGATCGCGACCCGATGAGTGGCCGCGCTGTCCTGAAGTGCGGCGAGCAGCGCCCGGCGGTCGTCGTCGTCGACGACGATGGGCTGCAAGTTGTGCCCGCGGTGGATCAGGTGGTGGAGATGGCCAGCGAGCGCCAGCCGGGGAAGTCGTGCCATGGCAAGGACAGCAGTAGTCTGTCCCCAATTATGCGGCGATCAACTTCTTTCCCGTCAAGCGCTCGTGCTCCTTGAGCGCGAAGCGATCGGTCATCCCTGCGATGTAGTCCGAGCAGGCGCGCGCATGGTCCTCACCGTCGGCGAAATCGGCCGGCAGGTGCCCCGGATCGGCGAGGTAGAGCTGGAAGAGCTCACGCAGCACCTGCTCCGCCCGGTCGCGCTGTTGTTGCACCACCGGATGGCGATACAGGTTGGCGAACAGGAATCGCTTGAGCTCGGTGCTTGCGTGGCGCATTTCGGAGCTGAAACGCACCAGAGGCCCCTTGGCGCGCGCATCGTCGGCATCCACCGGGGCGGCGGTCTCGATCGCATCGCGGGTGGCGTCGATGATGTCGTAGACCTGCTGCGACAGCATGCGGCGGATGGTTTCCGCCAGAAGCCGCTTCCCCACGAGTCCTGGATAGGCGGCCAGCGTCTCGCGCAGATAGCGCTGCACCAACGGCACCTGCTCCAGTTGCTCAAGGGTCAACAGTCCGGACCTCACGCCATCGTCGACGTCGTGGGCGTTGTAGGCCACTTCGTCCGCCAGGTTGCAGAGCTGCGCTTCAAGGCTCGGTTGCCCGCCGCGGAGGAAGCGCGCAGCGACGCCGCCCGGCTCGCGGTTCTCGATGCGCTGGGCGTCTCGCTTGCTGCAATGCTTGAGGATCCCTTCGCGGCTCTCGAAACTGAGATTGAGCCCGTCGAATGTCGGGTAGCGCTGCTCGAGCTTGTCGACCACCCGGAGCGACTGCAGATTGTGTTCGAACCCGCCGTGTGCCTTCATGCAGTCGTCCAGCACGTCCTGCCCGGCGTGGCCGAACGGCGTATGCCCGAGGTCATGCGCGAGCGCGATGGTCTCGACAAGGTCCTCGTCCAACGCCAGGCTGCGCGCGATCGAGCGCCCCAATTGCGCAACTTCCAGTGAATGCGTCAGGCGCGTACGGAACAGGTCGCCTTCATGGTTGAGGAAGACCTGGGTCTTGTAGACCAGCCGGCGGAACGCCGTGCTGTGGACAATGCGGTCCCGGTCGCGCTGGAACTCGCTGCGCGTCGGCGCCGAGACTTCGGCGTGCCGTCGACCGCGGCTGCGCGCGGGGTCGGAGGCGTAAGGCGCGCGCAGCATCATCATGGGCGGTTCAGGCTGTCAGTGGGAGACGGACTCAGTGTGAGCCGCGATCACCTCGGCGACGAGCGCATCAGGCGCTCCCCTCATCCCGGCCTTGCCGAGGCCTTCGATGACGACGAAGCGGATCTCGCCACCCTCGTTCTTCTTGTCGACGCGCATGAGCTCGAGCCAGCGATCGATCGGCATCCGGGGCGCTTTCACCGGCAGGCCCGCACGCTCGATCAATCGCGACATCCGGTCGACGAAAGCCGCCGGCATCAGCCCCAGCCGGGCCGACAACTCCGAGGCCAGCACCATGCCGCAACCCACCCCTTCGCCGTGGAGCCACGCCCCATAGCCCAGGCCGGTCTCGATGGCATGGCCGAAGGTGTGGCCGAAATTCAGGATGGCGCGCAGCCCGGCTTCTCGCTCGTCCTGCCCGACGACCCACGCCTTGATCTCGCAACTGCGCTTCACCGCGTAAGCCAGCGCTGACTTGTCTCGAGTCAGCAGGGCGTCGAGGTTGTCTTCGATCCACGACAGGAAGGACGCATCGGCGATCGGCCCGTACTTGATGATCTCGGCGAGACCTGCCGAGAGTTCGCGCTGGGGCAGCGTATCGAGGGTGTCCAGATCGGCGATGACACGAACCGGCTGATAAAACGCGCCGACCATGTTCTTCCCGCGCGGATGATTGATGGCCGTCTTCCCCCCGACCGAGGAATCCACCTGTGCCAGCAAAGTCGTGGGCACCTGCACGAACGGCACGCCCCGCATGTAGATCGCTGCAGCGAAGCCGGTCAGGTCGCCGATGACGCCGCCTCCCAGTGCGAACAGCACCGTCTTGCGGTCGGCCGCGCCAGCCAGCAGATGGTCGATGACCGCATCGAGCGACGTCCAGCTCTTGTGCTGTTCGCCGTCAGGCAGGATGACGGCCTCGACCCGCGAGTAGTGAGGAGCGAGCTGTCGCTGGAGCCGCTCGAGGTACAAGGGCGCGATCACGTCGTTGGTGACGACGAGCGCGGAGGCGGCACGAGGCAGGTCGGACCATGACGACGTCGCGTCGAACAGGCCGGGGCCGATGAGGATGTCGTAACGCCGGTCGCCCAGATCGATGGCGACGGTGGACGTGGAATCAGGAGCCGGAGCGGTCATTCCTGGAAGTGTACGGGGCCTCGGTCGCCCCCACGGTGGCCGCGACCCGGGCCGGATCGATCAGTCCAGCCAGTTCCAGTTGCATCAGGATCATGTTCGCCAAACCGTGCACCGAGGGGCGGCTCGATTCGAGCACGAAGTGCGCGCAACGCCGGTAGAGCGGATCGCGCTGGCCATAGAGCTCGCGCAACTTCGCCAGCGGATTGGCCACTTGCAGCAACGGGCGCTGGGTGTCGTGCCTCAAACGCCGGAAGAGTTCTTCAGGCGACGAGCGTAGGTACACGACTGTCGAATACGTCTTGAGCAGATCGCGATTGATCTCGCGCAGCACCGCGCCGCCGCCGGTGGCCAGGATGAGCTCCTGACCGGCATGCGCGGTTTCGAGCAGTCGCCCGATCGTGCGTGATTCGAGGTCCCGAAACGACGCTTCGCCCTCACGGGCGAAGTAGTCCTTGATCGACTCGCCGCCGAGATCCCTCTCGATCTCGGCGTCAGAGTCGACGTAGGCGATGTCCAGTTGCCTGGCCAGCAGGCGGCCGACGGTGGATTTGCCACCGCCGGGCATGCCGACAAGGGAGATCATCATCGACAACGCGAGCTCAGACTCAGTCCTTGTTGGTGCAATAGGTCACATCCGAAGTCTTGCGGACGAAGCCGTACGGGCTCTTCCGGAACGCAGGCTCGGTGATCTTGTCCTGCAATGCCGCAGCAGGGTACGGCAGGATGTCCGTGTACGTGGCCGGTGGGCTCAGCACACCAAACGCCGAGGCGTTGATGGTGAAGTTCACCCAACTCGCCACGCTGCGCGGGTACTGCAAGACCAAGACAGCCTGACCATTCGCGTCAGTGCGAGTGGAGCCCGTCATGCTGATCGACGCATCGGACTTGCGGGGATCCAGCTGATTGTTTCCGTTGCGATCTTCGTTGCCATCAATCGCACCATTGCGGTTGTCATCTTCGTTCTTGCACATGGCAGCCAGACCTGACACCGTCGAACCAAGGTTGTCCAAGTCGAATTTTCGAGCCCACACTTCGCCCGTCACCTCCCAGTGGCCCTTGTAGTAGCCATTGAGATCCAGCGAGGGCGTGATCTGGACGTCGCCCTTCGGCTGACCGGCCGCATCCACGACCAGGACCACAAAGCGCTTGATGTAGGTCAGTTGCTGACTATCGCTCTCGATCAACTCATTCGTACCGATGGTGATCGAGAGTGGATCGGAAACCACGGTCAGTGTCGTCAACACCGAATTCGGGCAACTGGAGGCCAAGAAATCGTTGTAGTCCCAGCAGGCCCGGATCTGCACACCGCCGGTCGGGCTGGCCCGATTGCCCGGGGCATAACTGGTCGTCGCGGTGCCATTGGCGTCGGAATACACCAGTTGCTGTCCCGAATTGATCGTGCCACCGATGCTGTTGGCGTCACCGTTCAGGTCGAAGCGGACGCGCACGTTCTTCACCGGCAGATTTCCTGCTCCCAGGAAAATGGCACGCAGCTCCGCGCGGTTGTTTGTCGTGTCCGTATTGACGCTGACGACTGTCGGAGATGCTTGAATCGAAGCCGACACCACGGCCGGAGTGGCCGGCGGCACGGTCGACGAACTCGACGGCACAGTGATGGTGACCGTCGTACTGACGCCGCCAGACGAGCCGGTGATATCCACCGGACCCGCTGTAGCCGGCGCGGTGTAGGTGTAGGTGTAGGCGCCGTTGGCATCAGTCGCGCCGCTCGCGCTGGGCAGCCTCGGCGCCGTCACGGTGATCGCCTGGAAGGTCATCGGATTCTGGTTGACGTCGCTGACACGGAACTCGACCCGGTTTCCGGTCGAACCCGCAGTCGGCTGCGTCGGCACCGCAGAGGCCGTGACCTTCACGCCGGTGACCTGGAAGGTCGCTGTGCGCGTCAGGGCATCACTCTTCGCCGTGACTGTGATCAGGCGATTGGACTTGTCCGCACCGCTCGTGATCGTGGCCACTGCCTGGCCCTGCGCGTTCGTCGTTCCGTTCACCACGGCAACCGTAGAGCCGTTGTCGGCAGTGAACGAAATCGGGATGCCGGCAACCACGTTGCGCTGTGCGTCGACTGCAGTCACCGTGGCGGTGATCTTGTCGCTGCCGGTGTTGCCAATGCTGATCTTGTCCAGAACGATGGTCATGTCGTTGGCGACTGGCGTCGTCGAGACCGGCGGAATGATGTTCAAACCGATCGTCCGAACCACCGTACCACTGGTGGCTGTGACCGTCACGGTGCGGTTGGTGTGGTTGGAGCCGACCGACACGGTCGCAACAAGCTGACCCGACGTCGGGTCCGTTGTTCCCACGGCCGAGACGAAGGCCGTATTCGCCGGATCCTGAATTGCAAAGGTCACCGGCGATCCGCCGACCGCGGTGCGGTTGGCATCCAGCGAGGTCACCGTCAACTTGGCGGTCCGTGAGCCGTCATTCGGGATCGACGCGGTGTCGAACACCAGGGACAGATCAGCCACCTTGCCGCCCGTCACGCTGTCGACGACGTCGAAGGTCACCTTCTTCGTGATCGACCCCGTACCGACAGCGATCGTGATCGTGCGGTTCGTCCTGTCCGCACCGATCGACACCGTCGCGGACAGCTGTCCGGTGGTGGCGTCAGTCTTGGTACCTCCAGGAGCGACCACGGCGTTGCTATCCACAGCAAAGGCCAGCGGCACATTGCCGACGACCTGCCGGTTGGCATCCACCGCCGTCACGGTCACCTTGACCGTGTCGGCACCGCTGTTGCTGACCGTCGCGCGGTCCAGCACAACCGACAAATCGGCGACTGCGGTCGGCGTCGCGCCGCCACCGCCACCGCCGTTGACGGGCGTGCCAGCGCTGCCGCCACCGCCGCCGCATGCGGCCAAGGTGCCGGCCACAAAGGCGCCTAGCGTTGCGGTTCGAACCAACCGCGCGAACTTCGCGAATATCGTCATTTGCTTGTTACTCCAACGCGTCGCGCTTCAGCGCGCGACCACTCCCTGTTGCACCGATTCTCTGGACCAAGGCCCGACGCTTAGCGCGTCGATGTCACACGGTCGCTCACCACCTTCGGCGTGATGAAGATCAAAAGTTCCGTTTTAGCCGTGCTGCGCGACTTGTTCTTGAACAAATTGCCCAGCAGCGGAATGTCACCGAGATAGGGGACTTTGTTCTCGGACTCGAGATCTTCCTGCGTGTAGATCCCGCCGATCACGACCGTCCCGCCGTTCTCGACCAGCACGAGCGTCTGCACGTGCTTGTTGTTGATCGCGTAGCCCTGCGGCGTGAGCGTGCCTCGACTGTCCTTGTTGACGTCGACCGTCAGGATCACGTTGCCTTCCGGCGTGATCTGCGGTGTGACTTCCAACTTCAGCACGGCCTTCTTGAATGTGATCGAGGTCGCGCCGCTGGACGTCGACTGTTGATAGGGGATTTCCTCGCCCTGCTCGATCAATGCCTTGGTCTGGTCTGCTGTGACGACGCGCGGGCTGGAAACCACCTTGCCGCGGCCATCCGCTTCCAGAGCGGAAATCTCCAGGTTGAGGAAGCGGTTGGCCGTGGCGCTGAACAGTGACAGTGCGAAATTTGCCGCAGTGGCACCACCGAAGGCATCGCCAGCCACGTTGGCCGGCAGACTGACGAACTGCGTGTCCGCGTAGTTGTAACCCGTTTGCTGGTTCGTCGCCGAACCGACCGCAGAGTAGTTGCCACCGACGGTCACGTAGTTGCTGCCGCCCACGTTGTAGCCCGGAATACCGCCTTGGCGTCCGCGCAGATCGCTCGCTCCCAGTTTCACACCGAGCGCCCGGCCGAACTTGTCATCGGCTTCGACGATGCGGGCCTCGATCAGCACCTGCCGCACCGGCACGTCGATCTTCGCAATCAGCGCTTGAATCTCCTCGAGCTTCGAAGGGATGTCGCTGACAAACAGTTGGTTCGTGCGTGTTTCCCAGATCACGCTGCCGCGGGACGACAAGATGCGCGAGGTCTGGTTACCGCCACCACCACCCTGGTTGTTCTGCCCGGTCAAGCCCTTCGCGACCTCTTCAGCCTTCGTGTAGTTCATCTGGAACGACTGCGTGCGCAGCGGCTCCAGTTGGGCCACGGCCTGCTTGGCTTCCAACTCGGCTTTTTCCTTGTTGGCGAGCTCTTCCTTCGGCGCGATCCACAACACATTGCCGGACTTGCGCATGCCCAGACCCTTGGCCTGCAGGATGATGTCCAGCGCCTGGTCCCAAGGCACATCCTTCAGACGCAGGGTCACGTTGCCGGTGACGGTGTCACTGGTGACGACGTTGAAGTTGGTGAAGTCGGCGATGACCTGCAGCAATGCCCGAACATCGATGTTCTGGAAGTTCAGGCTCAGCTTGTCGCCCGCGTAGCCGGGACCTTGCGTCAGCTTGTTGGGATCGACCTTCTGAGGACGCACTTCAAGCACGAACTGGTTGTCGCTCTGATAGGCGCTGTGCTCCCAGATGCCCTTGGGCGTCACGACCAGACGCACGCGATCACCCTGCTGCGTGGCGGTGATCGATTGCACCGGCGTTCCGAAGTCGGTGACGTCCAGCTTGCGACGCAGGCGCTCCGGCAGCGTGCTGCGCAGGAACTCCACCACCAGGTTCTGCCCCTGCTGCTGGATGTCCACACCGACCTGACTGCTCGGCAGGTTCACGACAACGCGCCCCGCCCCGTCGTTGCCACGACGGAAGTCGATGTCCTGCAGCCCTTGGGCGGCGGCGTTCTGGCTCGGTGCGAAATGCACCGGCTCGGCCGCTGCAGCCGCGGTGGCGGCAGGCGCGGCGCCAGCAGCGGCGTCCAGGAAGATCAGCAGCGAGTTGTCCTGCAACTGCGCGCGGAAGGTGCTGGCCTGACGCAGATTCAGCACGACGCGCGAACGATCCCCAGCCTGCGCGACGTTGGCCGAACGCATGTTGCCCGAATTGATCTCGACCGCGTTGCGTCCGAGGCCATTCGACACGCCGGGAAGATCGAGCGCGATGCGAGGGGGCACCTGCACGGCGAAGCCGCGTGGCAATTCGGTCAAAGGCTGCGCCAGTTCGATACGGACGATGTCCGTACCCGACTGCTGGGTCGCGCTGATCGACCGGATCATGTTCTGAGCCCACGCCTGCACCGGCAGCAGCACCGCCAGGCCCACGGCGCAGGCCAGTGCCTGCCAGCGCTTGACGCGCCCTTCGGATTCCCTCGTACGGACGCTCATCAAAGCGTTCTCCACAACAGTGTTCTTCATCGTCCCTGCTCCTGAAGCTGGAGAGTACTGGTGCGTTCAATCCATTCGCCCGCAGCGTCCTGGACGACTTCTCGCAACGTGATTTCGGTTTCGCTGATCTTGGTGATTCGGCCGAAGTTCTGCCCCATGTAATCACCGACCCGCGCTTGGTACAGCAGGTTGTCGACCCGCAGCAATGCGTAGGGCCGCCCCTCCCTGGAAACGCTGCCGACCATCGCCATCGAATCCAGCGGGAAAGCCTCCAGTGGCTCGCGACGACGCTTCATCTCGGCGGCCAGCAGCGAACTCGGCTGGGCAGCCTCGCGCCGCAACGCCACCGTCAACTTCTGCGTGCTGAAGGGATCGACCACCGCCTGCGCCTCGTAGGGCTGGGGCTGGAAAGTCTTCGGCGGCGTGAGCGGCTTGACGGTGGGGCGCGTCTGCTGGCGCTGCTCCTCCATCCATTGCTGGAGTTCGTCGGAACCGGAGGTACAACCGGCCAGCAGCGCCCCCGTCAGGGTCAAGCCGATCAGGCTGAGCGCGCGCATTCGCGCTGGGTGCCGGGCTGCCATACGAGGTGGCGACATGCGGGTGCGAACGAAGCGTGTCATTTCTTCTTCTCCGCCGCCGCCGCCGCGGCCTTCCTCTGTTCCTCGACCTCAGCCGGATCAAGGTAGCGATAGGTCCGGGCCGTGGCCTCCATCGACAACGTCGTGTTGGTGTCGGTTCGCGGTGGCGTGGCCGCGTTCGGGGAAGCACCTGGCACCACGATAGACAGGTCGTGCAGCGTCACGATCCGCGACAGGTTGGAGACATCCGCCGTGAATGCGCCGATGTCGTGATAACGCCCAGACACCTTGATCGCGATCGGCTGCTCGGCGTAATAGTCGCGCATGACGATGCTTCCGGGCCGGAACAGTTCGAACTGCAGGCCGCGGCCCAGGCCCGCCTGGTTGATGTCCGACAGCAACGCATCCATCTCAGCCTTGCCTGGCAGCTGCTTTTCGAGCTGCAGGACGTACTCCTCGACCTGACTCTTCTGCTTGCGCAGCTCAGGCAGGTTCACGGCTTGCGTGAGCTTGTTGTTGAAGTCCTCTTTCAACTGCGGCTCTTTCTGGTACTCAGCGTCCAATGCTGACTGCTCGTCAGAAAGGACGGCGAACCAGCCGAGCACTACCGTGAACAGCACCACGACAACGAAGGAGGCATAGCGCGGTGCCGGGGGCCATTGGCCCGGCTCCTGCATGTTCAGATTCTGGAACTGGCCGGAAAAGTCCGCGAACCAGGCATTGAGGTCCAGGTTTTTCATGCTTGCCATGGGGTCCTCACACCTTCTTCGCCGGAGCGTCAGCACCCGGCTTCG
Organism: uncultured Roseateles sp.; assembly: GCA_946886855.1. The sequence goes on along the minus strand of CAMPJJ010000043.1, from coordinate 8,436 downwards.
CACCAGGGCCGCTGGCGGCACCTGCCGCCGGTTCCGGCGTGGCGCTCTTGATGCCGACCTTGATGGAGAAATCGAAGAGCCGGCGCGGGTCGCGAGGATTGACCGGCGCCGCCTTGATCTCCACGAGATCAGGACTCTCGACCCACTCCGCGCGACTCAGATTGCGCAACATCTCCGACACGCGCTCGTTCGACGCCGCCACGCCGGCGACCACAACGGCCTTGTTGACCTGCCGGACCGACTGCAGGAACACGCCTTCCGGCGTGAACTTCGCCAGCTCATTGAGCAGGTGCACCGGCGTATTCCGGTCGCTCTGCAGGTTCTCGACCGCGCGCTGGCGCGCACGCAAGGCGTCGATCTCTGCGCGCAACGTCGCGATGTCCTTGATCTGGATGTCGAGCTTGGTGATCTCGGCCTTCAGGTAGTCGTTGCGACTCGCCTGGGCGGCGGTCAGCTGTTGCAAGAGCAGGTAGATGAAGGCGGCGATCAGCACGCCGACGGCGAAGGACATTCCCAGCCCGACGAAGAACGCGGCCTTGCGGCGCTTGCGCTTCTCCTCGCGGTGCGGGAGCAGGTTGATCAGAATCACTGAAAGAACCTCCGCATGGCGAGGCCGCACGCCGTCAGATACGCCGGAGCTTCACGGCGCAGCTTGGATTCGCGCACCGCAGACCCGAGCACCATGTTCTCGAAAGGATTGACCACCATGCAGGCGAAGCCGGTCAGCTCGGTCACCCGCTCTTTCAGACCGGGCAGCGTGGCAGTCCCGCCGGCGAGCATCACGTAGTGAACCTTGTGATGCGGCGTGCTGGTGAAGAAGTACTGGAGTGCCCGGCCGATCTCCTGCGACAGAGAATCGACGAAGGGATTCAGCACCTGGGTCTCGTAGTCGTCCGGCAGTTCGCCGCTGAGCTTCTTCAGCTCCGCCTCCTCGAACGAGAAGCCGTACTGCCGCGAGATCAGCTGCGTCAACTGCGAGCCACCGAAGGCCTGGTCGCGGTCGTAGAGCATCTCATCGTCGCGCAGCACCTTCAGCGAGGTGGTATCCGCGCCGATCTCGAACAGCGCGACCAGCGCATCCTTGCCCTCGTTGGGCAAGGTCTCGACCAGACGGCCGACCGCCATCCGCGATGCGTGGGATTCGATGTCCAGCACGACCGGCTTCAGGCCTGCGGCTTCCGCCAGCGCCTGCCGGTCCTGCACGCGATCCTTGCGGGACGCGGCGATCAGCACTTCGACATCGCCGACCGACGTCGGGCTCGGGCCGATGACGCAGAAGTCCAGCGAGACCTCGTCCAGTGAGAACGGGATGTACTGGTTGGCTTCCGCCTCGACCTGCAGCTCGAGCTCCTCCTCGCGGAGGCCCGCCGGCAGCATGATCTTCTTGGTGATCACCGAACTCTGCGGCATCGCCAGCGATGCCTGCCGGGTCCTGCTGCCACTGCGCGTGACCACCCGGCGGACGGCGTCCGCGACCTCGTCGAATTTCTCGATCTGGCCGTCGGTAATCCAACCCTTTTCGAATGGCTCCGTGGCGAAACGTTCAAGCACGTATTCGCCGTTCGAGTTTTGACTCAATTCCACAAGCTTGACGCTGGACGATGAGATGTCCAGGCCAATCATGGGTGGATGCGCACGTCCGCGCAGTAGGTCCAACAGCCCCATGATGCGTTCCCCCAACGCGCCGCTCATGCGCCGGTTTGTTAATAAGTTACTTGAATGCTATCAGCAAAGCCTTTGTCGCCCCAAGGCAAAGCGGTCACAGCAAGTAACGCAGCGTTGCGTAACATACACGCCATCCATGGGTGGTAAAGCGCCAAAAAATGACGCATTTACTCCCCATTTGGAATGGGTTTGCTGAGATTCCCGCTTGACCGAATCCCCGTCCAAGACACCTTCAAGAGGGATGTCAAGGGTGGGAGAAAAGGCAGCCGCGCAGTGTCCGCCAAAGTCTCCACGACTCCTGTAACAGTCAAGAGGCAGCGGGCCGGACAGCCGGAGCCCCGTCTGGGGCCGTTCCTATAATCGTCGCTCGCGGCCCGCATCGTCACCCGTACAGGCCCTGATAGGGCGCGGCCAGGCACGCAAGATTGCACACTCCGGCCCATGCCCTCGAAGAATTCCTCCGACAACGAACCCTCCTTCGACGCCCCGTCCGATTCGGGCCAGGGCAGCGCTTCCAGGAAAGAGAAGAGCGAGCGGCCAGCCACCGCTCGAAAGAAGCCCAAGGGTGACGCCAGGCCGCGCCGGCCGTGGTTCGTGCGGCTGCTCGGCTGGTTCTTCGGGCTGGTGCTGGCCGGGGTGGGCGCGGCTGTGCTGCTCGTCGGCATGGCCTTGGCGATCGCCTACCCGCAGTTGCCTGACATCAGCGGCCTCACCGACTACCGGCCGAAGCTGCCGCTGCGGGTGATGTCCAGCGAGGGCCAGCTGCTGGCCGAATACGGGGAGGAGCGCCGCAGCTACTCCGACATCCGCGAGATCCCGAAGGTGATGCAGGACGCGATCCTGGCCATCGAGGACGCGCGCTTCTATCAGCACGGCGGCGTGGACTACCTGGGCGTGATCCGGGCCGGCCTGGCCAACGTGAGCGAGTCCAAGAGCCAGGGCGCTTCCACCATCACGATGCAGGTGGCGCGGAACTTCTATCTCTCCACCGAGAAGACCTTCACCCGCAAGATCTACGAGATCCTGCTGGCGCTGAAGATCGAAAGCGCGCTGCCCAAGGAGAAGATCCTCGAGATCTACATGAACCAGATCTTCCTGGGGCACCGCGCCTACGGCTTCGCGGCGGCCAGCGAGGTCTACTTCGGCAAGCCGCTCAAGGACTTGTCGGTCGCCGAGGCGGCGATGCTGGCCGGGTTGCCGAAAGCACCATCTGCTTACAACCCGATCAACAATCCTCGCCGTGCACTGTTGCGCCAGCAATACATCATCGACCGGATGCTGGAGATGGGCTTCATCACGCCCGAGCAGCACGCCCAGGCCAAGGCCGAGAAATTGCGCATCCGGCCGCCTCAGGAGGCGGCCAACCATGCCGAGTACGTGGCCGAACTCGCCCGCCAGCTGATCTTCAGCCAGTATGGGGATGAGGCGTACACGCGCGGCCTGAATGTCTACCTGACCTTGCACGCCGACGAGCAGGAGCGTGCCTACCGCGCGCTGCGCCGCGGGATCATGGACTACGAGCGCCGCCAGGTGTACCGGGGGCCCGAGGCCTACGTGGACCTGCCGGCCGACCCCAAGGAATTGGACACCCGCATCGCCGAAGCGCTCTCCGACCACCCGGCCAACGACGAGCTGCTGGCGGCCGTGGTGCTGGAGTCCAGCCCGAAGCAGGTCGTGGCGGCGCTGCAGAGCGGCGAGTCGGTGACCATCACCGGCGAAGGCCTGAAGCCGGCCACCTCCGGGCTGTCCGACAAGGGCAACCCGAAGACACGCATCCGCCGCGGTGCGGTGATCCGCGTGATCAAGCTGTCCAGGAACAACAAGGACGAGTGGACGATCACCCAACTGCCGGAGGTCGAAGGCGCGATGGTGGCCCTCAGCCCGAAGGACGGCAGCGTGCGGGCGCTGGTGGGCGGCTTCGACTACAACAAGAACAAGTTCAACCACGTCACGCAAGCCTGGCGGCAGCCGGGCTCCAGCTTCAAGCCGTTCATCTACTCGGCTGCACTGGAGAAGGGTTTCAACGGCGCGACCGTCGTCAACGACGGGCCGCTGTTCTTCGACGCGACGACGACCGGCAGCCAGCCGTGGGAACCGAAGAACTACGACGGTCAGTTCGACGGACCGATGCCGCTGCGACGCGCGCTGGCCAAGTCCAAGAACATGGTGTCCATCCGGGTGCTGCAGTCGGTCGGCGTGAAGTACGCGCAGGACTGGATCACGCGCTTCGGCTTCGACGCGGACAAGCACCCGGCCTACCTGACGATGGCGCTGGGCGCCGGGTCGGTGACGCCGATGCAGATGGCCCAGGCCTACTCCGTCTTCGCCAACGGCGGTTACCGCATTGCGCCGCAACTGGTGCAGCGCATCACCGACCACGCCGGCCGCGTGCTTTATCAGCAGCAGCCCAAGACCTTCGAGGATTCGCAGCGCGCCATCGAACCCCGCAACGCCTACCTGATGGACAGCCTGCTGCAGGAGGTCGCACGCAGTGGCACGGCGGCCCGCACGCAGGCCACGCTCAAGCGCCCGGACATCTACGGCAAGACTGGCACGACCAACGACTCGATGGATGCCTGGTTCGCCGGTTTCCAGCCTGAGCTGGTGTCGGTGGTCTGGATCGGCTACGACCAGCCGCGCAAGCTGGGCGATCGCGAGACCGGCGGCGGCCTGGCGTTGCCGGTGTGGATCGAGTTCATGCAGTACGCGCTGCGCAACACGCCGGTCCAGGAAATCCAGCCGCCCGAAGGCGTCGTCAACTTCAATGGCGAGTGGTACTACGACGAGTTCGCTGGCAACAGCGGCGTGAAGGCGCTGGGCAACGAGGAGCACGTGCCAACCAGCGGCTCGGAGGAGGAGAAGAAGAGCATCCTCGACCTTTTCAAGCGATAGCCCTTTCGCTTCTTCGAACGCCTCGGACTCTCCCGGATCGACTCGACCGGGAGGCCTTTTCGGAGGTCAAGGAGGGAATTCGACTGCCGGGAGGCAGTCGAAGGAGGGACACGGAGAAAAGGCCCCCCGGTCGGGTCGATCGCGCTCGATCGACGCGGTCAGACTGCGGAGAACGCCAGCGGCTTACCCGCGTGATGCGAGGCCTCTTCGGACAGGCGCGCGAAGAAGGCGATCCCGTCCTTGGTATCGATCCACTGGCCGTCGACGAACTTGAAGTGATATCCGCCGCGCCGCGACGCCAGCCAGAGTTCGTGCAACGGCGGCTGCGTGTTCACGACGATCTTGCTGCGATCCGGGAACTCCATCTCCAGCAGTCCGCCGGTGCGATGCTGATCGATGTCGACGACATCGTCGTCGAGCCAGGCGTCGATGTCGGATTCGATGCTGGCCAACACGGCGTCGGTGCGGGCGTCGTAGTCGGCATCGGTGAGCGGGGTGGGCGTCATGGGCAGTCGGAAGCGGGCTCGCGAGGGACTAGACTGCGAGCCCATGAAGAACGTGAAGACGCGAAGTGTAGGCGCTGCCTCCACGCCGACCCGCCGCCGCGCCGCCAAGGCCATGACGATCCTGATGTTGTGCGCGGCCGCGCTCGCCGTCAGCGCCTGCGGCCAGAAGCGCCCGCTGCAATTGCCGCGGGCCAAGCATCCGGCGCCTGTCTCGGCGCCGACGGCCTCATCCTCCGCCTCATCGCCCGGCTCATCATCCAGCTCGGCGGCTAGCGCCGCGAACTGACGCCGCAGGCTCCGCGCGAGGCGGACCTCAGATCCGACCTTCTTCCACCGCGTGGCAGGCCACGCGCGTTCCCTGGAACGTGAGCAACTGCGGCCGCTCCGCGCTGCAGCGCGCGTTCGCATGCGGGCACCGGGGGTGGAAGCTGCACCCGCTCGGGGGATTCAGCGGATTCGGCACCTCCCCCTGCACGGGGGTGCGCGAACGCCCGGTCATGTGGATGTCCGGGATCGCGTCGAGCAGCATCCGCGTGTAGGGATGCCGCGGCGTCGCGAACAGCGCGCGCTTGTCGGCCTGCTCGACCAGCCGCCCCAGGTACATCACCCCCACCTGATCGGCCACGTGCCGCACCACCGCGAGGTTGTGCGAGATGAACAGGTAGGTCAGCCCCTGCTTGCGCTGCAGGTCCTTCATGATGTTCAGGACCTGCGCCTGCACCGAGACGTCCAGCGCGGAGGTCGGCTCGTCGCAGACGAGGAACTCCGGCTCCGTCGCCAGCGCGCGCGCGATCGAGATGCGCTGACGCTGGCCGCCGGAGAATTGATGCGGGAACTTCTCCGCGTCCGCAGGCGACAGGCCCACCGATTGCAGCAGCTCGCCGACGCGCTGCTTCAAGTCCTGCACGTCTCGCACCAGGCCATGCTCGCGCAGCGGCTCGGCGACGATGTCCTGCACTTTCCAGCGCGGGTTCAGGCTCGCGTACGGATCCTGGAAGATCATCTGCATCCGGCGCCGCAGCGCCAGCGCCCCCGGCCCCTTCAGCGTGGTCGCGATGTCGGCACCGTTGAAGCGGACCTCGCCGTGCGTCGGCGCGTACAAGCCGACCAGCAACCGGGCCACGGTGCTCTTGCCGCAACCCGACTCCCCGACCAGCGCCAGCGTCTTTCCCTTTTCGATCGCGAAACTGACGCCGTCCACCGCATGGACGAACTGCCGGGGCTTGCGCTCGATCACGCGATTCAGCCAGGGTGCCGACACGTCGAAGGTTTTCGCCAGGTCGCGGACCTCGACCAGGATCGGCCCCGGTCCGTCGATCGACCGTTCGCCGTCCGCAGCCCCCGGCGAGCGCGGGGAGATCTCGTTCAGCACTGTCATGCGACACCTCCCTGCACGACGGCGACATCCGCGGCATGCAACCAGCACGCCGCCTGGGTTGCGGGCGCCTTCATCAACTCAGGGCGCTGCTCGTGGCAGCGGTCGAACGCACGAGGGCATCGCGGATGGAAGGCGCAGCCGGTCGGGATCGAGGTGAGGCGCGGCATCGCGCCGTCGATCTGCACGAGCCGCTCGCGGTCCTCGTCCATCGCGGGGATGGAACCCATCAGGCCCGAGGTGTACGGATGGCCGGGACGGTGGATCACCTCCTGCACGGGTCCGATCTCCGCGACACGCCCGGCATACATGACCGCCACGCGGTCGCAGGTCTCGGCGATCACGCCCATGTCGTGCGTGACCAGCATCACCGCCGCCCCCTGCTCGCGGCAGACGCGCTTGAGCAGGGCGATGATCTGCGCCTGGATCGACACGTCCAGCGCCGTGGTCGGCTCGTCGGCGACGATGAGCTTCGGATCTGCCGCGAGCGCGAGCGCGATGACCACGCGTTGCCGCATGCCGCCGGAGAACTGATGCGGGTACTGGTCCACGCGCGCCTCCGGCGCCGGGATGCCGGTCGCCGCGAGGAGTTCGATCGCGCGCGCGCGCGCCTGCTTCGCGCTGAGGCCCAGGTGCGTCGTGATCGTCTCGATCAGTTGCCGTCCCACCGTATACAGCGGATTCAGCGAGGTCAACGGATCCTGGAAGATGGCGCCGATCTGGCGACCGCGCACGCGGCGCATCTGGTCGGCGGGCAGGTTGTCGATGCGTCGGCCGTCGAGCAGGATCTCGCCGCCGGCGATGCGCCCGGGCGGCTCGAGCAAGCCGATGATCGCCGAACCGGTCAGCGACTTGCCGGCGCCGGATTCACCGACGACGCCGAGCACTTCGCCCGGCGCGATGTCGAAGGACACGTCGTCCAGCGCGAGCAGCGTGCCGCGCCGCGTCGGGAACTCCACGCGCAGATGGCGGACTTGCAGCAGGGGGGCGGGTGCGGTCATGGGGCCGTCCATCGATCAGCGCAGGCGGGGATTGAGCGCGTCGCGCAGCCAATCACCGAGCATGTTCACCGACACCGTGATGAGCACCAGCATCGTGCTGGGCCAGATCGTGATCCACCATTCGCCGGAGAACAGGAAGTCGTTGCCGATGCGGATCAAGGTGCCCAGCGAGGGGCTGGTCGGCGGCACGCCGACGCCCAGGAAAGACAAGGTCGCCTCGGTCAGGATCGCCGACGCGACCTGCAGCGTCGCCAGCACCAGCACCGGACCGGTGACGTTGGGCAACACGTGGCGCCACATGATCGCCATCGGCTGGACGCCGATCACGCGCGCCGCCTGCACGTACTCCTTGTTGCGCTCGACCATCGTCGAGCCGCGCACCGTGCGCGCGTACTGCACCCAGCCGGTCAGCGAAATCGCGAGGATGAGCACCGCGAACGCGAGCGATTCGTGCGCGTCCTTGAACACGACACGGCCGACGCCATCGATCAGCAGCGCGATCAGGATGGACGGAAAGGAGAGCATCACGTCGCAGATGCGCATGATGAAGGCGTCCACCTTGCCGCCGACGAATCCGGACAGCAGTCCCAGACCGACGCCGATGATCATCGACAGGATCACCGACGCCACCCCCACCAGCAGCGAGATCCGCGCGCCGTACATGATCGCGGAGAGCAGATCGCGCCCCTGGTCGTCGGTGCCGAGCAGGTACTTCGTCGATCCCCCTTCGACCCACGCCGGCGGCAGCCGCGAGTCCATCAGTTCCAGCGCGGAGAGGTCGAACGGATCGTGCGGCGCGATCCAGGTCGCGAACAGGGCGCAGACCAGGCAGCACAGGGCGACGACGGCCGCGACCATCGCGAACGGCGACCGCGTGAACGAGTGCCAGACGTCGCCGTCGAAGAAGCGCTTCAGCGCATTGGGCGGCCGTGGCGTGGGCGAGCCGGAGGCCGGTGCAGGGGGGAGGGAAGCGGTCATTCGGGGATCGGGAGAGCGG
>CAMPJJ010000042.1 GCA_946886855.1 uncultured Roseateles sp. | reverse complement strand
CCCGTCAGGCGGCGAGCTTGCCGTTCACGAAGTCCAGCAGGGCGCCCACGGTGGCGAAGGTGGCGCCGTCGATCTCGTCGTCGTCGACGACGATGCCGAACTGTTCCTCGAGCGCGGTGATCAGGCTCACGACCGCCATGGAGTCGAGCTCCGGGATCGCGCCCAGCAGCGCGGTGTCGACGGTGAAGTCCTTCGCGCGGCCTTCCAGGCTGAGGACGTCGTCGAGGATGGCGAGCAGGTGTTGTTGGGTGTTCATGGTCGGGGAGGATCTTAACTGTCGCCCTCTGGCGCAGCCCCCGTGGCGCCCCCTCATCCCAAGGGGATCCGACGGGCTTCGTGCAGGATTGCCAGGGGGGCGCGTGAGATACTTTTTTGATGACCGCCGCCATCGACAGCCACCTGCTTCCGCACCTGATCTGGCACAGCGCCGAACGCGATCCGGCGGCCCCCGCGCTGCGCGACGGCGCCCGCGCGCTGGACTACGCCGAACTCGCCGCGCAGGTGCGCGCGCTGGCCAACGGCCTGCTGTCGCTGGGCCTGGCGCGGGCCGAGCGCGTCGGCATCTACCTGGACAAGCGGCTGGAGACGGTGGTCGCCAGTTTCGCGGCGCCGGCCGCGGGCGGCGTGTTCGTGCCGGTCAACCCGATCCTGAAGCCGGAGCAGGTCGGTTTCATCGTGCGGGACTGCGATGTTCGCGTGCTGATCACCTCGCGCGACCGCTTCGCGTCGCTGCGCCCGGTGCTGGCGGCGTGCCCGTCGGTGCGGCACGTGGTTGTGGTCGATCCGGCGCCGGAGGCGTCCTCCGAGGCCTCCGTCGATGGGTCGCCGGCCGGCTGGGTCCGCTACAGCGACCTGCTGGACGCCCCGGCGCAGGCCGCGCACCGCGTCATCGACACCGACATGGTGGCGATCCTCTACACCTCCGGCTCGACCGGCCGGCCCAAGGGCGTGGTGCTGTCGCACCGAAACATGGTGGCCGGGGCGAAGAGCGTCGCGAGCTACCTCGGCAACCGGCCAGACGACCGGCTGCTGGCCGCGTTGCCGCTGTCCTTCGACGCCGGCTTCAGCCAGCTGACGACGGCCTTCCACGCGGGCGCGTCGGTGTCGCTGCTGAACTATTTGATGCCGCGCGACGTGCTCAAGGCCCTCGAGCGCGACCGCATCACCGGTCTCACGGCCGTGCCGCCGTTGTACATCCAGCTCGCGCAGCTGGAATGGTCGGCGGCGATCGACCAGCAGCTGCGCTATTTCGCCAACACCGGCGGGCGCATGCCGCGCGAGACGCTGAACCTGCTGCGCCAGCGCGTGCCGTCGGCGCAGCCCTTCCTGATGTACGGCCTGACCGAGGCCTTCCGCTCGACCTATCTGCCGCCGGAAGAGGTCGACCGCCGGCCCGATTCGATCGGCAAGGCGATCCCGAACGCCGAGATCCTGGTGCTGCGCGAGGACGGCACGCCGTGCGCCCCGGACGAGCCCGGCGAACTGGTGCACCGTGGCGCGCTGGTCGGGATGGGGTACTGGAACGACGCCGAGAAGACGGCCGAGCGCTACAAGCTGCTCCCACCGGGCGCAGCGGGCCGCGAGGCCGGGCTGCAGCTGCCCGAATACGCCGTGTTCTCCGGCGACAACGTGCGCAGGGATGCCGAGGGCTTCCTGTACTTCATCGGCCGGCGCGACGAGATGATCAAGACCTCGGGCTACCGGGTCAGCCCGACCGAGGTCGAGGAGATCCTGTATGCGACGCAGCTGGTCGGCGAATGCGTGGCCTTCGGCGTCGATCATGCGACGCTGGGCCAGAGCATCCAGGTGATCGCGACGCCGCCGGCCGGCGCCGACGCGCTGGCCGTCGCCGCGCTGCTGGCGCAGTGCAAGGCCCGCATGCCCGCCTACATGATCCCGGCCGGCATCGAGGCGCAGGCCGGCCCGCTGCCGCGCAACCCCAACGGCAAGATCGATCGCAAGCTGCTGAGCACCGAGTGGGTGGCGCGACAGGAAGCCCAGTGAACCCGCTCACCAACGCGCTGAATGACCCGCCGAAGAACCCGCCGAAGAACCCGCTGACCAACCCGGTGACCACGCCCGTGAGCCACGACGACAAGACCCCCGCGGCGCCTGCCAAGGCCGCGCCGCAGCATGCGCCCATGGACCAGTTCGTCGCGCGCGACGGCGTGCTGCAGATCGGCGGCCAGCCGCTGACGCGGCTCGCGGACCGCATCGGCCGCACGCCTTTCTACGCGTACGACCGCGCGCTGCTGACGCGCCGCGTCGAGGAGCTCCGCGCCGCGTTGCCCGCGAAGCTGGAGCTGCACTTCGCGATGAAGGCCAATCCGATGCCGACGCTGGTGGCGCACATGGCCACGCTGGTGGACGGCATCGACGTCGCGTCGGCCGGCGAGCTGCAGGTCGCGCTGGACGCCGGCGCCGACCCGCGCGAGATCAGCTTCGCCGGTCCGGGCAAGAGCGAGCTGGAGCTGAGGCAGGCGCTGGCCGCCGGCATCCTCATCAACCTCGAATCGTTCCGCGAGGTCGAGCTGCTGCGCACGCTGTGCGCGGAGACCGGCTACGCGGCGCGCGTGGCGGTGCGCGTCAATCCGGACTTCGAGCTGAAGTCCTCCGGCATGAAGATGGGCGGCGGTCCGAAGCAGTTCGGCGTCGACGCGGAGCAGGTGCCGGCGCTGCTCGCGCGCATCGGCGAGGCCGGTCTCGGTTTCGAGGGCTTCCATCTCTTCGCCGGCTCGCAGAACCTGAAGCCGGAGGCCATCGTCGAGGCGCAGCTCAAGAGCTTCGAGCTCGCGCTGCGACTGGCGAAGGACGCGCCGGCGCCGGTGAAGGTGCTCAACCTCGGCGGCGGCTTCGGCATCCCTTATTTCCCCGGCGAGCAGCGCCTGGACCTGACGACGATCGGCGACAATCTTGCCGCGTTGATCGAGCGCGCCGCGGTCGAGCTGCCGCAGGCGAAGCTGGTCGTGGAGCTCGGCCGCTACCTGGTCGGCGAGGCCGGCGTCTACGTGTGCCGCGTCGTCGACCGCAAGGTCTCGCGGGGGCAGGTCTTCCTGGTCACCGACGGCGGACTGCACCACCACCTGGCGGCCTCGGGCAACTTCGGCCAGGTGATCCGCAAGAACTATCCGGTCGCCATCGGCAACCGTGTCGGCGGCGAGCCCGAAGCCGGCGTGTCGGTGGTCGGGCCGCTGTGCACGCCGCTGGACCTGCTGGGCGAGCGCATGACGCTGGCGCACGCTGAGCCGGGCGACCTGGTCGTCGTCTTCCAGTCCGGCGCCTACGGCATCACGGCCAGCCCGCAGGGCTTCCTGAGCCACCCCGGCGCGGCCGAGGTCCTGGTGTGAGTTCCGCCCCGCGCCTGGCGCAGCTCGATGCCCTGCGCGGCATCGCGGCGCTGGCGGTGGTGCTGTTCCACTACACGACGCGCTACGACCAGCTCTTCGGTCACGCGCAGTCGCCGGCGCTGTCGTTCCCGTACGGGTACCTGGGCGTCAACCTGTTCTTCATGATCAGCGGCTTCGTCATCTTCATGACGCTGGAGCGCACCGCGCGGCCGCTGGACTTCGTCGTCTCGCGCTTCAGCCGGCTCTATCCGGCGTACTGGGGCGCGATCCTGCTGACCTTCGCGCTGACCCACGCGATCGGCCTGCCCGGCAAGACGGTCGGCTGGGACGTGTTGCTGGTCAACGTGACGATGGTGCAGGGCTTCTTCGGCGTGCCGCACGTGGACGGCGTGTACTGGACGCTGGAAGTGGAATTGCTGTTCTACGCCTGGGCCTTGCTGAGCTTCCGCTTCGGCGGCGCGGCGGGGATGCGGAACTTCCTCTTCGCGTGCCTGGCCTTGCGGCTGGTCTACGCCGCGGCGAAGAGCTTCTGGGGCGTCGATCTGCCCTGGGTCGGGCAGCGCTGGCTGCTGCTGCCCTTCATCTGCTGGTTCGCGCTCGGCGTCACGGTCTACCGCTTGAGCCGCGAGGACTCGACGTCCCGGTGGGACTGGACCCTGGCGGCCGCTGCGCTGCTGGTGATCGGGGTCGTCGAGGCGTGGGGTCTCGCAGCGCTCGCGGTCGCGTTCTACACGGTGCTGTTCGGCGCCGCGCGGGGACGCTGGACCTGGCTGGAACACCGGGTGCTGCTCTGGCTGGGCGCGATCTCCTACACGCTGTACCTGCTCCACGAGAACATCGGCTGGGCCATGCTGCGCCGGCTGGAAGCTTGGGGCGTGGAGGTCCACCTCGCCATCGTGTTGACCATGGCCGCATCGATGGCGCTGGCCCACGGGCTGACGACGCTGGTGGAACAACCAGGAATGCGCTGGATCCGCGACCGCTATCGCGCGCGTTCGCCCAGGTCGACGGCGGCGCCAGCCGGAGGCTGATCTCAGGGCGGAGACAATGGGAGCTCCCCCTGCTGGTCGACCACGCTCCCGATGACCGAAGAACGCAAGAATTCCCTGATCCCGCTGGCGATCGGCGCGGTGGCGCTGCTGTCGTGCGGCGGCATGATCGCGGCGGGCGTGGCGATGCTGCGCAACGGCAAGCCGTCGACGCCCGCGGACGACCTCGCGCAGCGGATCGCCGCCATCCACGACATGCCGGTGACGGCGCCGGACTGCGGCGCGGTGTTCAAGGACGAGCAGCCGGTGGTGATCGTGGTGATGGGCCAGTCGAACGCGGCCAATCACGCCGATCCGATCCCGCCGGCGGCCGCGCCGGTGCCGCCGATGCCGGTGCTGCACCTGGGCGGCTGCGGTCTGGCGAGTTCGCCGGTGCCGGGCGCGACGGGCACCGGTGGCAGCATCTGGCCGGCGGTGAACCAGGCCTTGGGCGGGCGTTGGCAGGGCCATCCGATCGTGTGGGCGGTGGTGGCCGTGGACGGCAGCTCGATCGCCGAATGGACCGATCCGAACAGCGCGCTGCGCAGCTACTGGCAGACGCAGATGGACCGCATCAAGGGCACCCGCTGGCCGGTGGCTGCGGTGTTGTGGCAGCAGGGCGAGGCCGACGCGCGCGACCGCACGGCGATGGCCGATTACCGCGATGCGCTGGCGGCGCTGCGCGCCGGGGTGGCGATGCGGGGCATCGATGCGCCGTGGTGGATCGCGCGCTCGACCTACTGCCCGCCGCACGACGGCGGCCAGGTGCGCGAGGCCGTGCGCGAGCTGCTGGCGATCCCCGACAGCGGCTTCCGCGCGGGACCGGACACCGACACGATCAGCCTGCCGCTGCGCAACGGCTGCCACTTCACGGTGGACGGCACGGCGCGCGCGGCGGCGCTGTGGGCGGAGGTGTTGAAACCTGCGGCGGCCGGGCGATAGGCCTGCAGACGGCGTGCATGTGGCGACGACGTCGCGGGCGTGCAGAGCCGGGGTTGGAAAGCCGTTGAGCCCCTCATTGCGCGTGTGGCGCCCATGCCGATTCCCCCCTCGGTAGGAGCGTGTCCGGGCGGCGAGGCGGGTATCGTCGCCAGTCGCGACGGGTGGAGCACCGCCCGCGCGACTTCACGCCCAGGGGGGACGATTGAACACACGCCGACTCGCACCGTTGCTGGCCGCCATCCTTGCGGCGCCGGCCCTGTTCGTGGCGATGTCCACCGCCATGGCCGCCGAGGACGCGAATCGATGCCGCATCGAGACGATGAGCATCCCGGTTCGACTGGTCGACCGCCGACCGATCGCCACGCTCCAGCTCAACGGGGTCCCCGTGCCGATGCTGGTGGACAGCGGCGCCTTCTACAGTTTCCTGAGCGCCTCGGCGGCCCAGCAACTGGGCCTGCCGCTGCGCAAGCCGCCGTCCAACTTGACGGTGCAGGGCGTCACCGGCCCCGTGGAGGGCCTGCGCGTCACGACGGTCAAGAGCGTGCGCCTCGAAGAGGCGGAGCTGGAATACATCGAGTTCCTTGTTGGCGGCAGCGAGAAGGGCGCCGGCATCATGGGCGTGCTGGGCCGCAACTTCCTGTCCATCGCCGACACCGAGTACGACCTGGCGCATGGTGTGGTGCGGCTCGTCTTTCCCAAGGGCGACTGCGACAAGGCGTCGCTGGCGTACTGGGCCGGCGATGCGCCGGTGATCGAGGCGACCATGCTGAGCTACAGCCGGTCCGACCGCACCGTGCGGGTCGAGGTGCAGGTCAACGGTCGCAAGCTCGAGGCGGTGATGGACACGGGCGCGACGAACACCGTGCTGACCTTGAGCGCGGCGCGCAAGGCCGGCATCGTGGAGAAGGAGATGACGCCGGCGGGGCGCACGAGCGGTGCGGGCGCGGACCTGGCGCAGGCCTGGCTCGCGAACGTGGAGCGTTTCGAGTTGGGCGGCGAGAAGGTCCGCGACAACCGGCTGCTGGTGACGGACGTCAGCAGCCGGGATCAGGACATGCTGCTGGGCCTGGACTACTTCCTGGCGCACCGGGTGTATGTGTCGCGGCTGCAGGGCAAGGTCTACGCGACCTGGAACGGCGGCCGGGTGTTCGCGCCGAGCCGGCCCGGCAGCGAGGCCTACAACGCCAGTTATGCGGCGAAGGCCGACGAGATCGCGGCCGACGATGCCGACGGGTTCGCGCGACGGGGCAACGCGTCGCTGGTGGCGGGCGATGCACCGCGGGCGCTGGAGGACCTGAACCGCGCGATCCAGCTGGCGCCGGCGGTGGCGGTCTACTTCGATTCGCGCGCGCGGGTGCGGATCGCGCTGAAGCAGGGGAAGGCGGCGCTGGCCGATCTGGACGAGGCCCTGCGCCTGGATCCGACGATGGCCGAGGCGCGGTTGCGCCGGGTGCCCTTGCGCCTGGCGGCCGGCGATCGCGAGGGCGCGGACGCCGACTTGATGGCGCTGGACGCGAGCCTGCCGCCGGCGTCGAACCTGCGCGCGTCGATGGCGGTGACCTATGCGCGGCGCAACCTGGTGCCGGAGGCGATGCGGCAGTTCGATCTCTGGATCGGCAGCCATCCCAGGGACGTGCGTCTGGCCTCGATGCTGGGCGAGCGTTGCTGGATGCGGGCGCGGCTGAACCTGGAAGCGGACAAGGCGGTCGACGATTGCAAGTCGGCGATCGACCGGGACGAGGACGAGGCGGCGTACCGCTGGCAACTGGGCTGGGCCTGGCTGCGCCAGGGCGACGCGTCGCGGGCGCGCAAGGCCTTCGACCAGGCGCTCGAGAAGAAGCCATCGGCCTGGGCCTTCTACGGACGGGGCGTGGCGCTGACCCGGCTCAACGAGACGGACAAGGCGCGCCAGGACCTGGAGGCCGCGCGCAAGCTGACCCCGGCGATCGATGAGAACGTGAGGAAGGCGGGGTTCGCCGCCTTGACGGAAGGCGCGCGCTGAGTCCGATGCCTCGTGAGAAGGGGCATCGATGGCGATGCCTGGCATGTGGCACCTGATGTCGAGTCAGGGGCACCGTTCGATACGCGCCGCATAGCAGCCACGCTTCGCGAAATGCACCTGGAGGTAGCTCGCCGCCGGATCACCGAAGAAGCGGTGGATGAGGGCCTCGAGGCGGTCGCCGTCGACGAGGTCCGCGTCGACCATCATCCCGGCCGCATCGAACGCTCGGACCGACAGCATCCGTCCGCGCAGCGCCTTCGGCACCTCGTTGACGCGATCGAAGCGTTCGGCGTCGGCCTCCCGGACGTAGATCGCATGCGTGCCGCGGTACGGCGTGTCGACGTCCAGGTGGACGTGGTTGAGCAGCAGCACCGTGTCGCCGGGCGCGGCGTCGTCCAGCGTGACGCGGTCCGGTGCCGAGCGCGGGCTGTCGATGCGCACCCGCAGCACGCCTTGCTCGCGCAGTGTCGCGTCGGTCATGCGGAACATCGGGCGGAACGGGGCAGGGTCGAGACCCAGGATTCGGAAGTCCATGTGAGCGCGGCGCGGTAGCCGTCCAAGTGGTCGAGGCGTCCACGATAAGGAAGCGGCCGGCCCCGGTCGCGCCGTTTCCGGACATGGAATTGCACGCCGCCTCACCGCTTTGCCGTCCTTCGTCCTGGGGGCTGGTCCAGCTCCCGGGACCGCGCGATCGAGTCGATCCGCGATGCCGAAGGGACCGTCGTCGGCACCGTCTGCGTGATGGACGCGGGCCCGCGCGAGACCTCCTCGGGCGTGCGCATGCTGGTCTCGCTGATGCGCGATGCCATCGAGGACGATCCACGGGCGTCTGGCGCAACTGGCCCAACCGGTGCAGCCCCCCGGCCGGCCCAATGACCGGGGCGGTCTCTACGCGGGCGACTCGATCGACAGCCAGGACCAGCGCCGCTGGTACGACGCCGCTTTCCGCTCGAAGAGCTGGCGATGCGGCACCAACGGATTCATCGTCAGCCGCCCCCGGTACAGGTCTTCCAGGCCATACGGCGCATAGACCTCGCCGGGACGCACACCGACGCAGGTCGACGGCACGAGGAAGCGCTCGATGCCGTCGCGCGAGCTGTGCAGCGGCTGGTACGGTTCACCGAAGTCCTCCTGGTACCAGAGGTGCACGCGCGCCTGGTTCGCGGCTTCGATCGTGATGCCGAGGTCGCCCAGCACCGCGTCCGCGCGGGCCTGGACGCGGCGCTCGGCCTCGGCGCTCAGGTCGTCAGGATCGAAGTAGAAGAGGTCGTAGTCCTTGATGTCAGCCGTCGGCGGCCTGCCGTCCCGCAGGTTCCAGACGGTCTGGAACAGGCAGCCCGCCACCAGCCAGCCGTCGGGCAGCGCGAGCGCCTCCCAACGGTCCAGGATCGCGCGGTTCTTGGGGTTGGTCCGCAGGTCCGCGACGAAGCGGTCCTGCAGGTTCGGCGAGAGGTGTTCGACGGACATCGTGCCATTCTGGCCGCGTCGCCCGAGGCGCTCCGGTCAGTGGAATCCCTCTCTGGCGGGGGTACAACCGTGTCCAGCATTCTTTGACTGCCACGACCGCAGGCCCTCACCCCCGCCCGCTCCCCGCAAGCGGGAAAGGGAGAGGGAGAGGGAGTGAGCATGCACCGGGCCCTTCGCGGCAGGAGCACTGGGGTGGCTCCCTCTCCCGCACTGCGGGAGAGGGTGGGGGTGAGGGCCAGCGGCGGTGGAAAAGCTGAACCCCCGCGCCTCAACGTCCTGTCGTTCGCAGCTCCGGCGCTTCCGGCAGCCGCACCGTCTCCGGCATGCTGACGACCACCAGCGCCTGATCCGGCGACAGCGAGGACAGCTCGATCGATTCGCCCGCGTTCTCTCGCCGGGCGCCGGGTTCGCGCGTCTGCGCGGCGCGGCAGGCCGTCTCGTTGGCGCAGACGATCACGCGCAGCCAGCGGTCCTGGTGCCGGATGCGCACCTCGGCCTGGTCCCAGTGCACCGGCAGGCAGGCCGTGACGCGCAGGCGGCCCTGCTCGACGACGACGCCGCAGATCGACTCCAGCGACGCCCTCAGCAGCCAGCCGGCCGAGCCGCTGTACCAGCTCCATCCACCGCGCCCGACCCAGGGCGCGTGCGAATAGATGTCGCCGGCCATCACGTAGGGCTCGATCGCATAGATCGGCCCCAGCCGCGGATCGGCCCAGCGATGCGCCGGGCTCAGTCCGGTGTAGACCTGCCACATCGTGTCGCGCTGCCCCAGCCGCGCCAGCGCCATCAGCGCCCAGACCGCGGCGTGGTTGTACTGGCCGCCGTTCTCGCGCACGCCGGGCGCGTAGGACTGGATGTAGCCCGCGCTCGGTTGCGCCGTCGCCAGCGGCGGATGCAGCAGCCGCGCCAGTTTCGCCACCGGATCGAGCAGGTGCGCGCAGGCGCTGGCCATCGCCTGGCGCGCGTGCGCCGGGTCGGCCGCGGCGGTCAGCACCGCCCAGCTCTGCGCGATCAGGTCGATCTTGCACTCCGCGTTCTCGGACGAGCCCAGCGGCGAGCCGTCGTCGAAGAAGCCGCGCCGGTACCACTGGCCGTCCCAGCCGGGACCGTCCAGAGCCGCCACCCAGCCGTCGCGCGCCGCCTTCCAGCGCTGCACGCGCTCATGCTCGCCGCGCGCGGTGGCGACCGGAGCGAAGTCCTCGATCACCTGCGCCAGGAACCAGGCCATCCACACCGATTCGCCCTTGCCCTCGTGGCCGACGCGGTTCATGCCGTCGTTCCAGTCGCCGGTGCCGAACAGCGGCAGGCCGTGCGGCCCGCTGCCCAGGCTGCGGTCGATCGCGCGGGCCGCGTGCTCGTAGACCGAGGCCATCGGACCGTCGGTGCGCGGGCTCTCGTAGATGTCCTCGGCGCCTTCGGGCACCTGCTGCCCGTTGAGGAAGGGGACCGCGTCCTCCAGCAGCGTCAGGTCGCCGGTCCGGGCCAGGTAATGCGCGAGCGCGTACGGCAGCCAGAGGCGGTCGTCCGAGAAATGCGTCCGCACGCCCGCGCCGCCCGGTTCGTGCCACCAGTGCTGCACGTCGCCTTCGGGGAACTGGCGCGCCGCGCTGCGCCGGATCTGGTCGGCCAGCAACTGCGGCGCGACGTCCGTCAGCGCCATCGCGTCCTGCAGCTGGTCGCGGTAGCCGAAGGCGCCGCCCGCCTGGTAGAAGCCGGCGCGCGCCCACATGCGGCAGACCAGCGTCTGGTACGGCAGCCAGTGGTTGGTCAGGGCGTCGAAGCGGGGGTCCGGCGTCGACACCTGCAGGCCGCCGAGCAGCGCCGGCCATTGCTCACGCTGCTGCGCCAGCCGCGTGACCGGATCCACCTTCCAGGCCGACTCCATCAGCGCGTGCGCGGCATCGGGGGACGGCGCATGGCCCAACAGGACCGTCAGTTCCGCCGGCTCCGAGGCATCGAGTTCCAGGCGCGCGGACAAGGCGGCGCAGGCGTCGAGACCGCCGCCCACGCGGCGGCCCAGCGCCTCCGGCAGCACCATGCGGCCGGCGCTGTCGAAGAACTCGCGCCGGTCGCAGGTCCAGTCCTGCTGGTCGAGCCGCACGCGCAGCGCGCCAGCCTCGGCGCCGCTGCGCGCCGGACCCCCGATGTCCCCCGGTTGCCGCGGGCGGATGCACAGCACCGCTGTCGCGTCGCCGAATCCACCGAGGTGGTCGAGCTGCGTCGCTTGCAACGCGAGCGCGCGTTCCGGCTGCGGCAGTCCGGCGCCGAGTTCACCGACCGTCAGCCAGTCGTTGTGCGTCGTCACCGACAGGCGCTCGCTGCGCGCGCTGCCGAGCTGCCACTCGGCCAGCGCCACGAGCCGCAGGCGCCGGCGCGATCGGGCGCCGGAGTCGATGCGCACCTGCACCTGCTTCACCGAGGCGTCGCGGTCCACGCACCAGCACAACTCGACCTGCAGGTCGTCCAGCCGCTGCCGGCTGCGCGAGTAGCCGATGCCGTGCTCGATCGAGAGCGGTGCTTCGCGGCGCAGCTGCCGGCCCAGCGGCCACACGCGGTCGTTGTCCAGGTCGTGCAGCAGCAGCCACTCGCCTGGCGGATCGATCAGCGGATCGTTGGACCACGGCGTGACCTGGTGCATCCGGCTGTTGCCGGCCCAGGTGTAGCCCGCGGCGATCTCGGTGACCTGGCAGCCGAAGTCGCGGTTCGCGAGCACGTTGACCCAGGGCTTGGACGGATGCCGGTCCGGCGAGACCTCGAAGGAGAAACCGCCGTGGTCCGGGTCGAAGCGGCCCTCCGGCGGACGCGGCGTGGCTTCCGGACGCGGACGCTCGGCCAGCGCATGCGCCACAGGGAGCCGCTCGGCGTTGAGGGTCGGCGCCGTGTCCTCGATCCAGCGTTCGAGCTGCTGCGAGAGCGGGCGGCCGTCGGCCTGCAGGCGCAGCCGCGTCAGCGTCTGCAAGGTGAAGCGTTCGTCGGGTTGCAGATCGCTCTCGCGCAGCACGTGCAGCGCCGAGCACAGGTGTCCCGGCCGACCCTGCGCCTGGCCCTGCAGGCGCGCCTGCAGGGCTTGAAGCGCCTGCTGCACCGGCGCGTTGTAGGAGGAGGGCTCCTCGTTGAGCACGACCAGGTCGATGCCCACCGCATGCGTGGTCCACATGCGCAGCGCCTTCTTCAGCGCGCGGATCAGGTCGATGCCTTCCTCGCCGGTGACCGTGACCATCAGGATGGGCCGGTCGCCGGAGATGCCGAAGCGGTACAGCGCGCGGCGGTCGCAGCGGCCCTGCGGCGCGCGGACGTGCGCGGGCTCGCGCACCGCCTGGCCGGTGACCAGCGTGTTGAGCTGCAGCAGCGCGCCCCAGGTCGCGGTGTCGAACTGCAGTTCGCGCAGCCGGATGCCGCCCATCGTGTGCGACATCGACGCGGACCGCTCCACGTGCGCCGCCTGGCGGTACTTGTCGACCAGCGCGCGCAGCAGGTCGCCGTCGCGCGAAGCCGCCGTGCAGAAGGTCAGCCGCACGGTCGCGCCCGGCGCCAGGTCCAGTCCCACCCGCAAGCCGGCGATCGGATCCAGTCCGGTGTCGAGCAGGCGACCCGGCTCGCCCGCGGCGGTCACGTCGGCCTCGTCATCGACGAACTCCGGCCGCGCGTCACCGACCGGACGCGTCGAGCTGCCGTAGCGGCCCAGCCAGCGCCCGCGATCGGCGATCGGCAGCACTTCGCGCACCGTGTAGTCCTCGGCGCGGAGGTCGCCCTCGGCGCTGTTGGCGCCGGGAGCGCCTTGTCCATCGGTCCCGCGCGCGCCGTCTCGACGCGCCGCCTTGCCGGAGGACGCCGAGCCGCCGTCGACGCCGGCCAGGAAGAACACCGCGCGCATCGCGGCCTCGTCGAAGAGTCGCGGCCGGCGCCGCAGATGCAGCGCATGTTCCGCCTCATCCCACCGGGCCTGGATGAACAGGTTGGAGAAGGCCGGATGCGCCTCGTCGCCGCGTTGCGGCGCCAGCGTGGCCTCGAAAGAGGACACCAGGTCCAGCACCAGCGGCTTCGCGCCGCGGTTGATGAGCTCGACCTGACGCAGCTCGCAGTCGTCCTCCGGGCTCACCCACACCGTGGTGCTGCTCTGCAGATCGGGCCACGCGGCTTCGAAGAGCACGCGCTCGGCCTGCATGCGGGTCTCGTAGCGGGCGCGCGGATCGGGCGCCGGCCGGGCGGTGTTGCTGAACCAGTCCTCCTCGCCGGCACGGCGCAGCATCGTGAAGCTGCCGTGCTGGTCGCGCAGCAGGTCGTCGCGCCAGCGCGTCACCGCCACGCCGTCCCAGTTGCTGTAGCCGCCGCCGTGGCTGCGCAACACCACCGAGTAGCGCCCGTTGGTCAGCATGTGCGTCAGCGGCAGCGTTTCCTCCAGCGGCGCGCTCTCGCGCACCATCCGCGTCTTGCGGACCTGGCGCGCGCGCGGTGTCGGATCGGTGATCCCGGTGGACAGCGGGGCCACCTCGCGCGGCGCGCGCTCGTGCAGCAGCGTGGCGACGGCCTTGACGTGCGGATCGCTCATCAGCCAGCGGCGCGGCGCGTCGTCGGCCAGCAGGTTGGTCAGCGCCACGAAGCCCATCGCCTGGTGGTGCGCCATGTAGGTCTGCACGAGCGTGAAGCCCGCGCCGGCGGTCTGCCGCTGCGGCGTGTAGTCGACCGCTTCGATGAAGCCGAACGCGCCGCGCGCGCCGAGCCGCTCGAACTCCTGCAGGTTGGCCACGACCCGCACCGGCGCCACGATCGCGGCCATCACCGTCGCATAGGGGGCCAGCACGCGTTCGTCGACGGCCAGCCGCGCCAGCGCCAGCGTCTGCACGCCCTGCGGTCCGTACTGGTAGGCGAGGGTGTGGTCCTGCCCGGCGATGGCCGATTCGGAGATGCCCCACGGCGTGCCCTTGCCGTGGGCCTCGAAACGCTGCTCGGCCACCGCCGTGCGGATGGCACGGCCCAAGGCGCTGTTGGCCGGCTCGCGCAGCACCAGCGAGGGCATGAGGTACTCGAACATCGAGCCGGTCCACGACTTCAGGCCGAGCGAATCGCCGGCGCCGTCGCGCGAGAAGAACGGCCGGCCCAGGGCGCGCCAGTGCTCGGGCGGGAGGTCGCCCTTGGCGATCGCGATCAGGCTGGTGAGGCGCGCCTCGCTGGCGAGCAGGTCGTAGTGGTTGTCGTCGAGCTGCTGGGCGTCGCCGCGCCAGCCGATGCGCAGCAGGCGCCGTTCGGGGTCGAACAGCGGGCGGTAGTCCGCCTCCAGGCCGAGCCGGCGCGCGCGTTGCGCGAGCTCGCGCAGCCGCAGGCGGGCCTCGGCGAAGCCCGCGCCGTGGTCGCGCCAGAACGATTCCAGCTGCGCGATCAGGTCGCGCAGCAGCCAATGCGCCGTGGTCGCTTCGTAGTGCTCCGCGGTGGCCAGGCCGTCGAGTTCCGCGCGCGCGGCGGCCACCTGGACGCGCAGCACGGCCTGCTGCTCTTCAGCGCCGGCGCCGGCGTTCTCGGGATCGATCAGGGACGCCACCAGCGCGGCGCCTGCGCTCAGCAAGCCGTCATTGGCCAGCGGCGGCTGCATCACGCGCAGCCGGCGCAGCGTCTTCGTCAAGGCGTCGCGCGGCGCGATGGCGAGCTGGTCCGGCGACATCTCGGCGGCCAACTCGCAGGCCCGCGCCACCGTCAGCAGATGCGCCGAGCAGTTGCCGCTGTCGACCGCCGACACGTACCCCGGCGCCAGCACGGCCAGCGACTCGGTGTCGTACCAGTTGTAGAAATGGCCGTGCCAGCGCGGCAGGCGCTCGAGCGTGGCCAGGGTCGCCGACAGCCGCTCCGTCATGCTCACGACGCCGATGAAGCCCATCTCGCGGGCGCAGGCGACGGTCAGCAGGTACAGGCCGATGTTGGTCGGCGAGGTGCGGTGCGCGACCAGCAGGTGCGGCGTCAGCTGCACGTTGTCCGGCGGCAGGTGGTTGTCGGCGGCGCCGACGTGGGTGTCGTAGAAGCGCCAGGTGTCGCGCGCGAGCTGCCAGAGGTAGTCGCGGCCCTGCGGGTCGAGCTCGGCCTCGCGGTGCAGCAGCGGCGCCCGCGGCGCGCTGGTCCACCAGATCCACAGCGGCGAGAGCGCCCACACGATCAGCAGGACGACCGCCACCGTGGCGTCGACCGGTGCCCCGGACAAGGCGGCCGCCGCCAGCAGGCCGCCGATGATCGCGGCCGCGACCGGCACGCGCAGGTGCTGGCGGACGAGCGCGGACAGGTCCCGCTTGGCCGCGGCCTGGGCGGCGGCCGCGGTGGTCCATTCGAGCATGCGGCGGCCCGACACGGTCTGCCGCCACAGGGCGCGACCGATCGCGTCGAGGTACAGCAGCGACAGGTGCAGCAACAGCGCGACATGCCAGGCCGCCAGGCCCAGCGCGCGGCGCAGGTCGAGCGCGGTCTCGCGGTAGAAGTGGCGCCGCGCCAGCCCGTCGCGGCTGGGCACCAGGCCGGCCAGCGCGCCGACCAGCGGCCCGATCGCGAAGGCGCCGGCGACGATCGCCAGCGTCAGCCCGAAGGGCAGCACCTCGGTGCCCAGCACCAGGAGCATCAGGCCCAGCGACATCGGCGCCACCAGCGAGCGGCGCAGGTTGTCGATCAGTTTCCAGCGGTTGATCGGCGCGATGCCGTAGCGGCCCGCGCGCGCGATGAAGGGCAGCAGCTGCCAGTCCCCGCGCGTCCAGCGATGCAGCCGCGCATGCGCGACGTCCGCGTGCATCGGCGAGTCCTCGACCAGCGTGATGTCGGAAACGCCGGCGCAACGCGCGATGCTGCCTTCCAGCAGGTCGTGGCTCAATACCTGACCCTCGGGGAGGCGTGCGTCCAGCACCGCATGGCAGGCGCGCACGTCCAGCAGGCCCTTGCCCGTGAAGCTGCCTTCGCCGAACAGGTCCTGGAAGATCTCCGAGCTGACCGCGCTGTACGGATCGATGCCGAACTGGCCGACGAACAGGCGGTGGTACGGGGTGCTCTCCTTGTCGTCGGGCATGGGCGCGAGCACGCGCGGTTGCAGGATGGCGTAGCCCTCGGCGACGCGGCGCCGCTGGACGTCGACGCGGGGGCGGTTCATCGGATGCGCGGCCGTGCCGACCAGCGCGCGCAGGCGGCCCGGCGGCATGTCGGTGTCCGCGTCCAGCGTGATCAGGTGGCGCACGCCGGGCGCGGGCTGCGACAGGGGACCGAAGTCGACGAAGGGCGAGGTGCCGGCGGGCGACGCCAGCAGGCGCAGCAGCAGCTCGATCTTGCCGCGCTTGCGTTCCCAGCCGATCCAGCGGCGCTCGGTCGAGGACCATTCGCGCTGGCGATGCAGCAGCAGGAAGCGCGGCTGGCCGTCGGCCAGCGGCCCGTGGCGCTCGTTGAGCGCCGAGATCGCGTCCGCGGCGGTGACGACGATCATCGTGTCGCCGGGCTGGTGTTCCTCGTAGGCATCGGCGTGATCGCTCAGCAGCGCGAACTGCACCAGGCGTTCCGGGTTGGCGAGGTGGTGCTGCTCCAACTGCGCGATGAGCGGCGCGATGGCGTCTTCATTGGGCAGCAGCACCGGCATCACGACCAGCGTGCGCTCCGCGTCGGGCAGGCCGGCGGAGAAGTCCAGGCGCGGCAGCCGCGCGGGGCGCGCGAGTTCGCTGATCCAGCGGTTCATCAACGCGACCACGGCCTCGCTGATCGGTCCGGCGGCGAGCACCGCGGTGGTCCACAGCAGCCAGGTCGCCGCGCCGGGGCGGGCCTGGCTCATCAGCCAGTACAGCCCGAGCAGCCCCAGCAGCGCCAGACTGCCCAGGTAGGCGACCGCCGCCCAGCGCTGGCCGGGCGCGGTGTCGTGCGGCGGCCAGCGGCGCTCGCGCAGGCCCAGCGCGGCCAGCAGCGTCGGCCGGCCGGCGCCGCGCCACCAGTAGACCGGCGCGCTGCGGCGGTCGGGCTCGCCGTCCTCCGGCGGGCCGGCGCGTTGTGTCAGTTCCAGCAGCTGGCGGGCGATGTCGAGCTCGCTCTTGTCGCATTTGCGCGCGAGCTCCTCGATCTCGTGCAGCGTCATGTCCTGCGTGTCCGCGGCTTCGGCGGCGAAGACCGGCGACTGCCCCAGCGTCTGCATCACCGGACTGACGGCCTGGATCAGCCGACGCCAGTCGGTCTGGTCGATGTGCCGCAGCGCGGTGATGGCGTTGCGGATGCTCTGCAGGTCCCGGATCGATTCGTCCTGCTGTCGCGCGAGCGCCTGCGCGGGCGCGGCCTGTCGCGTGCTGAGCCAGGCGGCCAGCTCACCCATCAGCGGCTGGGGCAATTCCTCGAGGCGATGGTCGAGCTGCAGCCAGAAGGCCTCGACGACGCCGCGTTCCTTCATGCGCGGCTCGAGCCGCGTGATCGCCTCGATGCCGGTCTGCGTCGGATGACCGTCGAACCAGTGGTGGACCACGTCGCGCGCGGCCTGCAGCGTCGCGAAGCGCTCCGCCAGCCGGCGCAGGTTCTCGACCAGCACCACGCGCAGCGTCGTCGGCAGCGCCCACAGCTCGGCCATCGACAGCGCGCGCTCTTCCTGGTAGGCCCGCAGGTAGGCTTTCAGCAGCTCGGTGTCGAAGCCGCCGTCGGTGTGCGCGACCCAGGCCCAGGCGACGCCGTAGATGCGGGGCAGACCGGCCAGCGGTTCGTCGCGCAGCCGCGGCAGCAGCCGGAAGAAGCCGCGCGGCAGGCCGCGACGCACCTGGTGGGTCTGCTCGTCGATCAGTGCGGCGTTGTCCAGCAGCCATTTGCCGGCGGCGCCGAGGTGGCGGAAGTCGCGATGACGCTTTTCGATCAGGCGCCGCGTCTGCTGCAGCATCGCGACGTTGTCGTCGAGCCGCGGGAAGAACTGGCCGGCGCCGGCCGTGCCTTGCACCGCCTGCGCCTGCGCGAGGCTGCGCCCGTGCTGCTCGAAGCGCGCCTGACCGAACAGCACGGACCGCACCGGCGGCTCGATCGTGCCGAGCGCCGGGTCGAGCAACGCAAGTTCTTCCGCAATTTCCGGGGAGCGATCGGCTCCCGGATCGGTAGAGCGGTCCGGCGGGGGCTCCGGCGAGGCCGCAGACGATCGGGGGAGGTCGTTCGCTCTCCGGACTTCGCTCATAGCCAATGGGCGAACAGACCGAGGGTGATGGCGCTCAGGGCGGCGGTGGTGGCCAGTCGTGGCAACACCAGGCCACGTGCACGTTCAGCGAACAAGGCAAGGCCGAACCATCGCCCTCGAGCCTTCGCGCACTGGATCAGGTGGCGCTGCAGCGCCTGTTCATAGAGGTGCGGGACGGCGGTGCCGACCGGGCCGACCTGGACGATCGGACGGAGCGGGCCGACTGGGCTGTTCATGGTGGGAACCTCTCTGCAAGTGGATGAAGCGGTCTGAAACCGGACGTGTCAGAGTGGCAAGCACCATGCCTGCGCAGGCATGTCGTCCGGACCGCAGCCGATGGCCTTCCCCCTACCCATGCCAAGGCATCAATTCGCGCGCGATGTCAACCGCGCGCGAAGACCCTTCGTGTCCCTGCCTTGTCCCTGGAGGGGACATCGGCCGTCCCTGACCTGTCCCCGGCTTGTCACCCGGCCGATGGTCGCGCCTGTCCCTTCCGCGCGCCGTCCGGCGCGCGCCGCTGGCTCGGCCGCCGAGGGCGTCGAGGCACCGTTCCAGAGGAGAGGCGACGTCCCGCAACCCCGATGGGCACGGGCTTCGGCGGCAGGCTGCCTCACTTGAGGGGGGCTGTCCCCGCTTAAGAGATAGGGGGTGCTGCGGCTGTGCATCGACTCCTAGACTTCGCAGCAATCGCATCGCAACAGGGGCGCCGTCGGCGCAGAGGAGGGTGATCATGCTCATGACGACCTGGTTCCAGGAAAGTCGACACATTGGCACGCGACTCTGGGCAAAAGGGGCGCTTCGCGCCGCCGCCGCCACGGTGGCCGGCCTGCTCGGACTGCTTGGCCTGCTTGGCCTCTGCGCGGCGCCCGCCGCGGCCGCGCCGATCACGCTGACGCCGACCCAGACCTCGGTGGTGCTGGACGCCGGCGACAGCATCGTCATCACCGGCCAGATCACCAACGTCAGCGGCGGCCCGCTGCTGACCACCGACTTCTTCCTGTCCCTGAGCGGATATCCCTTCCCGTTCGTGGATGTGACGCCGCTGCTGGGCGATCCCGAGGTCGTGATCCCGGACCGCACGATCAGCCCGGTGCTCGATCTGCTGATGATCGCGACGCTGCCCGATCTCCTCGCGGACCTGAACTTCAACCTCGCCATCCTGCTGTCGGACATCAACGGCAACTTCGCCGACGAGGTGTCCGTGGCGGTGACCGTGCGCGCCGCGGCGGCCAGCGAGGTGCCGGAACCCGGCACGTTGGCCCTGGCGCTGATCGCGCTGGTGCCGCTGGTGGCGGGACGCGCCGGACGTCGGCCGGGTTCTTCCGGCCCGTCCGCGACGCTGCTGTCGGCGCCACGCGTCGGCACCTGAGAACGGAGGGCCGGCGGCCCTCGCGCCGTCGACCGGTTTTCTCTCCCGTCTCCAGCAGCGACCGGCCATCAGGCATCAGGCGGACGCGCCCGGACACGACGGGTCCACATCGACTCTCTCTTCGAGACATCACAAGGGGCAGGCATGGCCACAGTCGTCTCCGCGCGCGTGACCCTCGGCGCGCCATTCATCCAGCGCTTCGCCGGTCAGGTGAGGCTGAACATCCCGTTGATGAACATCGGTGAATCGGCGCTGCAGGGCGTGCAGATCACCAGCATCACCTACGGCAACGCCACGCGGCAGAGCCCGCCCAACGCGCCCATCGTGCTGGGCACGCTCGGGGCCTCGTCGTCCACGACCTTCGCCGGACGTTTCTCCGACGCCGGCCTGGCCGACAACGCCAACCTGCTGCTGACGGTGCGCGGGTCCTACGTCGTCGCCGGCGTGGCCTACGGTTTGACCGTGAGCCGCTACGTGAAGGTGCCGCCGGCGGGAAGCTTCCCGGCCAGCGAGCTGCGCGCCTCGCTCGCGGTCACGACCACGCCCAGCTACTGGAGCTATGCGCTGACCAACAATGAGCCGGCGGGCAGCGGCCAGTACATCGCGACGCTGTCGCTGTCGGTGAACGCGCCGGTGACGGTGACCGGCACGCCGCCGGGATGGGAGGCGGACACCGACGGCATGACCTACGTGACCTGGGTCGCCTCGGACCTGGTGCCGCCGTATCCGAACCACGTGGCGCCGGGGGCGTCGCTGTCCGGGTTCCAGCTGATGAGCCCGCGCACGGGCTCCGAATCGACCGGCGCGAGCCTGGTCGCCTGGGACCACGCGGCGGACGACGCCGGCAAGGTGTCCGCCGACTACACGCTGACGCCGTCGCGCGCCTGAGCGGCGCCAGCAAGGAGTGATCCATGACAGAACGCACCTTCGGTTTCGGGCAACGCGTCGCGGCGCTCCTGCGGCGCGGCATGGGCGGTTTCTCCGCCAGCGATTCGCCCGCCCTGCGCTCGGAGGACGCCATCGATGTCCAGGGGCTCCAGGGACACCTGGCCGACAACGCCTTCGACAACTTCACCCGCTCGCTGGGCAGCCAGGGCTCTCGCCGCGACGTGCTGAAGGTGTCGGTGCTGGGCATGTTCTCCACGCTGGCCGGCGGCCTGCTGCCGCGCACGGCGCAGGCGGCGGCCGACTGCCTGTGCGGCCGCCAGCTCTACGACCCGGCGCTGCAGTGCTGCCTGCCCAGCGGCGCGATCGCGCCCAAGCACCCGGTGGCGGACCTCGCGGCCTGTCCCAACAAGGTCGCGCATCCCGGCTACAGCTGCACGCCCAACGGCTGCGGCGCCGCGGGCGGCACGCAGTACCCGTCGCAGTACGGGGCGGCCAGCTTCCTGGGCTGCTGCAACGGCCATGACTGCTGCTACGGCGAGTGCAACCAGGCCAAGGCCGGCTGCGACAACACCTTCTACAGCTGCATGACCGGCTCCTGCGACGCGGCGTATCCGGTCACCCTCGTGCAGGTCGGACCGATCACGGTGGACAGCAACAAGATCAAGCGCGCCGCCTGCAAGGCGGCCGCGGGCGCGTACTACCAGGCGGTCAACCAGGCCGGCGGCGATGC
Source organism: uncultured Roseateles sp. (assembly GCA_946886855.1). The sequence goes on along the minus strand of CAMPJJ010000042.1, from coordinate 22,970 downwards.
CTTCACGGCCGCGCAGCAGGCCGGATGCGATTGCTGCGGCACGCAGCCGTGCCCGACCTGCCCGGGCGGCACCTGCGGCGCGCTGCCGAGTTGCCAGGACCCCGGTTGCGTCTGCTTCCAGACCATCGAAGGTCGCGGCTTCTGCCACCTGCCGCAGTCCTGCGCGGGATTGCCGACCTGCTCGTCGTCGGCCGGTTGCCCGTCCGGATGGGCCTGCGTGAGCGTGACCTGCTGCGGCTCGACACCGATCTGCATCCGACCGTGCTTCGTCGTGGGATCGAGCCTGGCCAGCCGGTCGGCGTCGGTGCCCAGCTTCGGCATGACGACGGCCGGCCCGGCGCAAGGCTCCGGAGCAATGCGGGCGAAGTGACGCGGGGCCTTGTCATGTCGCCCGGCCGCTCGGCCGGGCGCAACCTTTGGTGGCGACACCGGAATCGGAACGGGAAGGGAGACGCATCGTGGACATCCTGATCGTGTTGGGGGGCTGGTTCCTGGCGGGCGTGTTCGCGCTCGCGGCGTGGTCCAAGCTGGCGGAGCCGGACGCGACCGCGCAGGCCTTGCGCAGCTTCGGCATGCCGGCGGCGGTGGCGCGTTCGGGCGCGTGGCTGCTGCCGCTGCTGGAATTCGCGGTGGCGCTGCTGGTGGTGCTGCCCTGGGCCCCCGCACTGGGCATCGCGCTGGCGGCCGGCCTGCTGACGGCGTTCGCCGCGGCAATGGCGGTGCAACTGGCGCAAGGCAACAAGCCGTCGTGCAATTGCTTCGGCCAGACGCGGTCGCAGCCGATCTCGTGGGCCAGCGTGGTGCGCAACGGCCTGCTGGTCGCGCTCGCGGCCTGGCTGCTGGCCAGTGCCTTGGCCGTCGACGGGGCGGCATCGTTGACCGGCACGCTGGTGTCGGGCGGGCGGGGGCAGGTCTTGCTCTCCACCGTGCTGGTGCTGGCGGTGGGACTGCTGGGCTGGCTGGTGCTGCACCTGGCGCGCCAGCAAGGCCGCCTGCTGCTGAAGATCGACCACCTGGAACTGCGGCTGCAGTCGCTGGGCATCGAGCCCGCGGGCGGCGTGCCCAGCCTGGAGACGCTGGTGTCCAACCAGGTGCTGCATGTCGGCCAGGCCGCGCCGGCCTTCGCCGCGCCGACGGTGGCGGGCAACACGCGCACGCTGGCGGACTATGTCGCGCAGTCGGGGTCCCAACTGCTGGTCTTCGTCGGGCCGCAATGCGCGCCGTGCCACGAGGTGATGAAGGAGATGGCGTCCTGGCGCCGCCAGGACGGCGAGCCGGTGCACTGGTTGACCATCAGCAGCGGCAGCCCTGAGTCGAACCGCACGACCTTCAACAACCTCGCGCCGGATCGCGTGGTGCTGCAGTCGGGGCAGGACATCAACCAGCTCTTCGGCGTGATCGCCACGCCGAGCGCGCTGTGGGTGGGCGCCGACGGCCGCATCCTGAGCACGGTGGCGGTGGGGCGCGACGCGATCCGCGCGCTGTATGACGCGCCGGTGCTGTCGCACGACGAGGGGCACGCGCTGCCGTTGGCCTCGGCGTGATCGGCAAGCCCCGGCGACTGCCGGGGCGGTCCTAGCGGATCACTGGATCACTGGATCACGCCGCAGGCGATGCGCGCGCCGCCACCGCCGAGCGGGGCGGGGTGGTCGGCATGGTTGTCGCCGCCCGCGTGGACCATCAGCGCATGTCCCTTGACGTCCGCGAGCTTCAGGCGAGGCGCGAGCACGGGCTGGCTCGCTTCGCCTTCCCCGTTGACGAACATCGGCGGCAGGTCGCCCAGGTGGCCGTCACCCCAGGGCTCGCCGTGCTTGCCCGATTTCTTCGGGTCGAAATGGCCGCCGGCGGCTTCGGCAGGCGAGGGCTTGCCGTCCTTGTCGGCCGCCGCGCAGGACGGATTCGCATGGACGTGGAAGCCGTGCAGCCCGGGCGGCAGGCCGGTGAGCTTGGGGGTGAACACGAGGCCGTACTTCGTGTCCTCCATCGTGACGGTGCCGACCGGGCCGCCTTCCCCCTGAGGGGTGGCGACCTTCAAGGTGACGGTGGCTTCGGCCGCGAACGCGGCGGTCACGGGCAGGCAGGCCACGAGGGCGGCGGCCAGCAGGGGGCGAAGGATCATGCGAATCTCCTGACTAGGGGGTAGGGGCGGGCGGCAATCCGTGTGCCGTCGATGCCGCCGGCTCCCCTGGCAGTGGACCGCCCCCATCGTTCGATTCCCTTTCCGGCGCGCTGCTCAGCGCGCCACGATCAAGCGCAGGCCCAGCGCCACGAACACCGCGCCGGCGACGCGGTCCAGCCAGAGTCCCGCGCGCGGCTTGCGCTGCAGCCACTGGCCGATCGCGCCGGCGAAGTAGCCGAGCAGTCCGAACAGCACCGCCGCCTGCAGCGTGAACGTCAGCCCGAGCAGGGCCGTCTGCGCCGCGACATGGCCTTGCGCAGGCACGACGAACTGCGGCAGGAAGGAGAGGAAGAACAGCACGACCTTCGGATTGATCGCGTTGGCGAAGACGCCCTTGAAGAACAGTCGCGAGAGCGAATCCTCGACCTGCGACGCGTCGCCGACCGTCGCCCCGCCGCGGCTGCGCAGCGCCTTGATGCCCAGCCAGATGAGGTAGAGCCCGCCGCAGACCTTCAGCGCGGTGAAGGCCACCGGCGACGCCGCGATCAGCGCGCTGACGCCGATCGCCGCCAGGACGGTGTGGCTCAGGCAGCCCAGCGCGCACCCGAGGCCGAAGGCCATGCCGTGGCGGCGTCCCTTGGAGATGCCCATGCCCAGCACCATCAGGTTGTCGGGGCCCGGCGACGCCGTGATCAGCGTGGCGGCGAGCAGGAAGCCGAAGAATTGTTCGAAGGTCAGCATGGGGCGGGATGATAGATCGCGTCCCCCAGATCACCAGGACGGACACGCTCGACTGCATCCCGAGGGACATTCCCAGGCGCGCCCTGAAAAGCAAACGGGCCTCGATCACTCGAGGCCCGTTGTACTGGATGTCTGGCGGAGAGAGAGGGATTCGAACCCTCGGTAGGCTATTAACCTACACACGCTTTCCAGGCGTGCGACTTAAACCGCTCATCCATCTCTCCGAAGCCCGCCATCATAGCGCAGATTTTCGGGTCCAAATCAAACTTGCGGAGCAAGCTGTCCGGCGGGGCTGGTCGACGCTCTCAGCGGCCCGGTTGGATCACCTTGTCGTTCTTGATCAGCGCCATCGCCGTGCCGATGAGTCCCGACACCTCGCTCATGTTGGCCGGCACGATCATCGTGTTGTTCTTCTGGGCCAGTTGCGAGAAGGCTTCGACCGCCTTCTCCGCGACCTTCAGCTGCACCGCGTCGCTGCCGCCCGGCTGCTGGATCGCCGCGGCGACCTTGCGGATCGCCTCCGCGCTGGCCTCGGCCACCGACAGGATGGCGGCAGCTTCGCCCTGCGCCTTGTTGATCTCGGCCTGTTTCTCGCCCTCGGAGCGGGCGATCGCGGCCTCGCGTTCGCCGGTCGCGATGTTGATCTGCTCCTGGCGGCGGCCTTCCGAGGCCGCGATCAGCGCGCGCTTCTCGCGCTCCGCCGTGATCTGCGCCTGCATCGAGCGCAGGATCTCCGCCGGCGGCGTCAGGTCCTTGATCTCATAGCGCAGCACCTTCACGCCCCAGTTCAGCGCGGCCTCGTCCAGCGCCTGCACGACGGAGCTGTTGATCACGTCGCGTTCCTCGAAGGTGCGGTCCAGCTCCATGCGGCCGATCACCGAGCGCAGGGTCGTCTGCGCCAGCTGGGTGATGGCGATGATGTAGTTGCTCGAGCCGTAGCTGGCGCGCATCGCGTCCGTCACCTGGAAGTACAGGATGCCGTCCACCGTCAGCTGGGTGTTGTCGCGCGTGATGCAGACCTGGCTGGGCACGTCCAGCGGGATCTCCTTGAGCGAATGCTTGTAGGCCAGCCGGTCCACGAAGGGCACCAGGATGTTCAAGCCGGGCGTCAGCGTGCCGTGGTACTTGCCGAGCCGTTCAACGACCCAGGCGTTCTGCTGGGGCACCACCTTCACCGACTGGATGACGAAGACGATGGCGACGATCAAGATGACCAGGGCGATGATTTCCATGAGCGGGTGTCTCCTCCGGGGATTGGGACCAGAAACGGGTTCGGGCAGGTTCGGGCGGGTTCAGGAAGGTTCAGGAAGGTTCAGGCAAGTTCAGGCGGGCTCGACGAGCAGGCAACTGCCCTCGATGGCGCGGATGACATGGCGACCGACCGCCGGCGCGCCCGTGCCGACGAAACGCGCCTGCCAGGCGGCGCCGCGATAACGGACTTCGGCGGTGCCGTCGGCGCGCCAGTGCGCCACCTCCAGGCTCTGGCCGATGTCGAGGTTGACGTTGGGGTTCTCCGCGGCCGGCAGTCTCGGATGGCGACGCAGGCGCAGATGCCACCAGGTCACCGCGCCGCCGCCGATCGCCGCGGCGATGACGAGTTGCGCCGAGAACGGCGCGCCGACATGGGCGGCCACTGCCGCCGCGGCGGCGCCGAGCGCCAGCATCAACAGGTAGAACGTCGTGCCCGTCGCGAGCTCCGCCGCCACCAGCACGCCGCAGATCACCCACCACCAGGTGGCGAGACTCCAGTCCATCGGTTCCTCCTAGCTGCACGCCGGGCGATCCGTGAATCGCCCGGTCCTTCGAGTCGGGTCAGTGTACGCCCGGGGTCGGTGCTTGCCAGGGCGCTCCAAAGGGGGCTTGCCTCCGGCTTTTCCGGGCTATCGCCGTGTCACGCGCGGGCCATTGACGGGGCGCGCACGGCATGGCCGTTCTGTTTCTGCGACAACGTCCGATCAACACTTGCGTGACACGGCTGTAGCCCTACACTTCGCGCCTTTCTTGTTTGACCTGCCCCGATCCGGAGGCCTCCATGACGCCGCGTTTCCGCTTTCCCATCGTCATCATCGACGAGGACTATCGCTCCGAGAACACCTCGGGTTTGGGCATCCGCGCGCTCGCGGAGGCCATACAGAAAGAGGGCTTCGAAGTCCTGGGCGTCACGAGCTACGGCGACCTGAGCCAGTTCGCGCAGCAGCAGAGCCGCGCCAGCGCGTTCATCCTGTCGATCGACGACGAGGAGTTCTCCGGCAACGGCGACGGCGCGGAACTCGACCCGGCGGTCCTGAACCTGCGCAAGTTCATCCAGGAGATCCGGTTCAAGAACGCGGACATCCCCATCTACGTGTACGGGGAGACGCGGACCTCGCAGCATCTGCCCAACGACGTCCTGCGCGAACTGCACGGCTTCATCCACATGTTCGAGGACACGCCGGAATTCGTGGCGCGTCACATCATCCGTGAGTCGAGGAGCTACCTCGACGGCCTGGCGCCGCCGTTCTTCAAGGCGTTGATGGCCTATGCGCAGGACGGCTCGTACTCGTGGCACTGCCCGGGGCACTCCGGCGGCGTGGCGTTCCTGAAGAGCCCCGTCGGCCAGATGTTCCACCAGTTCTTCGGCGAGAACATGCTGCGCGCCGACGTCTGCAACGCGGTCGAGGAGCTCGGCCAGCTGCTGGACCACACCGGCCCGGTCGCCGAGAGCGAGAAGAACGCCGCCCGCATCTTCAATGCGGACCACTGCTTCTTCGTCACCAACGGCACCTCGACGTCCAACAAGATGGTCTGGCACCACACGGTGGCGCCGGGCGACATCGTGGTCGTGGACCGCAACTGCCACAAGTCCATCCTGCACAGCATCATCATGACCGGCGCGGTGCCGGTCTTCATGACGCCCACGCGCAACCACTACGGCATCATCGGCCCGATCCCGGAGAGCGAGTTCTCGCCCGAGACCATCCGCAAGAAGATCGCGAAGAATCCGCTGCTCAAGGGCGTGGACGCGAAGAAGGCCAAGCCGCGGATCATGACGCTGACGCAGAGCACCTACGACGGCGTGCTCTACAACACCGAGACCATCAAGTCCAAGCTGGACGGCTGGATCGACACGCTGCACTTCGACGAGGCGTGGTTGCCGCACGCGGCCTTCCACAACTTCTACGGCTCGTACCATGCGATGGGCAAGCACCGCCCGCGTCCGAAGACCGCGATGGTCTACGCCACGCAGTCGACGCACAAGCTGCTGGCCGGCATCTCGCAGGCCTCGCAGGTGCTGGTGCAGGACTCGCAGAACGTCAAGCTGGACAAGCACCTGTTCAACGAGGCGTACCTGATGCACACCTCGACCAGCCCGCAGTACTCGATCATCGCCAGTTGCGACGTCGCGGCCGCGATGATGGAGCCCCCGGGCGGTACCGCGCTGGTGGAGGAATCCATCAGCGAGGCGCTGGACTTCCGCCGCGCGATGCGCAAGGTCGAGAAGGACTACGGCAAGGACTGGTGGTTCAAGGTCTGGGGTCCGGACAAGCTGGCGACCGACGGCATCGGCAAGGCGGCCGACTGGATGCTCAAGGCCAACGAGAAGTGGCACGGCTTCGGTCCGATCGAGGCCGGCTTCAACATGCTGGATCCGATCAAGTCCACGGTCATCACGCCGGGGCTGGACATGAGCGGCAAGTTCGCCAAGACCGGCATCCCGGCCAGCATCGTCACCAAGTTCCTGGCCGAGCACGGCGTGGTGGTGGAGAAGACGGGGCTGTACTCGTTCTTCATCATGTTCACCATCGGCATCACCAAGGGCCGCTGGAACACGCTGCTGACCGCGCTGCAGCAGTTCAAGGACGACTACGACCGCAACGCGCCGATCTGGCGCATCCTGCCGGACTTCGTGGCGGCGTTCCCGCGCTATGAGCGCATGGGTCTGCGCGACCTGAGCCAGAGCGTGCACGAGGCCTATGCGTCGGGCGACATCGCGCGCCTGACGACCGAGGTCTACCTGTCCGAGCTGGAGCCGGCGATGAAGCCGTCGGATGCGTATGCGCACATCGCGCATCGCAAGACGGAGCGCGTCGAGATCGACAAGCTGGAAGGCCGTGTCACGACCGCGCTGCTGACGCCGTATCCCCCGGGCATCCCGTTGCTGATCCCGGGCGAGCGCTTCAACAAGCGGATCGTGGACTACCTGAAGTTCACGAGAGACTTCAACGCCAAGTTCCCGGGCTTTGCCACCGACGTCCATGGACTGGTGGCGGAAAAGGGCGAGGACGGCGTCACGCGCTATTACGTGGACTGCGTGATCGACACCAAGCAATAATCTGCGCCCCACAAACGCCAACAGGCCCCAAGGGGCCTGTTGTCGCTCGCGAACCTCAGTCGGAGCCGGCGGAAGCCGGGCCGGGGTCGACGATTTGTGGAGCCTGCGAGACGTATGAGGAGACCCCGGCCCGGCTTCCGCCGGCGACCGGAGTCAGCCGACGCTTACTCCGTCCCCGCCATGGCTCCATGGCTGAAGCCGCCATCGACGTAGACGATTTCGGAACTGATGCCCCCTGCAAGATCAGACAGTAGGAAGGCGGCGGTATTGCCGACGTCCTCGATCGTGACGTTGCGCTTGATGGCGGCGCTGTCGGCGAACTGCTTGAGCAGCTTGCCGAAATCCTTGATGCCCGAGGCGGCCAGCGTCTTGATCGGGCCGGCGGAGATGCCGTTCACCCGGATGCCCTTGCCGCCCAGGCCGTAGGCGAGGTAGCGCACGCTGGCTTCCAGCGAGGCCTTGGCCAGGCCCATCGTGTTGTAGTTGGGAACGAAGCGATCCGCCCCCAGATACGACAGCGTCAACAGCGCCGCGCCCGCGCGCAGGCGCGGCTGGGCGGCCTTGGCCATGGCCGGGAAGCTGTAGGCGGAGATGTCGTGCGCGATGCGGAAGTTCTCGCGCGTCATGCCGTCCAGGAATTCGCCAGCGATCGCTTCGCGGGGCGCGAAACCGATCGAATGGACGAAGCCGTCGAATTCCGGCCAGTGCTGGCCGAGGTCCTCGAACAGGCGATCGATCTGGGTGTCGTCGCTCACGTCGCAGTCGAACACCAGTTTGGAGCCGAATTCGGCGGCGAATTCGGTGATGCGATCCTTGAAGCGCTCGCCCTGGTAGCTGAAGGCCAGTTCAGCGCCTTCGCGGTGGCAGGCCTTGGCGATGCCGTAGGCGATCGAGCGGTTGGACAGCACGCCCGTGATCAGCAGTCGCTTGCCAGCGAGAAATCCCATGTCTGCTCCTGGTATTCATAGATTCGAGGGAGGCCGGGATTCTCGCACGTCAGGCTGTGACAGATGACGCAGCCTTGTCGGCACGCTGTTTGCATAGTACACTTCTAGCTTCGCTGAAAAGTGAACGGTGGGCGGATTCATCCAGCCCATTTTTTTTGGCTGTTCCTACGAGCCTGTTACAAGGCAAATACCTTCGTCGATGAATTTGAGCTGGCAAGCCGTTGTTGAGAAAACCGTGACCGGGATGGGTTACGAGGTAGTGGGCTGCGAACGCAGCGCCGGGGGCTTGCTGCGCGTGTACATCGACAAGCCGCTCGTGAACGGCCAGGAGCCGGAGACGCCGGTCAACGTCGAGGATTGTGAGCGCGTCACGCGCCAGCTGCGCTACGTGATGGAGGTCGAGGAAGTCGACTACACGCGCCTGGAAGTGTCGACCCCCGGTCTCGACCGTCCGCTGAACAATGCCGGCGACTACGCCCGGTTCAGCGGTCACGAAGTGGAAATCACATTGCGCGAGGCTTTCCAGGGTCGCAAGAAGTACCGGGGTGTCCTGGTCGCGGCCGACGGCGTGGCGCAGGACGACTTTGACGCGCTGGCGAGCAACACCGCCTGGCGCGTGATCTTCATGGACGGCAAGACCGAGCAGGTGCTGGACTTCGCGCTCGACGAAGTGCGCTCGGCCAAGCTGGTGCCGGAGATCGTTTTCAAGGGTCGCACGCAGAAGCCTGCGGGCGACGCTGCCGCGGATGCCGCGGCGAAAAAGAACACGGGCTTGGCGCCCGGATCGGAATCGGCTGACGGAGCGGCTGCGAAGCCCAAGGCGTCGAAGAAGAAGAGCAATGCCAAGTCCCGGCAGACGGATGACAAGGTTGACGGAGGTCTCGATCAATGAACCGCGAACTGTTGATGCTGGTGGATGCCATCTCGCGCGAGAAGAGCGTGGAGCGCGATGTGGTGTTCGGCGCCGTTGAGGCGGCACTGGCTTCGGCCACCAAGAAGTTGTATGGCGGCGAGGTCGATATCCGCGTGGCCATCGATCGCGATACCGGCGAGTATGAGACCTTCCGCCGTTGGCACGTCGTGCCCAACGAGGCCGGCCTGCAGAACGCCGATTCCGAGATCCTGCTGTTCGAAGCGCAGGAGCAGATCGCCGACATCGAGGTCGACGACCACATCGAGGAAGGCGTCGAGTCCGTGCCGATCGGCCGCATCGGCGCCCAGGCCGCCAAGCAGGTCATCCTGCAGAAGATCCGCGACGCCGAGCGCGAACAGCTGCTGAACGACTTCATGTCGCGCGGCGAGCGCATCTTCGTCGGCACGGTCAAGCGCCTGGACAAGGGCGACATCATTGCCGAGTCGGGCCGCGTCGAAGGCCGCCTCAAGCGCAACGAGATGATCCCGAAGGAGAACCTGCGCACCGGCGACCGCGTCCGCGCGGTGATCCTGGGCATCGACCCGACGCAGCGCGGTCCGCAGATCATGCTGTCGCGTTCGTCCGGCGAGTTCATGAAGGAACTCTTCGCGCAGGAAGTGCCGGAGATCGAGCAGGGCCTGCTCGAGATCAAGAGCGCCGCCCGCGACGCCGGCAGCCGCGCCAAGATCGCCGTCGTGTCGTACGACAAGCGCGTCGACCCGATCGGCACCTGCGTCGGTGTCCGCGGTTCCCGCGTCAACGGCGTGACCAACGAGCTGGCCGGTGAACGGGTGGACATCGTGCTGTGGTCGGAAGATCCGGCGCAGTTCGTGATCGGCGCGCTGGCGCCGGCGAACGTGCAGTCCATCGTCGTGGACGAGGAGCGCCACGCGATGGACGTCGTCGTCGACGAGGAGAACCTCGCGATCGCGATCGGCCGCGGCGGCCAGAACGTGCGCCTGGCCTCGGAGCTGACCGGCTGGAAGATCAACATCATGACGGCCGAGGAATCCGCCGCCAAGCAGGCCGAGGAATCCGACGGCGTGCGCAAGCTGTTCGTCGAGAAGCTGGACGTGGACGAGGAAGTCGCCGACATCCTGATCGCCGAAGGTTTCGCCTCGCTGGAAGAGGTCGCCTACGTGCCGATGCAGGAAATGCTCGAGATCGAGTCCTTCGACGAAGAGACCGTGAACGAGCTGCGCACCCGCGCCAAGGATGCGCTGCTGACGATGGAAATCGCCCGCGAGGAAAAGGTGGAGGAGGTCTCCCAGGACCTGCGCGACCTGGACGGCGTGACCCCCGAGCTGATCGCCAAGCTGGCGGCCGGCGACATCCATACCCGTGACGACCTGGCAGACCTGGCCGTTGACGAACTGGTCGAGATTTCGTCCCTGGACGAGGCAGCGGCACGCGCTTTGATCATGAAGGCGCGCGAGCACTGGTTCAACGCATAACGCCCGAGCAGACACGCTCTGAAGCGAATTCAAGCGAAACCAGACCGCTCCGCCCCACACAAGATTTAAGGATTTCAACAATGGCCGTGACCACCGTCGCCCAACTGGCCGCAGAGCTCAACAGGCCTGCGACCACGTTGCTGGAGCAGCTCCAAGCTGCGGGCGTCAAGAAGGCGTCCGCCGAGGACACCTTGAACGAAAGCGACAAGGAACGTCTGCTGGATCACCTGCGCACCGCGCACGGGACCGCCGGCGGCGCCGAGCGCAAGAAGATCACGCTGACCCGCAAGTCCACCAGCGAGATCAAGCAGGCCGATGCCTCGGGCAAGGCGCGCACGATCCAGGTCGAGGTGCGCAAGAAGCGCGTCTTCGTGAAGCGCGAGGACGGTGTCGATGACGCCACCGCCGCCGCCGCCGAGGAAGCCGAACTGAAGCGCCGCGAGGAAGAAGTGCAGGCCCAGGCCGAAGCGCTGCGTCAGCAGGAAGAGGAACTCGCCCGCAAGGTCCGCGAGCGGGAGGACGCCGAGCGCGCTGCCCGCGAAGCCGAGGAGAAGCGTCGCGAGGAAGAGCGCGCCGCGCGTGAAGCGGCTGAACAGGCTGCTGCCGAAGCCGCGGCCAAGGCCGCCGCCGAAGCGGAAGCGCGCAAGATCGCCGACGCCGCCAAGTCCAAGGCCGAGAAGGCCGCCGACAAGGCCGCGGAGAAGGCTGCCGCCGCCGCCGCGGCACCCGCGCCGGCCCCGGTGGTCGCCGCGCCCGCCCCGGCACCGGTCGAGCCCGCCAAGCCCGTGCTGCGCGTGGTGAAGGCTGCGGACGTCGCCGCCGACGAGAAGGCCCGCCAGAGCGAGCTGGAGCGCCGCCGCAAGGCCGCCGAAGCCGAGGCCGCCGCCATCCGCGCGATGATGAATGCGCCCAAGAAGGTGCTCGTCGCGAAGAAGGAAGAACCCAAGCCTGAAGCCGCGCCGGCTGCCGGCATCAAGGGCACCATCCACAAGAAGCCGGGCGGCGCTCCGGGCGCTGCCGGCACGACGGCCGCCGCGGGTGCGAAGCCGGGCGACAAGAAGTCGGTCAAGTCCGAGAAGCTGTCGTCCAGCTGGGCCGATGACGCCAAGAAGCGTGGCGCCGCCGGCAAGCCGGGTGGCGGTCGCACCGACGGTCCGGCACGTCCGGGCGGTGGCACCAGCTGGCGCGCGCCGGGCCGTGGCGGTGCGTCGGGCCGCCGTGGCGGTCGCGACGATCGCGGCGCTTCGCCCTCGAATTTCCAGGCTCCGAACGAGCCGGTGGCGCAGGAAGTCCACGTCCCCGAAACCATCTCGGTCGCCGATCTGGCGCACAAGATGTCGGTGAAGGCCTCCGAGGTCATCAAGCAGCTGATGAAGCTGGGTCAGATGGTCACCATCAACCAGCAGCTGGACCAAGAGACGGCCATGATCCTGGTCGAGGAAATGGGCCACAAGGCGTTCGCCGCCAAGCTGGACGATCCGGACGCGTTCCTCGAGGAAGAGGGCGCCGCCGCCGAGGGCCAGCACGAGCTGCTGCCCCGCGCGCCGGTCGTCACCGTCATGGGTCACGTCGACCACGGCAAGACCTCGCTGCTGGACAGCATCCGCCGCGCCCGCGTGGCGGCTGGCGAAGCCGGCGGCATCACGCAGCACATCGGCGCTTATCACGTCGATACGCCGCGCGGCATGATCACCTTCCTCGACACCCCGGGTCACGAGGCCTTCACGGCCATGCGTGCCCGCGGCGCGCAGGCGACGGACATCGTGATCCTGGTCGTGGCCGCGGATGACGGCGTCATGCCGCAGACCAAGGAAGCGATCCACCACGCGAAGGCCGCTGGCGTGCCGATCGTGGTCGCGATGAACAAGATCGACAAGCCCGACGCCAACGCCGAGCGCGTCAAGAGCGAGCTGGTGGCCGAGCAGGTCGTGCCGGAAGAGTTCGGCGGCGAATCGCCGTTCGTCCCGGTGTCGGCCAAGACCGGCCAGGGCATCGATGCGCTGCTGGAGCAGGTCCTGCTGCAGGCCGAAGTGCTGGAACTGAAGGCCGCGAAGGATTCGATGGCCAAGGGTCTGGTCATCGAAGCCAAGCTGGACAAGGGCCGCGGCCCCGTCGCGACGGTGCTGGTGCAGTCCGGCACGCTCAAGCGCGGCGACGTGGTGCTGGCCGGCTCGACCTACGGTCGGGTCCGCGCCATGCTGGACGAGGACGGCAAGAACGCCACCGAAGCCGGCCCGTCCATCCCGGTCGAGATCCAGGGTCTGACGGAAGTGCCGCGCGCCGGTGACGAGTTCATGGTGCTGAGCGACGAACGCCGCGCCCGTGAAATCGCGACCTTCCGCGCCGGCAAGTACCGTGACGTCAAGCTGGCTCGCCAGCAGGCCTCGAAGCTGGAGAACATGTTCGCCGACATGACCGCCGGCGACGTGCAGACGCTGCCGCTGATCATCAAGGCCGACGTGCAAGGCTCGCAGGAAGCGCTGGCTTCCTCGCTGCTCAAGCTGTCGACCGACGAGGTCAAGGTGCAGATCGTGCACGCCGCGGTGGGTGCCATCAGCGAGTCCGACATCAACCTGGCGATCGCCTCCAAGGCCGTCGTGATCGGCTTCAACGTGCGCGCCGATGCCGGCGCGCGCAAGGTGGCCGAACACAACGACGTCGACCTGCGCTACTACAACATCATCTACGACGCCGTGGATGAGGTGAAGGCGGCGATGGCCGGCATGCTGGCTCCGGAGCAGCGCGAGGAGATCATCGGTACCGCCGAGATCCGCACCGTGTTCGTGGCGACCAAGATCGGCACCATCGCCGGTTCGATGATCACCAGCGGTCACGTGACGCGCAACGCGCGCTTCCGTCTGCTGCGCGACAACGTCGTGGTCTACACCGGCGAGATCGAGTCGCTCAAGCGCCTGAAGGACGACGTCAAGGAAGTCCGCGAAGGCTTCGAGTGCGGTATCAAGCTGAAGAACTACAGCGACATCAAGGAAGGCGACCAACTGGAAGTCTTCGAAATCAAGGAAGTGGCGCGCACGCTGTAACCCAGCCTGCCGTCGCTCCACGCCCGGCGGGTCGTACCGCCGGGCTTTGTTGTTTGAGAGAGTGAGGAAAGAGCCATGCGTCACAAGCGATCTATCCCCAACCGCGGTCTGCGCGTGGCGGACCAGATCCAGCGCGACCTGGCCGAGCTGATCCGGGACCTCAAGGACCCGCGCGTCGGCATGGTGACGATCAACGCGGTGGAGGTCACGCCCGACTATGCGCACGCGAAGGTCTACTTCTCGCTGCTGGTCGGCGATCCGGAGGCGACGGGCGCGGCGCTGAACGAGGCGGCGGGATTCCTGCGCAACGGCCTGTTCAAGCGGCTGCAGATCCACACCGTGCCCAGCCTGCATTTCCATTTCGACCGCACGATCGAGCGCGCCGCCGAGATGAGCGCGCTGATCAACCAAGCGAACCTGTCCCGAGCCAAGGACGACGAGACCACCGAGGACTGAAGTCCTCCGAGCCAGAAAGACGGCGTCCCGAGAGGGCCGCCGCGTAGTGATGAGCGCAGTAGCCCCCCGCCCCAAGATCGTGAAGCGCGCCGTGCACGGCGTGCTGATGCTGGACAAGCCCATCGGCCTGACCAGCAATGACGCATTGCAGAAGGTCAAGCGCCTGCTGCGCGCGGAGAAGGCCGGCCATACCGGCACGCTGGATCCGCTGGCGACCGGGCTGCTGCCGCTGACCTTCGGCGCCGCGACCAAGTTCAGCCAGGTCTCGCTGGAGGCCGACAAGGGCTACCGCGCGACGCTGCGCCTGGGCATCACGACCACGACCGGCGACGGCGAAGGCGAGATCCTCGAACAGCGCGACGAGGCCGCGAAGTCGCTGGACCTGGACGCGATCCGCGCCGCCTGCGAAGCTTTCCGCGGCGCGATCTCGCAGCTGCCGCCGATGTATTCGGCGCTGAAGCACCAGGGCCGCGCCCTGTACGAGCTCGCCCGCGAAGGCGTGACCGTCGAGCGCCAGCCGCGCAACGTGACGATTCATGCGCTGGACATCGTCGACTGGCATCCTGCCGAGCTGCTGCTGGTGATCGATGTGCGCTGCACCAAGGGCACCTACATCCGCACGCTGGGCGAGGACATCGGCGCGAAGCTGGGCTGCGGCGCGCACCTGGCCGGCCTGCGCCGCACGGCCAGCGGTCCGGTGTCGATCGAGCGCGCGGTGACGCTGGAGCAGATCGAGGCGCTGGACGAAAATGCCCGCCTGTCCTTGCTGACCGCGCCGGACAGCCTGCTCGGCGAGTGGCCCGAGGTCGAGCTGAGCAACGACGAAGCCGGCCGTTTCCTGTCCGGCATGCGCCGGCGCGTGACGCTGACCGACATGCCGCAGGTGCGTGTCTACGGCCAGGCGCCGCGCGCCTTCCTGGGCAGCGCCCACGTGGCCGGCGGCGAACTGATCGCCGACCGCCTGCTGAGCCCGACCGAAATCGCTTCCATGCTGATGCAGGCCGCCTGAGCCCGCATCGCCAAAAAGATCCGAGACACCCCGAGTTCCCCGACTTCCTCCGAATCCAGAGAAAGCCCCTAGCGAAAGCCGCCCCATGAGCAAGCAAATCCGCAACATCGCCATCATCGCCCACGTCGACCATGGCAAGACCACCATGGTGGACCAGCTCCTTCGCCAGAGCGGCACCTTCGCCGAGCACGAGAAGGTCGTCGACACCGTGATGGACAACAACGCCATCGAACGCGAGCGCGGCATCACCATCCTGGCGAAGAACTGCGCGGTCAGCTGGGAAGGCACGCACATCAACATCGTCGACACCCCGGGACACGCGGACTTCGGCGGTGAAGTCGAGCGCGCGCTGTCGATGGTCGACGGCGTGGTGCTGCTGATCGACGCCCAGGAAGGCCCGATGCCGCAGACGCGCTTCGTGACCAAGAAGGCGCTGGCGCTGGGCCTCAAGCCCATCGTCGTCGTGAACAAGGTCGACAAGCCGGGCGCCAAGCCGGACGCCGTCATCAACGCCGCGTTCGACCTGTTCGACAAGCTCGGCGCCACCGACGAGCAGCTGGACTTCCCGGTCGTGTACGCGTCGGGCATCAACGGCTGGTCGTCGCTGGAAGAGGGCGCGCCGGGCGAGAAGTGGGGCGAGGACATGTCCGCCCTGTTCAACACCGTGCTGAAGCACGTGCCGGCCCAGAAGGGCGATCCGGACGCGCCGCTGCAGCTGCAGATCTCCGCGCTGGACTTCTCGACCTTCGTCGGCCGCATCGGCGTGGGCCGCATCAGCCAGGGCACGATCAAGCCGTCGATGGACGTGGTCGTCATGGAAGGTCCGGACGGCAAGGCCACCAAGGGCCGCATCAACCAGGTGCTGACCTTCCAGGGTCTGGACCGCGTGCAGGCCACCGAAGCCGGCCCCGGCGACATCGTGCTGATCAACGGCATCGAGGAGATCGGCATCGGCGTGACCGTCACCAGCCCGAGCAACCCGGCTCCGCTGCCGATGCTCAAGGTCGACGAGCCGACGCTGACGATGAACTTCTGCGTCAACACCTCGCCGCTGGCCGGCCGTGAAGGCAAGTTCGTCACCAGCCGCCAGATCTGGGACCGTCTGCAGAAGGAACTGCAGGCCAACGTCGCGCTGCGCGTCAGCGAGACCGACGAGGACGGCATCTTCGAAGTGATGGGCCGCGGTGAACTGCACCTGACCATCCTGCTGGAAAACATGCGGCGCGAAGGCTACGAGCTGGCCGTGTCGAAGCCGCGCGTCGTGT
This sequence comes from uncultured Roseateles sp., assembly GCA_946886855.1. The sequence goes on along the minus strand of CAMPJJ010000042.1, from coordinate 6,713 downwards.
TCCAGGACATCGACGGCGTGAAGTGCGAGCCGATCGAGCTGGTCACCGCCGACGTGGAAGAAACCCACCAGGGCGGCGTGATGCAGGCGCTGGGCGAGCGCAAGGGCGAACTGGTCAACATGGAACCGGACGGCCGTGGCCGTGTGCGCCTCGAATACCGCATCCCGGCCCGCGGCCTGATCGGCTTCTCGAACGAGTTCCTGAACCTGACGCGCGGTTCGGGCCTGATCTCCAACATCTTCGACGGCTACGAGCCCCACAAGGGCGACATCGCCGGCCGCAAGAACGGCGTGCTGATCTCGATGGACGCCGGTGAAATCTTCACCTACGCCCTGGGCAAGCTGGACGACCGCGGCCGCATGTTCGTGAAGCCGAACGATCCGGTCTACGAAGGCATGATCGTCGGCATCCACAACCGCGACAACGACCTGATCGTCAACGCCACCCGCACCAAGCAGCTGACCAACTTCCGCGTCAGCGGCAAGGAAGACGCCATCAAGGTGACGCCGCCCATCGATCTGACGCTGGAATACGGCGTTGAATTCATCGAGGACGACGAACTGGTCGAGATCACGCCGAAGTCGGTGCGGCTGCGCAAGCGCCACCTGTCGGAAAACGAGCGCAAGCGCGCGCTGCGGAGCTGATCTCCGGGGCGCCTGGACTGCGGAGGTCCGGGCGCTGGCCGCCAGTGCATGGGGCCTTGCCGGCAAGCGGCAAAACCCCAAGCACAGCCGTCCCCAACCACTGTCTCACTGCTTCGGTTTGCGACCGAGGACCTTGTGAAACGAAATCGCCCGGTGCATCAGTGCACCGGGCGTTTTCTTCAGCGCGAGTCAGGTTTTGCTTCGGCCAAAAGAAAAGCGACCCGTAGGTCGCCTTCCGCGGAGCAGGGAGGCTCAGCTTTGGGATTGCTTGCGGCGACGCACGCCAACCAGGCCGAGCAGGGCGACGGAAGCCAGAGCCAGCGAAGCGGGTTCCGGCACGTTGCCGTTGTTGGTGCCGCCAGGCGTCTTGTTGCCCGTCACGGAGTAGAGCTTGACGAAGTCATAGCCCTTGGCGACGTCGATGCCCAGGCCGCGCGTCAGGCCCGTGGTGCCGCCGTCCGCCTTGGTCGGCGAGCCGCCCAGCTGCGAGTTGTAGGCGGAGACCAGCCACCAGCTCGACGAGACCGAGGTGTTCAGGTTCAGCGCGGTCGTCCCGACGTCCGCGTAGCTGTTCACCAGCGACCAGCCGTTGGCCGACTTCAGGTTGCCCGCCGTCTTGTTGACGATCGTGCTGTTGACGTCCACACCGGAGGTGGAGCCCGTGTAGGCCAGCACCGTGATGTCGCTGTCGTATTGGGTCCAACCCAGCTTCAGCTGCGTCAGGTTCACGGCCGCGTCGAACTTCAGGAGGATCATGTCCTGATAGCCGTAGTTGTCCATCGAGTGCTGCGGCGAGCCGACGTCGTTGTTGCCGTCCGCCTGCACGCCGAAACCGCTGCCGCTGTAGTTGATCAACGTGCTCTGGTAGAAGCCGTTGGTACTGGAGTAGGTCTGGTTGGCGGTGCCCGCATTGGTGTAGTTCACCACCGCGGAGTAGGCCGAGAAACTGACGTTCGGCGCCGGATCGCCCGACTCGTTGCAGTTGGTCTGGCAGCTGCCGGACGTCCAGGTGGACAGCGCATGAGCGCTCATCGGCAGCGTCGCCGCCAGCGTCAGCGCAGCGATCGCCATCAGGCGTTGTTGAACTCTTTGCACGGTGTTCCCCTCGGTGCTCCGGCTCGGGCCGGAGTGTCAGATTCGATCAGCTTCTTCAAAGCAAGGGCTGGGCCAACCTCTTTAAATGCTTGTGGCACAAGCACTTGTCGGTAAATGCGTCTGCCATTGGAGAAGGAATGTAAGTTTTTCTGACACGCGCCGGAACCCCCTCCCCAGAGGGGGCACCGGGCCTTCAGCGCAAGGTCTGGCTCAGCGCGAGCGCTTCCTTGTGGCTTTCGAACGCCGTGCTGCGCAGTGCCGCGTCCAGCTCCTCCTTCGCCTCGGCCTTGCGGCCCGCCTTGGCCAGCGCCGCGGCCAGGTGATAGCGGATGTCCGGACTGGTGGGCTCGCGCAGCCGCGCGTCGCGCAGCAAGGGCAGCGCGCGGTCGAGGTTGCCCGCGAGATGGTAGGCCCAGCCCGCGGTGTCGATGACCGACGCGTTGCGGGGATCCTTGGTCAACGCGCGCTCCGCCACCACGGCGGCGGCCGCCGGTTCGCCCTGCCGGATCATCGTGCTGGCCAGGTTGTTGAGCGCTTCCACGTCGTCGGCGCGCAGCTTGAGCGCGGCCTCGTAACTGCGACGAGCGGCAGGGAAGGCCCCCGCGCGCGCCTGCGCGTCGCCCAGCGCCTTCCAAGCCGCAAGATCCGACGGATGGGTCTTGAGCCAGCGCTCGGCCAGGTCCTGGGCCGCCTTGCCGGCCGGATCCTGCTGGCCCAGGGCCCGCATCAGCGCCAGCAGGCTGCCGCTGCTGGGCTGCACCTCATGCGCCTTGCGCAGCGCCTCCAGCACCTGCGCCGGCTGACGCCGCGCCTGGGCGACATCGGCCAGCAGCGAATAGCCGATCGCCGCCTGCGGACGCAGTTGGATCACTTGCCGGGCCTGTTTCTCCGCCATCGCGGCATTGCCCTGCTGCAAGGCCACCGTCGACGACAGCGCCAGCGCCGACAAGTGCCGCGGCGACGACTGGAGCGCCTTGTCCAGGCTGTAGGCCGCGCCGGGCAGGTCGCGCGCGTCAAGCTGCAAGGCCGCGACCTGCGCCAGCGGATCGGCGCCGAACCCCGAGCGCCGGGCCGCGTTGGTCAGCGTCGAGCGCGCGCCGTTGAGATCGCGGTTGGCCAGTTGCGCCTGGGCGTACGTGATCATCGCCTGCGGCTCCTCGGGCGTCTTGGCCAGCAGCCGCTTGGCCGCCTCCAGCGCCGGACCGGGCTGACCCTGGCGCAGTTGCCAGGCCACCAGCGCCAGGTCGGCCCGCGTGTTGCGGGGTCCGCTGACATCGCTGGCCTTGGACAACCAGCGCGCCACCTCGGCCGTCTGGCCGCGCGCCTCGCTCAGCAAGGCCATCTCATAGAGCGCGTCGGCGTTCTTCTCGTCGGCCTTGATCACCGCCTCCAGACGTGCCTGCGCAGCGTCGAACTTCCGCTCGGCGATGTCGATGCGGACCTGGCCCAACTGGGCCTCGATCAGTCCCGTGTCGAGCTGGCCGGCCTTGACGTAGGCCTCGCGGGCACCGGCGAGGTTGCCGGCGCTGCGGCGCGCCAGGCCCAGCTGCAGCCACATCGTGGGGTTGTTGGGATCCTGCTTGACCAGCTTGTCGGCGATGCCGACCGCCTTGGCCGTCTGTCCGCTGCGCAGGTAGAGCGACGCCAGCGCCATGCCGGCGTAGATCTGGCGCGGGTCGCGCTGGAAGGCCTTTTCCAGTTCGCCAACCGCGTCGCCGGACTGGCCGCCGCGCATCAGCGACAGGCCGAGCGCGGTGCGGAACTCGGGCGCGTCGCGCGACTTCAGCGCCTCCTGCATCAGCGTGGCTGCGCGCGCGTGGCGGCCCTGCGCCATCTGCAGCGTGGCCATCATCACCAGCGCCTGACCGTCGCCGGGGTAGGCCTTGAGATAGGACTCCAGCACCTCGCCGGCGCGGTCGAGGTTGGGCTCGGCCACGTAGACCTGCGCCAGCAGCTTGGACAGCGGACTGTTGGGCGTCTGGCGCTGCGCGTATTCGAGGTAGGGCTTGGCCTTTTCCATCTCGCCCAGGCCGAAGTGGGCGAGGCCGTTGAGCATCAGCGCCTGCGGCCGGTAGCGGATGAACTCGATGGGGACCGGGTCCAGCGCGGTCGTGACGGCCTTGAGCGCGGTCTTGGCCGCGGCGCTGTCGCCGCGACGTTCGGCAAGCACCGCCGTCAGGTAGAGGGCGCGGGGTTCGGCCGGTGCCAGTTTCAGCGCGGACTGGACCTGGGTCAATGCGTCGGCGTCACGGTTGAGGTCGATCAGCAGACCGGCGCGGGCCATCTGCGCCTCCAGATGGCGGGGATCGGCCGCGATCGCGCGTTCATAGCCCTTGAGCGCCTCGTCCTGCTTCCCCTGCACGTGCGGCACGGTGGCGCGCTGGTAGAGCGCCTCGGCGTTGTCCGGCGCGAGCCGCAGCGCCTGATCGGCGGCGGCCGTGGCCTTGTCGAACTGCCGCGCGCGCAGGCGCAGCGGCACTTCGGCGAGCCAGGATTCGGCGTTGTCGGGGGGGATCGCGCGCGCCAGGTCGATCTGGGCCTGCGCCCGCGTCGGATCGCCGAGGTCCGACGCCGCCGCCGCGCGCACCAGCAGCAGCGATTTGCGGATGTTGTCGGGCAGGCCGTCGGGCACCAGCGCGGGCTGCTTGAACACCTCGGCCTGCTTGCCCTGTGCGACCAGCGCCTGCGCCAGCGGCACGGCCACTTCGGCGCGGTTGATGCCCTGGGAGAGCGCCTCGTTGAACTCGATCTCGGCGGCGGCGGCTTCGCTGCGCATCAGCAGCGCCTTGCCCAGCAGCACGTGCACGGTCAGCATCCGGGCGTCCTGCTGCAGCGCGTTCTTGAGCTGGATGACGGCGCCGTCGACGTCCTGACGCTCGAAGCGCTTGAGCGCGTCCTCGTAGTAGCGCGCGGCCTTGACGCTGTCCGCGTGCGCGGTCGAAACGCCCATCGCCAGCAGCGCCGCCGTGGCCAGCGTCGCCAGCCTGGTGAAGGCGGCGACGACGGGACGCCGCCGGCCGGTCCTGCCAAGAGTGTTCATCTCGTCCCCCGGGAATGTTGTTCTGACGCGCGGCCAATGCCGTCGCGGCGCTCACGCGGGCAGGGCGCCGGCGTGGCGGGCGGGACCGGCGTCAGTGCGACGCGCGGCCCGCGCCGACGCTCACTTGCGGTAGTTGTCGAAGCTCAGCGGCAGGTCGGGCAGCGCCTTGCGCAGCGCGGCCTGCGCACCCTGCAGGTCGTCCAGCGACTTGCCGGTGATGCGCACGATGTCGCCCTCGATCTGGGCCTGCACCTTGAGCTTGCTCTCCTTGATCGCGGCGACGACCTTCTTGGCCTCCGGCGCCTCCAGGCCGTTCTTGATCTTGTAGACCTGCTTGACGCGGTCGCCGCCGAGCTTCTCGATCTTGTCCTGCTTGTCGACGAAGCCGAGCACGACGCCCTGCTTGGTCAGTTTCGAATACAGCACGGCCTCGATCTGCTCGAGCTGGAACTCGGCGTCGCCGGTGGCGTGGACTTCCTTTTCCTTGTCCTTCCACTCGATGGCGGCGCTGGTGCCCTTGAAGTCGAAGCGGGTCGCGATCTCCTTGGCGCTGGCGTCCACGCTGTTGCGGACCTTCACCATGTCGGGTTCGAGGACGGTGTCAAAGCTGGGCATGTGTGTACGACTCTTTCAGAGGGACGGGCGACGACCGATTGTCGGGCGCCGGCCGCCGAGGGGTCCTGGGGGATATGGGCGAGAATTCTAGCCATGCAGTCTCCCGCCATCCCCCCCTCGACCGAGCGCCGCGACGGCGTCGTCATCGAGCACGACGTCAACCTCAAGCCGTACAACACCTTCGGCCTGCCCGCGACCGCGCGCCGGCTGGTGCGCATCCGCGAGGAACTCGACGTCCGTCGCGTCGTCGACCACCCCGAGCTGGGCCGCGCGCCGAAGTTCGTGCTGGGCGGCGGTTCGAACCTCGTCCTGACGAAGGACGTCGATGCGGTCGTGCTGAAGATGGAGATCCAGGGCCTGAGCGTCGAGGAACGCGACGACTGCTGGATCGTCGAGGCCGGCGCGGGCGTGCCCTGGCACGAGGCGGTGGCGGGCGCGCTGGCGCTGGGCGTGCCGGGACTGGAGAACATGGCCCTGATCCCCGGCACCGTCGGGGCGGCGCCGGTGCAGAACATCGGTGCGTACGGCGTCGAGCTGAAGGACCGGCTGGAGAACGTGGACGTCGTCGACCTGACTACCGGCCGGCGCGTCACGCTGCCCGCGGCGGTGTGCCGCTTCGGCTACCGCGACAGCGTCTTCAAGCAGACGGGCTACGGCGGCCTGGCGGGCAAGAGCGTGATCACCAAGGTGCGGCTGCGCTGCCCCAAGCCCTGGCAGCCGCAGCTGGGGTATCTGGATCTCGAACGCAAGATGGCGGAGACGGGCATCACCTCGCCCGACGCACGGCAGGTGTTCGACTGGGTCTGCGAGATCCGCCGCGCCAAGCTGCCGGATCCGGCGCGCATCGGCAACGCGGGCAGCTTCTTCAAGAACCCGGTGGTCAGCGCGGAGCAGTGCCGCGACATCATCGCCCGCGACCCGCACATCGTGCATTACCCGATGGCCGACGGCAGCTTCAAGCTGGCCGCGGGCTGGCTGATCGATGCTTGCGGATGGAAGGGCAAGAGCGTCGGCGGCGCGGCGGTCTACGAGAAGCAGGCGCTGGTGCTGGTGAACCGCGGCGAGGCGCGCGGCGCGGAGGTCGTCACGTTGGCGCGCGCGATCCAGGAAAGCGTCTACGGCCGTTTCGGCATCCGGCTGGAGCCGGAGCCGGTGGTCGTCTGATCAGATCCAGTGGAAGCCCTTGGCCATGACGGCGACGAGGCCGAGCGCCACGGTGATGAGCGCGCCGAACATCAACCGGAAGTCGTGGGTGCGAATCGCCGGGCGATCTCAAGCCTGAACCGCAACACCGAGTTATTGAATTGACCCAGAGGGCC
>CAMPJJ010000041.1 GCA_946886855.1 uncultured Roseateles sp. | reverse complement strand
GCCAGCAGGTTGGTGATGGCCTCGGCCACGGCCATGCGGCCCGATGCGGGCGCGTCGACGGCGGCCAGCGGCGTGCGCTCGCCCATGCTCATCGCCTCGCCGGTGAAGCCCTGGAAGTCGGACAGCGTGACGGCGACGTCGGCCACCGGCACCTGCCACGGGCCGACCATCTGGTCGCGGTGGTTCAGCCCGCCGACGGTGCGGTCGCCGATGGTGACCAGGAAGCGCTTGCTGGCCACCGTCGGGTGGCGCAGGACGGTGCGCGCGGTGGTCGCGAGGTCAACGCCGTCCAGCGTCAACGCGCCGCCCGAACGGGCCACGCGCGTCACGTCGCGGTGCATCTTCGGCGGCTTGCCCAGCAGCACGTCCATCGGCATGTCGATGGCCCGTTCGCCGTCGGTGCCGTCTTCCAGCACCAGCTCGCGCTGCTCGGTGGTCACGCCGACGACCGCGAACGGGCAGCGCTCGCGCTCGGCCATCGCGGTGAAGAGCTCGAGACTCTCCGGCGCGATCACCAGGACGTAACGCTCCTGGCTCTCGTTGCACCAGATCTCCTTGGGCGCCAGGCCGCTCTCTTCCAGCGGGACCTTGCGCAGGTCGAAGATCGCGCCCCGGCCGGCGTCGTTGACCAGTTCCGGGAAGGCGTTGGAGATGCCGCCCGCGCCGACGTCGTGCACCGCCAGGATGGGGTTGCGCTCGGCCAGGCCCCAGCAGTGGTTGAGGACTTCCTGCGCGCGGCGCTGGATCTCGGGATTGCCGCGCTGGACCGAGTCGAAGTCCAGGTCGGCGGTGTTGGTGCCCGCGGCCATCGAGCTGGCCGCGCTGCCGCCCATGCCGATGCGCATGCCCGGGCCGCCCAGCTGGATCAGCAGCGAGCCCGCGGGGAAGGCGATCTTCCTGGTCAGGTCCGCACGGATCGCGCCCAGGCCGCCGGCGATCATGATGGGCTTGTGATAGCCGCGGCGGATGCCGTCCACGTCCTGCTCGAAGACGCGGAAGTAGCCGCCCAGCGCGGGCCGGCCGAACTCGTTGTTGAACGCGGCGCCGCCCAGCGGGCCCTCGGTCATGATCTGCAGCGCGCTGGCGATGTGCGCGGGCTTGCCGACGGGGTGCTTCTCCCAGGGCTCGGACAAGCCCGGCAGGTGCAGGTTGGAGACCGAGAAACCGGTCAGGCCGGCCTTGGGCTTGGCGCCGCGGCCGGTGGCGCCCTCGTCGCGGATCTCGCCGCCGGCGCCAGTGGACGCGCCCGGATGCGGCGAGATCGCCGTCGGGTGGTTGTGCGTCTCGACCTTCATCAGCACGTGGGCCGTTTCGCTGCGGGCCTCGTACTTCGGCGCGCGGCGGTCGCCGGCGGCCATCCAGCGCTCGATCACGTGGCCCTCCATCACCGCCGCGTTGTCGGCGTAGGCGATCACCGTGTGCTGCGGGTGCAGCTTCTCGGTGTTGCGGATCATGCCGAACAGCGACAGCGGCTGCGCCTCACCGTCGATGGTGAACTGGGCGTTGAAGATCTTGTGGCGGCAGTGCTCGCTGTTGGCCTGCGCGAACATCATCAGCTCGACGTCGCTGGGGTCGCGGCCCAGCTTGGTGAAGGCGGCGACCAGGTAGTCGATCTCGTCGTCGGACAGGGCCAGGCCCCAGGCGCCGTTGGCCTCGTCCAGCGCCGCGCGGCCGCGGGCCAGCACGTCCACGTGCGCGAGCGGCTGGGCCTGCTTCTCGTCGAACAGGTGCGCGCCGGCCTCGCGCGACAGCAGCACGCTTTCCGTCATGCGGTCGTGCAGCAGGTCGGCGCAGGCCAGGACCTCGGCCTCGGTCAGCGGCTTGGCGCCCCCGGTCAGGCCGGCGGTCAGGCTGCTCAGCAGGCCCGACTTCAGCGTCAGGCGGAACTCGGTGACGCGTTCGACGCGGTGGATCGGCAGGCCGCAGTTGTGGGCGATGTCGGTGGCCTTGGAGGCCCAGGGGCTCAGCGTGCCCAGGCGCGGGGCGACGACGATCAGCGCGCCGTCCGAGGAGGCCGACGGGCCTTCATAGGCGTCGCCGTAATCCAGCAGCGCGGCCAGCTTGCCCCGGCCTTCGTCATCGAGGGCGGCGTCGGTCCAGACCCAGTGGACATGGCGCGCATGCACCGCGGCGATGCGGTCGCTGACGGACTGCAGTCGCGCCAGCAGCGCCGCGGCCCGGAAGGACGAGAGGGCATTGCCCCCCTCGAAGTGAATCAGATGCTTGGAGGAGGTGGTGCTGGCCATGGGGTCCCAGGGGGTTTGCGCCGCGCGCGCCGCGACGGTGAGCCCGCCATTCTAGCCAGCGCAGGCGCCCGGCCCGGGTTTACCCCCTCCGCCGCGCCCTGCGGGTGCGGCCCGCGGCCCGCGACGCGGCTCAGCGGCAGTCGGTCAGCCGATCCAGCGCCACATGCAGTTGCTGATCGGCCAGCTTGCCGCGCTGCGGCTGGACCCAGGCGCCGGGTGCGCCGGTGGTCAACGGCCTCAGGGCCAGGACCTTGACCGGTTCCGGCTGCTCCGGACGCTCGCGGTCCAACGACCACCAGCCGTCCGGCACGGTGCAGGTCATGCCGACATCGACGGCGGGGGCCGCCACGGCACCGGACGCAGCGATGGCCAGAGCGCACAGCCCGATGACAGCGGGCCCGACGCGGCTGAAAACACGCAACTTCACACCAACTCCCTGGAACGTTCTTCGAGTGACGGAATGTATCGACGTCCCGCGACGTAATTGCGCGCAAATTCCATCATTCGCCCGTTTTCTTGCCCCCCATTTGTGGGGGGTTGCGCGACGCCTTCCCTCCCCTGTGGCGCTGGGCTCTTCCGATCGGCGGATGGCAGGGGTCATGGCTTGTCGCTACATTGGTCGGTTCTCGGATCCGGCGGACGCCCTGATGAAGCGGGCGCACGCGGATCGTTCATTGCCACTGGAGACCACCATGTCCCGCAAGACCCCCATCGAGCTCTACCGCAACATCGGCATCTCGGCGCACATCGACGCCGGCAAGACGACGACGACGGAGCGCATCCTGTTCTACACCGGGGTCAATCACAAGATCGGCGAAGTGCATGACGGCGCCGCGACGATGGACTGGATGGCGCAGGAGCAGGAGCGCGGCATCACGATCACCTCCGCGGCGACCACCTGTTTCTGGAAGGGCATGGACCGTTCCTACCCCGAGCACCGCATCAACATCATCGACACCCCCGGGCACGTGGACTTCACCATCGAGGTGGAGCGTTCCATGCGGGTGCTCGACGGCGCCGTGATGGTGTACGACTCGGTCGGCGGCGTGCAGCCGCAGTCGGAGACCGTCTGGCGCCAGGCCAACAAGTACAAGGTGCCGCGTCTTGCCTTCGTGAACAAGATGGACCGTGTCGGCGCGGACTTCTACCGCGTGCGCCAGATGATGGTGGACCGGCTCAAGGCCAACCCGGTGCCGGTGGTGCTGCCGATCGGCGCCGAGGAGCACTTCAAGGGCGTGATCGACCTGCTGAAGATGAAGGCCATCCTGTGGCACGACGCCACGCAGGGCATGACCTTCGATTACCAGGAGATCCCGCCCGAGCTGAAGGCGCAGGCCGACGAGTGGCGCGAGAAGATGGTCGAGGCCGCGGCCGAGGCCGACGAGGAGCTGATGAACAAGTACCTCGAGACCGGCGAACTGTCCGAGGACGAGATCCGGCGCGCGATCCGCAAGCGCACGATCGCCGGCGAGATCCAGCCGATGCTGTGCGGCACGGCGTTCAAGAACAAGGGCGTGCAGCGCATGCTGGACGCGGTGATCGACTTCATGCCCTCGCCGGTGGACATCCCGCCGGTGCACGGCACGGACGACGACGAGCAGGACACGACCCGCGCCGCCGACGACAACGAGAAGTTCAGCGCCCTCGCCTTCAAGCTGATGACCGATCCGTATGTGGGTCAGCTGACCTTCGTGCGGGTGTATTCGGGCATCCTGAAATCGGGCGACTCGGTCTACAACCCGACGCGCGGCAAGAAGGAGCGCATCGGCCGGATCCTGCAGATGCACGCCAACCAGCGCGAGGAGATCAAGGAGATCCTGGCCGGGGACATTGCCGCCTGCGTGGGCCTCAAGGACGTCACGACCGGCGAGACCCTGTGCGATCCGGAGGCCATCATCACGCTGGAGCGGATGATCTTCCCGGAGCCGGTGATCTCGCAGGCGGTGGAGCCCAAGACCAAGGCGGACCAGGAGAAGATGGGCATCGCCCTCGGGCGCCTGGCGGCCGAGGATCCGTCCTTCCGCGTTCGCACGGACGAGGAGTCGGGCCAGACCATCATTTCCGGCATGGGCGAGCTCCATCTGGAAATCATCGTGGACCGGATGAAGCGCGAGTTCAGCGTCGAGGCCAACGTCGGCAAGCCGCAGGTGGCGTATCGCGAGACGGTGCGCAAGGCGGTGACGGACGTGGAAGGCAAGTTCGTGCGCCAGTCCGGCGGCAAGGGCCAGTACGGGCACGTGGTGTTCTCGCTGGCGCCGCAGGAGCCGGGCAAGGGCTTCGAGTTCGTCGACGCGATCAAGGGCGGCGTGGTGCCGCGCGAGTTCATCCCGGCGGTCGAGAAAGGCGTGATCGACAGCCTGCCCAACGGCGTGCTGGCGGGGTATCCGGTGGTGGACGTGAAGGTCACGCTGACCTTCGGCTCGTACCACGACGTGGACTCGAACGAGAACGCGTTCAAGATGGCGGCATCGCTGGGCTTCAAGGAAGCCTGCCGGCGCGCGAGCCCGGTGATCCTGGAGCCGATGATGGCCGTGGAGGTCGAGACGCCGGAGGACTATGCCGGCACGGTGATGGGCGACCTGTCCAGCCGCCGCGGCATGGTGCAGGGCATGGACGACATGGTCGGCGGCGGCAAGATCATCAAGGCGGAAGTTCCGCTGTCGGAGATGTTCGGCTACTCGACCTCGCTGCGTTCGGCCACGCAAGGCCGCGCGACCTACACGATGGAGTTCAAGCACTACAGCGAGGCGCCGAAGAACGTGGCGGACGCGATCATGACGGCGCGGGCCAAGTAAGCCTTGCGCTGACCCGCTCAAACGGGCGCCCCGACGGGCGCCCGTTTTTCATGGCGGAAGCGCCTCGTCGTTGATCGACTACAGGCGCTCGATGTCAGCGATGACCTTGGCGGACACCACCAGCACGCGCACCGGCTTCGCATAGGTCGGGCTGTTCGCGCGCAGCGTGGACAGCAGCGCGGTGGCGACGGCCGGGTCCGGTTCGCGCAACATCAACAGCGTGGCCCGGCGCGGTCGGAACGCCTCGGCGGGACCCAAGGGCCCCTCGCGCCACCAACCGCAATCCCAGGGATCGCGGGCTTGAGCGCCACGCGACGTCACGGACTCTCGCCACAGGAGCTGCAGGCGCCATCCCAGGCCTCGCCAGCGGCCCAGCCGCACCAGCTCATGGCTGCCGTCCAGCTCGCGGGCAACACCGTCCAGACCGTCGTTCGGCGCGATGCTGGCCACGCGCAGCGGCTCGGTCATCTGCGGGAAGGCGCCGCCCTCGCACCAGGCTCGAAGCACCGCCAGCAAGGCGGCATCGACCGCGACGGGCTTGTCGGACGCGCCGGCTGCGTCGGGCGCGCCGGGAGGCCCCATCAGGGCGTCGTCGAAACGACGGGGCGCCTGCATCAACGGCCGTCCGACCGCCCTGCGTTGGCCGAGGCCGCGGTCGGGCTCGGCTGGGGAGACACGCCGATGGGGATGACGCGCACGCCGGAGGCGATGGCTCCGACATCGGCCGGACGGGCCGCTTGCGGGTGCTTCGCCGGCGAGCTCAGGCGGATGACGGAGAACATGTTGACCACACCCTGGCGCGCTTCGGAGGCGAAGAACAGTCCGCCGATGGCCAGGGTGACGGCGGCGAGGCCGGCGACGATCTTGACGGGGGAGAGTTTCATCATGGCTGCGGATCACCCACCGATGATGGTCTTGGCGTAGGTCTCGCGCTGGATCTCGACGACCTCGACCGACACCTGGACATGCAGTCCCGGTGTGGCGGGGACGCAGGACGTCAGCGCCTTCAGTGCGATCGCGCCCATCTCGCGCCGCATGTCGTCGTTGCGCCCCGTCAGCACGGACAGCGTGCCGGCGACGAACGCGCGACTGTGTGCGTCCACGCCGACCAGGAAGTCGTCCGCCTTGAACGCGCGGCTCTTGATGTCGATTTCATCGAAGTGTCCCGACTCGGCCAGCGCGGTGTTCACGGCAGTGAGGCAGCGGCTCACGTCGAGCTCGGCGAGGTTGGCGCTGTGATGAAGGATGAAATGGGGCAAGACGGGTCTCCAGTTGCGCCAATGATAGGGGGGTCGGCATCGACGTCTGGCTGGGCACCTCGCTTGCTCGCATGACAGACGCGTCTTCGTGCAAAGCTGAAAGGATCTCCATGAAATTGGCTGCAGTCTCGATCTCCCTGTTGTCCGTCGTCCTGGCCGCCTGCGACGGCGCGGGCACCTCGACCACACCGGCAGCCTCGCCGCCAGCGTCATCGACGCCACCGGCGTCTACCTCCGCGGTGTCAACGACTGACCCCGGACAGGCTTGGCTCGGCCGCTGGAACGGGCCGGAAGGCACCTATCTGCAGCTGGACGCCACCGGCAATGGCAGCTATGACGTCCGCATCAAGGACCTGGATGCCGAACGGACGTTCAAAGGCATCGGGCAGGAGGGCGCCGTGCATTTCGAGCGGGACGGCAAGAAGGAGTCGATCAAGGCCACGGATGGCGACGCCACAGGGATGAAGTGGCTCGCGGGCAAGACGAAGTGCTTGACGGTTCACACGGGGGAAGGCTACTGCAGGGATTGAGACCGCAGTTGTCTTCGGGTGTCACTCACCGTTCTTCGCAAGCCGGGCAGCGAGCTTCATCAGCGTGGGCAAGCGCTTGCGGCCGTGCATGGAACGCAGCCGCACCTTGGCTGCGCCGATGTCGATGCCGGCGCAGGTCACGAATAGCGGCGGCGTTTCCTCTTCCCGCATCACCTCGAATTGCGACGGCAGACCCGGCAGGCCCTTCTTCGACACGCCGACGACGGGTACGCCGCCGCCCAGCGCGTGATACAGGTGTTGGCCGAGGCCCGGCGTATCGTCGGCATCCAGATGGACGAAGCCGTCGATCAGGATGAGCTCGGGTTCCAGACTGTGCTCGCGCAGCAGCTGCATCAAGCAGGGCAGTTCCCGCAGGTCGAGCTCGCCGCGCACGGCCTTCTCGACGTGGGCGATGCGCGAGACGTAGGTCTTGGTCGCTTCCGCGGCGTCCCAGGCGTCGAACGCCACAGCGGCGGCAGTCGCCTCCGCGCCATCGAAGTGAATTGCGACGAGCAGTTTCATGCGGGATTATGAGTCGCTGATTTCGGGTCAAAGAACACGTACGTCCGGTCGATGCAGCCATCGGAGCTATACGGATGTTGCACAGCCCGTGCGGGATCGGCCAGGTTGGCCCGCATGTGGATCCCGCCAATCTTCAGGTTGAGTCGCGAACCATGACATGTCGGGCGTCATCGCCCCTTCTTCGAATCGCGCGATCTTAGAGGTGGCATCACTGATCGAACCCATCGCGCATACTGGTGACAATGACCACCGCCCTCCAAGATCAAGCCCGCGCCTTCGCCGTTGCCGCGCACGGCGAACAGATGTATGGAGAGCACCCCTACGTGCACCACCTGGACGCGGTGGCCTTGATCGCCGAGCCTTTTGGCGAAGCCGCGGTCGTCGCCGCGTACCTCCACGACACCGTGGAAGACACGTCGGTGACCCTGACGGACGTGGCCGATCGATTTGGTCCGCACATCGCGGCCTGCGTGGCGCTGCTCACCGATCAGCCCGGCGCCAACCGCAAGGAACGCAAGGCGGCCGCCTATGCGAAGCTGGCCCAGGTCAGCGGACCTCTGGAACTCGCGTTGATCGTGAAGGCAGCCGATCGGCTCGCCAACGTCAGAGCCTCCGTGAAGGACGACAACGCGCGCATGCTGCAGGTGTACCGCGGCGAGCATCCGACGTTCCGGCAGGCCGCCTATCGGCCGGGGCTCTGCGATCCGTTGTGGTCCGAACTGGACGCCCTGCTGGGCTGAAGCCGATCGGTCTGGATAGCGGGGGTGACCCCGTCGTCGTCCCCCGTAGGCCCGGCCTTCCATCGAATCGAAGAAGACATCGGGGGCGAGCCATTCCAGAATCAGTCCTACGACATGGCTAACGCCGCCGCGGGGTATCCGTCCGGAGAACCCATCCGTATGTAGCACGCATGCGGGAGGCGGCTTGGGCATAAAGTCGTGACGCGCTGGCAGGCGCACGCCACGTGGACTTCAACAACGATGGATCAGACCTACGACACAGCGAAGCTAATCCCCGCGTCGGAGTGCGATGGCTGGGTGCTCGGCTACATCGGAATTCCTTGGCCGGGCCCATGGCCGAAGGTCAACGGTGATCTGTTTGTCGCGGACCCGCAAGGCCATCAAGCAGGGTTGGCTTGGGAGAGCACCGGTCCGGACATGAAGCGCATTGACGGACCTAGTTCAGGGCGCTGGGGTGTCTTTCAGGTCCGCTTTCCGTATCCCGTATGGAGCGAAGCCGACCTCATTCGCAACTTCCATGAGGTCCTCCCACTGCTGAAGGCAGCGCGCGCTTCGGCAACGTAGGTCCCAGCTCAGCCGGCTAATGGGGTCGCCAGCGATGCGGCAGGAGTTCGTCGATCCGGTTGGCCGCCTGCGTCGGCAGCCGCTCCAATACATCGCGCGGGTAGGCATAAGGATCAAGTCCGTTGAGCGTGGCCGATTGAATGAGGCTCATCACCGCCGCAGCCCGTTTGCCCGCGCGCAGGCTGCCGGCGAAGAGCCAGTTCTGCCGCCCCAGCGCAATGGGCCGGATGCGGTTCTCCACCCACTTGTGGTCGATGGGCAGGTCTTCGTCATCGAGGTAGCAGGTCAATGCCGCCCAGCGCTTGGGGCTGTAGTCGATGGCCCGGGCGGTGGCTGAGCCATCCGGCACACGCTGGCGTTGCTGCCGCAACCACTGGTGGAGGGCGTCGGCCAGCGATCGGGCCGCCTTCCGGGCTTCAAGCCTGGCCCGGCTGTCGCCCAGTGAATGATCAGTTGCAATGAGAAGCGGTGAGCTCGATGGCGCATTGGCGGCTTGAGTTCGGCATGCCGGCGCCGACGGAAGTCGTCTTCGATGCCTTCCACTTACGCCATTGGCGCCTGAAGTGGGACTCATTGGTCCGCGGCACGCGGGTGCAAGGCGGAGCGCCCTGCCCCTTCGTCGGCGCCGTCACGGAGAGCGACGGCAGCGGCATGCTGCGTCCACTGTCCATGACGACGAGATTCGCGTCCTTCGACCGGCCGAACGTCGCTGCGGCCGCCATGGTGGGCCACTCGTTCCCGTTCACCCGCTGGGTCGCTTCGATGCAGCACCGCGGCGACGGTCCGGACCCCTCGTGCTTGATCTACACCTACAGGTTCGAGGTCGGCCCCTCATGGATCCGATGGCCGCTTGAGCCGATCGTCGTGCGGATCTTGATTGGCAGACGCGGCGGCGCTTCGGGAGGCTTCAAGCGTACATTCAGCGCCATCGCGAAGAGATCGAACGATGGCAGAAGGCAAACGCCTGAGAACATCCGAGGATCGCTTCGACCGGTTGGAGGAGATTCGACGATGAAACTGCTGCTGCTCGGAGCGTCGGGCCTGGTAGGAAGCCAGGCGCTGCAGCTCGCTCTGGCCAGCGACGCGATTTCCGAAGTGATCGCGCCGACTCGCAAGCCGTTGCCGCCGGCCGACAAGCTGGTGAATCCTGTCTGCCCGCGACTCGATGACTTCCTTCCGATGCTGGCGTCTTACGGGCCACAGGCGGTGATCTGCGCGCTGGGCACGACTTTGGCCAATGCCGGATCGAAAGAGGCGTTCCGGCATGTCGACCACGAACTCCCCGTCGCGTTCGGCAAGGCCGCGCATGCCGCGGGCGTCGAGACCTTCGCGATCGTGAGCGCCGTGGGCGCGTCGGCCGATTCCAGGTTTTTCTATACGAGGACCAAGGGCGAAGCGGAAAGGGACCTCCAGGCCATCGGGTTCCGATCCCTGACGATCTGCAGGCCCAGTCTGATCGGCGGAGAGCGAAATGAGACCAGGCGCGCCGAACATGCAGCGATGGCGCTGATCCGTGTCCTGAAGCCGGTCCTGCCGAAACGCTTGCGCATCAATCCGGCGAGCAGCATCGCCGCGGCCTTGCTCAGGGCGGTCATCGAATCCAAACCAGGGGCCCGTTGGATCTCGTCGGACGAGATGAACTGACGTCTACGGTCAATCAATCAGAAGCCTTCTCACCAATTGAGCCGCTCGTGCGGCGGCCCCGCACTTCGTAAGCGCCCGTCAGTCTCGATGCGCTTCGCCGAGAGCCTGCGCAAGGCGCGAAGTGCCGGGGTACTCGCCGCATTCCCGGAGCGCACGGTTCTTGAGCGCACCCAGCTTCGACAGATTGGAAACGACGCCGGCTTGCAGAAGATCCGCCGCGTCGTCGATCAAGGTCATCAGGTCCTTGCGACTCAGGTTCGTCTCCTTCATCGCTGCGGAGAACCGGGCCAGCTGCGTCTTGGCTTCATGCTTCCGAGCGCGGCATTCGGAGCAATGGACGCAATCCGCATCGACGAAGAACTGCAGTTCTTCGAACCAGTACCTCTGCTCCTGCGCGAAGAACAGGAACGGCCGCCCGCATTCACGGCAGTCCCGCAGGATGTCCACGTAGTAGCGACGTGGGTAGACCGCGTAGTTCTGTTTGCTCGTGTCCGCGATGAGCACCGTCTCTGGAAAGATCACCGCATTGCCGAGCCCCCAGAAGCCGAAGCGAATCTCATCCTCCAAGATCACCGCCCCTGAGGCGATGGGACGCGAGCCATAGCGGGGATGCGGGACGATGCCCGTCGGCAAGATCGGAGTTAATCGGCGAATCTTGGGCATAGGCGACGGTGTGAAGCCAAGAGCAAGGCAAGAACGTCAGTATCGACTCCGCCGACATCGATGCTCCACGCATTCGGAGCACCTTCCGCCTTGCGGACATCCGGGCCCTCGGGTTTCGATCGCTGACGAGGTGCCGACCCAGTCCTATCAGCGGGGAGCGCAAGGAAACCCGGCGCGCCGAACATGCGGCGATGGCGCTGATCCGCGTCCTGACCCCGGTCCTGCCGAAGCGCTTCCGCATCAATCCCGCGAGCAGTATCGCGACGGCCTTGCTCAACGCCGTCACGCAGGCAAGGCCGGGGCTCCGTTGGATCTCGTCGGACGAGATGAACTGACGGCCGTGTTGAATCGGTCAGACACCCTCTGACCTATTCGGCACCTGGATGAAGCCGCGTAGCGGAACTCAATCCATCAAATGCGGGCTGCGATGTCGCTCGCCAATGGATTTGCTTTCATCACCGCCAGGAGCCATTTGGCCTCGGCTATCTCCGTTGAAGTCGCCACCTGAAGCGCGCGAGCCTGAAGTCCAGCGGTGTCTGCATCATTCCCTGCGAGCTCCGCGTATCGCCACACGACGACAAGCGCCATGATTGGATCCTTCTTTCCTAGCGTGCCGTCCAGATAATACCCAGCGGTTCGGGAAAATCCTTCCAGAATGCCATTTGAAACGAGCGAGAACAAATATCCTCTCGCCATTCTTTCAACCGAGGCACGCTGCTCCACCGAAAGACCTTCTCGCTCGGACAGCAGCGTCTCGGCTTGACCACCATAAAGCCACATCGCGTAAAAATCGCCGTGTCCTGCCGCCGCCTCAAGCCAATCAAATGACTCGCGCCGCAGCCGGCCCCAATCATCGATTGAGTAGGAGGGCAGCGTCTTCAGTCCAGGCGCTCTATTGGCGACAGCCATGAACGCTGCCGTAGAAACTGCCACATCGCCTCGCCGGGCCCCGTCAAGAAACTTTTCCAAATCAGAGAACACTTCTGGCTGAAGTCTTTCTGAGACAATTTTCTGCAACCAGAAATGGCTCTCCTTCATTTGAATATTCGCTTCAATTGCAACGGGAGATCAATCTACCCAGAATCAAGCCGCAAGCCACTCGGTCCAGATACTTAGAAGATCGAGGCGATCGATTAACGATCAATAGCCAGCGAGGCAACAAAAAACAATCAGTTGAGCGAATAAACTGGACACTTCATCAGATGACGGCAAATGAGCGCCAACTCAATCAAGCCAGTTTCAACAACCTCCGACCGGCGACGTCCGGGGACTCGCCTCAACGCTGCTCCATTGACCGCACGGCCATTCGTCATGCCCTGGCAAACCCGGTCGGGTTTGCGCGTAGGCCGCCTCTATGCTGCCGGCACTCTTCATCCCAGGGTGCCCCATGACGAACAAGATGCTCACGAAGCAGTCCTCGCCGACCGCCGTCCCGACCGCTTTCTCCGTCACGCCCGCCCGCGCGGGCGTGCTCGCTTTCGGGCTCGCGCTGCAGGCCGCCGCCTTCGCCGCCGACGCCCCCGTCGCGCCTGCTGCGGCCCCCTCGCCCGCCACGGCCGCCTCGGCCCCCGCCGCGAAGTGGAACGTCAACCAGCCCCCCGGCGACAAGAAGATCGCCAACATCGACGTGCGCACCGGCACCTGGATGTCGGTCGACGTCAGCCCCGACGGCAAGCAGATCGTCTTCGACCTGCTCGGCGACCTCTACGTGATGCCCGTAGGCGGCGGCGAAGCCAAGGCGCTCACGCATTCGATCGCCTGGGAGATGCAGCCCCGCTTCTCGCCCGACGGCAAGCAGATCGCCTTCGTCTCCGACGCCGGCGGCGGCGACAACATCTGGGTCATGAACGCCGACGGCTCCAACGCCCGCGCGATCACCACCGAAGACTTCCGCCTGCTCAACAATCCCGTCTGGCATCCCGGCGGCAAGTACATCGCCGCCCGCAAGCACTTCACCGGCACCCGCTCGCTGGGCAGCGGCGAGATCTGGCTCTATCACGTCGACGGCGGCAAGGGCCAGCAGCTCAACGAGAAGCCGAACTGGCAGAAGGACCTCGGCGAACCCGCGCTCTCGCCCGACGGGAAGTTCCTCTACTACTCGCAGGACAGCACGCCGGGCCGCCAGTTCGAATACAACAAGGACAGCACCGGCGAGATCTTCCGCATCTACCGTCAGGACCTGACCGACGGCACCAGCGAAGCCTTCGTCACCGGCCCCGGTGGCGCGATCCGCCCGACGCCCTCCCCCGACGGCAAGTACCTCGCCTTCATCCGCCGCCTGCGCGACGCCACGGGCAGCCGCACCACGCTCTTCCTCAAGGACCTGAAGACCGGCCGCGAAATCCCCGCCTGGACCGGCATGGAACGCGACCTGCAGGAGTCGTGGTCCGTGCACGGCGTGTATCCCTGCATTGCCTGGATGCCCGATTCCAAGCAGGTCGTCGCGTGGGCGCAGGGCAAGTTGTGGCGCATCGATCCCTTCAAATCCAGCGCCGTCGAGATCCCCTTCCATGTGAAGGACGAGCGTCAGATCACGCCCGCGCTGCGCTTCGCGCATGAGGTCGCGCCCGCCAGCTTCGACTCGAAGATGCTGCGCTGGGTCAAGGTTTCGCCAGACGGCAGGCGAGTCGTGTTCTCCTCCGCCGGCTACCTCTATACGAGCGAGCTGCGCGACGGCCAGCCGGTCGGCGAGGCCCGCCGCCTGACCTCGCAGACGGAGCGCTTCGAGTACTTCCCGGCGTTCTCGCGCGACGGGAAGCAGATCGTCTACCTGAGCTGGTCCGACGCCGACCAGGGCCGCGTGCGCGTGCTCGACCTGGCCGGCGGCCGCGACACCGTCGTCACGCCGGAACCGGGCAAGTACCTGTCGCCGGCGTTCTCGCCGGACGGCAGGACCGTCGCGTACCAGAAGGCCAGAGGCGGCTTCCTGACCTCGCCGTGGAACAGCCTGGAGCCCGGCGTCTACGTCGCCGCCGCCGACGGCAAGGGCCAGCCGCGCCGTGTGACCAAGGACGGCGAAGCGCCCCAGTTCGGCGCCGACAACGACACGCTCTTCGTCACGCGCAAGCAGACGACCGGCGAGGTCGATTCGAATCACCAGCTCATCCGCTTGAACCTCGTCGAGCGCAGCGAGTTCGCCGTCGCCAAGAGCGAATTCGCGACCCGCTTCACCGTGTCGCCGGACGGCCAGTGGCTGGGCTTCACCGAACGCTTCCATACCTACGTCACACCGCTCGCGCCCGCGGGCAAGCTGCAGACGGTCGGCCCGAAGGCCGAAGCGATGCCGGTCAAGAAGCTCGACGTCAACGCGGGCGACGACCTGCAGTGGTCGGGCGACGGCAAGTCGCAGCCGTATGCGCTGCACTACGCGCTGGGCAACGAACTGTTCACCGTGCCGCTGGCGCAGGCCCTGCAGCCGGGCTTCAAGCCGGCGGAGCGCGGCGCGCCGATCAAGCTGACGCTGACCGCCGACAAGCCCAAGGGCCGCATCGCGATCGTCGGCGCGCGCATCGTGACGATGAGCGCGAGCAAGCCCGACGAAGTGATCGAGGACGGCGCGATCCTGGTCGACGGCGACCGCATCGCGGCGATCGGGCCGCGCGCGTCGGTGACGATCCCGGCGGGCACGGAGACGATCCAGGCGGCCGGCAAGACGGTGATCCCGGGCCTGATCGACGCCCACTGGCACGGCACGATGGCCGAGAGCGAGATCGTCCCGCAGCAGAGCTGGATCAACTACGCCTCGCTGGCCTTCGGCCTGACGACGCTGCACGACCCGTCCAACCGCACCAGCGACATCTACACGCAGTCGGAGATGCAGCGCACCGGCCGCGTGGTCGGCCCGCGCATCTTCTCGACCGGCACGGTGCTGTACGGCGCGAAGGCCGATTTCTCCGCGGTCATCAACAGCCTCGAGGACGCGCAGACGCATCTGAAGCGGTTGAAGTCGGCCGGCGCGATCAGCGTGAAGAGCTACAACCAGCCGCGCCGCGACCAGCGCCAGCAGGTGCTCGAAGCGGCGCGCGAGACCGGCATGATGGTCGTGCCGGAAGGCGGCTCGCTGTTCCAGCTCAACATGTCGATGGTGGTCGACGGCCACACCGGCGTGGAGCACGCGCTGCCGGTGGCCAAGGTCTACGACGACGTGAAGCAGCTGTGGCCGCAGACGCAGGTCGGCTACACGCCGACGCTGAACGTGGCCTATGGCGGGCTGGACGGCGAGCACTACTGGTACGCGCGCACGGACGTGTGGCGCCATCCGATCCTCAGCAAGTTCGTGCCCAAGGCCGTGCTGGAGCCGCGCAGCGTGCGCCGCGAAACGGCGCCGGAAGAGGACTTCAACGTCATCCAGGTCGCGAAGACCGCGACCGAGCTGCAACGCGCCGGCGTGCCGGTGAACATCGGTGCACACGGCCAGCGAGAAGGCCTGGGCGCGCACTGGGAGCTGTGGATGATGGGGATGGGCGGGATGACCTCGCTGGAGGCCATCCGCACCGCCACGCTCAACCCGGCGCGCTACCTCGGCCTGGACAAGGACATCGGCTCACTGGAGCCAGGCAAGCTCGCAGACCTGGTGATCGTCGACGGCGACGTGCTGAAGGACATCCGCCAGAGCGACCGCATCAGCCAGGTCATGCAAGGCGGTCGCGTCTTCGACATCCCATCGATGAACGAGGTCTGGCCGGCGAAGAAGCCGCGCAAGCCGTTCTTCTTCGACGGGGTGAATGCGAGCGCCCCGGTGGATGCCGCGGCGGCGGGCGTTGAAGAAGGACACGGGCACGGGGACTGACCGAAGGTCACTTCGGTCGGGCAAGCGCGGGCTCTCCACGGGGCATGGGGCCTCCCTCCGGGAACCCCAAGCCCCATTCCGGCCCCACCCTCACTCGCTGACGCCAGCCTGCGATTGACAGGTCCTACCGCGTCGGCCAGCGAGCTGTTCGGCGCCTGGGGTCAGGCCTTGCCGGTCGATCCGAATCCGCCCTCGCCTCGCGAGGACGCGTCGAAGTCGTCGACGACGCGGAAGGCCGGCTGCACCACCGGCACGATCACCATCTGCGCGATGCGGTCCATCGGCTGGATCGTGAATACGTCCTTGCCGCGGTTCCACACGCTGACCATCAACTGGCCCTGGTAGTCCGAATCGATGAGGCCGACCAGGTTGCCCAGCACCACGCCGTGCTTGTGGCCCAGGCCAGAGCGGGGCAGGATCATCGCGGCCAGGCCGGCGTCACCGATGTGGATCGCCAGGCCGGTGGGCACCAGCACGGTGTCGCCCGGCGCCAGCGTGATCGCGGCGTCCAGGCAGGCGCGCAGGTCCAGGCCGGCGCTGCCGGTCGTCGCGTAAGCAGGGAGATGCTCGGCCATGCGGCGGTCGAGCACCTTCAGATCGATGGTGGTCATGGAGTCAGTCGAAAAGGGAATCGAGGCGTCTGAAGCGGGAGGACCGGAGGCCGTCCCCGCCTCAGGCGCCGTAGGTGGTGAGCCGCTGCGCGATCTCGCGCACCAGCTCGCGCGCCAGCGTCAGCTTGTCGGCGCGCGAGAGCTCGCGTTCGCCGCGGGCGTCGACCAAGGTCAGCGCGTTGTCTTCCTGACCGAAGGCCGCCGGACCGATGTTGGCCACGATCAGCGGCACGTTCTTGCGCTGGCGCTTCTCGCGCGCATGCTTGATCAGGTCCTGGCTCTCCGCCGCGAAACCCACGCACAGCGGCGGGTGCGGCAACGCGGCCACGGTCGCCAGGATGTCGGGGTTCTCGGCCAGTTCGAGCGCGGGCGCCACGGCTTCGCCGGCCTTGGCGTTCTTCTTGATCTTGTGTTCGGCCGTCTGCGCCGGCCGCCAGTCCGCCACCGCCGCCGTCGCGACGAACACCTGGTGCGTCGCCGCGCGCGGCAGCACCGCGTCCAGCATCTCGCGGGCGCTCTGCACGTCGATGCGGGTCACGCCCAGCGGCGTCGGCAGATGGACCGGGCCGGCGACCAGCGTCACCTCGGCGCCCGCCTCCGCCGCCGCTCGGGCGACGGCGAATCCCATCTTGCCGCTCGAACGGTTGGTGATGCCGCGCACCGGGTCGATGGCCTCGTAGGTCGGCCCGGCCGTGATCAGCAGCTTGCGGCCGGCCAGCACCTTGGGCTGGAAGTGCGAGACGACGTGCTCCAGCAGTTGCATCGGCTCCAGCATGCGGCCGTCGCCGACCTCGCCGCAGGCCTGCTCGCCGGAACCGACGCCCAGCACCTGCGCGCCGTCCGCCCGCACCTGCGCCAGGTTGCGTTGCGTGGCCGGATGCGCCCACATCTCGCGGTTCATCGCCGGGGCCAGCAGCAGCGCGCACTCGTGCGACCGACGGGCCAGCGCGGTCAGGGACAGCAGGTCGTCCGCGCGGCCCTGCGCCAGCTTGGCGATGAAATCCGCGCTGGCGGGCGCGATCACCATCACGTCGGCCTCGCGCGTCAGGTTGATGTGCGCCATGTTGTTGTCGGGGCGCGCATCCCACTGGCTGGTGAAGACCGGCCGGTTGGACAGCGCCTGCATGGTCACCGGCGTGATGAAGGATTCGGCGGCCTCCGTCATGATGACCTGCACCGTGGCGCCGGCCTTCACGAACAGCCGCGTCAGCTCGGCGATCTTGTAGCAGGCGATGCCGCCGGACAGGCCCAGGAGGATGTGCCGGCCGGCAAGGGAGTTGGATTCGGACATGGGGGAGAACTCTACCAGCGCGACCCTTCTGGCGTGCCCTGAATGCCCCGGCAGGCCTGCGGCGCCTGACCTTCGTCACGCGCGAGTGCTCGCGCCGTCGGCCGTTCGGACGCAGGGACGCAGGCGTCGCCCGGGTCAGGCCTTGCGCTTGAACACCAGGTCCCAGACGCCGTGGCCCAGCTTCAGGCCGCGGTGCTCGAACTTGGTGAGCGGCCGGTAGTCCGGCTTGTCGGCGTAACCGTCCGCGCGCGTGGACGTGTTCGCCAGGTCCGGATCGGCCGCCAGCACCTCCAGCATCTGCTGGGCATAGCGCTCCCAGTCGGTGGCCAGGTGCAGATAGCCCCCGGGCGCCAGGTGTTGCACCAGCTTGGCCACGAACGGCGGCTGCACCAGCCGGCGCTTGTTGTGGCGCTTCTTGTGCCAGGGATCCGGGAAGTAGATGTGCACGCCGGCCAGCGAGCCCTTGGGGATCATGCTGTCCAGGACTTCGACGGCGTCGTGCTGGAGGATGCGGATGTTGGGGATGTCCTGCTCGCCGATCAGCTTGAGCAGCGCGCCGACGCCGGGTTCGTGGACCTCGCAGCCGATGAAGTCGATGCCGGGCAGGGTCTGGGCGATCTGGGCGGTCGGCCCCCCCATGCCGAAGCCGATCTCGAAGACCACGGGCGCCTGGCGTCCGAAGGTCGCTGCGTAGTCCATGGCTTCCGGCTTGAACGGCAGCACGAATTTCGGGCCGAGTTCCGCGAGGGCCTTGATCTGTCCGGTGCCCATGCGGCCGGCGCGCACGACGAAGCTGCGGATGCGGGCTTTCGGATGGTTGACGCCTTCGCCCGCTGGCGATTCGCTCGCGTTATTGCTGTCGCTGTCGATGGAATCGTCGTTGGGGTCGATGGAATCGATGGAATCGGGCATGTCGTGAACCAGGGATCGAGGCCCGGAATTCTACCGACCCCCAAGGCCCGATCGCCTCGCTCGTGCGGTCGGAGGGACCCGGTGCCGGCCGACCGATTTGCGGAACATGTGCAGCGTATGAGGGAGGCCGGCACCGGGTCCCGCAGACCTGCTCGGTCTCAGCCGAGTTCCGCCATGACGAGCGGCGCCGGCGTCCACGCGGGCGCGTCGCCGATGGTGATGGCGGCGAGCACCTGCGCGATGGCGCGCTTGGCCGAAGCGTCATCGGCGGCGTGGACGAAGGCGATCGGATCCCCCGCTGCGACGACGTCGCCGAGCTGTGCGAAGCGGTCCAGGCCGACGCGCATGTCGAGCGCGTCGCCGGGCAGGCGGCGGCCGCCGCCGAGTTCGACGATGACGAGGCCGAGGTCGCGGGTGTTCATGCCGATGAGTCGACCCGCGCGCGGCGCCGGGATCGGACGCACGACCGGCGCCGATGCGAGGTGGGCGTCGGGCTTCTCGAGCAGATCCGCCGGCCCGCCGAGCGCCGCGACCATCGTCGCGAAGCGTTCCGCCGCCGCGCCGCTGTCCAGCGCCGCCTGCAGCTTCACGCGTGCGGACGCCGTGTCGGGCGCGAGCCTGCCCAGCACCAGCATCTCGGCGCACAGCGCGAGCGTGAGCTCATGCGTGCGGGCGTCGCGCGGCCGGCGTCCGGTCAGATAGTCGATGGCGCCGCGCACTTCCAGCGCGTTGCCGACTTCCTGGCCCAGCACCTGGTTCATGTCGGTGATCAGCGCCCGCGTGCGCAGGCCCGCGCCGCCGGCCACGTCGACGATGCTCTGCGCGAGTTCGCGTCCGAATTCCGGTGTGGCCGCGAACGCGCCGTTGCCGCACTTGATGTCCATCGCCAGGCCCTGCAGCCCGGCCGCGAGCTTCTTGGAGAGGATGCTCGCGGTGATCAGCGGCACGCTCTCCACCGTGGCCGTGATGTCGCGCACCGCGTAGAAGCGCTTGTCCGCCGGCGCCAGATCGCTGGTCTGGCCGATGATGGCGCAGCCCAGCGTGCGCACGATGCGGTCGAAGTCGGCCGGCGCCGGCGTCGTCGTGTAGCCCGGGATGGCCTCGAGCTTGTCGACCGTCCCGCCGGTGTGCCCGAGGCCGCGTCCCGCGATCATCGGCACGTAGCCGCCGCAGGCCGCCACCATCGGCGCGATCATCAGGCTCAGCTTGTCGCCGACGCCGCCGCTCGAGTGCTTGTCGAGCACCGGGCCTGGCATGTCCGGCCAGCTCAGCACGCGGCCGCTGGTCCTCATCGCGCGCGTCAGCGCGACGGCCTCGTCGCGACCCATGCCCCGCAGGAACACCGCCATGCCGAGCGCGGCCACCTGGCCCTCGCTCCAGCTGCCGTCCACCAGTCCGCGCACGAAGTGCTGGATCTGGGTGTCGTCCAAGGCGCGCCCCTCGCGCTTGGTCCGAATGATTTCCTGCGCCAGCATGATCGCCGCGTCCCTTCGATGTGTTGTCGTCCTGCGCCCGCCCCTCGTCCATCGGGGCGGGTCGTCGCGGCTTGCGCTGCCTGAGCGCTTGTTCCAGGCTTCAGTACGCGGCGCTGACGGCCGCGCTGTCCTGTCCGGCCAGCACCGCCTCGATGTCGCCCAGCAGGCCGCTCGCGCCGAAGCGCAGGCGCTGCGGCGTCAGCGCGGCGGCGCCGAGCGCGTCGGCCGCCAGCTGCAGATAGGCGCGGGCATCGACCACCGAACGGATGCCGCCCGAGGCCTTGAAGCCCGCATTGCCCAGACCGCTGCCGGCGATCTCGCGCAGCATGGTCGCGGCCGCCGCCGGCGTCGCCGACACCGGGGTCTTGCCGGTGCTGGTCTTGACGAAGTCCGCCCCGGCCATCAGCGCCTGGCGCGTGGCCTCGGCGATGCGCGCGGTCGAGCCGAGTTCGCCCGACTCGATGATGACCTTGAGCGTCAGCGGCCGCGTCGCATGCCGGACTTCGGACAGGAATTCACCGACCTCGGTGGACTTCCCCGCCATCAGCGCACGGTACGGCAGCACGACGTCCACCTCCTGCGCGCCGGCCTGCGCGATCGCGTCGATCTCGGCCAGCACGCGCGGCAGGTCCAGGCTGCCGTCGGGGAAATTGGCGACCGCGGCGACGCGGATGTCCTGGGGCAGCGCGGCACGCGCCTGCGCGACGAACCTGGGCCACACGCACACGGCGGCGACATGGCCGCGCTCCGGCGCACCGACCGCGCGCTGGCACAAGGCCTCGATGTCGGCGGCGTTGTCGCCGTCGTTCAGGCTCGTCAGGTCCAGGCATTGCAGCGCCAGGCGCGCCGCTTGTTCGAGACTCATCTCCGACTTCATCGACTACTCCCTACTGCTCATTCATGGACGGCCGGCCCGCCGGTCGGACGACCGGGGTGCGTCGCCCCGATCTTGCACCGCCGCGTGTCAGGCCTTCAGCGATTCCAGCGTCGCCAGCGAGGCCAAGTACTGGCCCAGGTAGGCCGCCGCGCGGTCGCCCGAGACCTTGGCCTGCTGCAGCGTCAGTGCGTGCGTCAGGGCTTCGTCCGACATGCCCGCGGCCATGTTCGTGATCAGCGCCAGGCCGGCGACGCGCAGGCCCGCGTGACGCGCCAGGATGGTCTCCGGCACGGTGCTCATGCCGACCGCGTCCGCGCCCCAGGCGGCGAACATGCGGATCTCCGCCGGCGTCTCGAAGTGCGGACCGACGGCCCACACGTACACGCCCTCGGTCAGCACCATGTTGTGCTCGCGGGCGACCTTGAAGCCCTGCTGGCGCAGCTCGGCGTCGTAGGCGACGCTCATGTCGCAGAAGCGGTCGCTGCCCGGCAGCCCCGTCAGCGGCGAGCGCTGCGGCGCGTTGATGTGGTCCGAGATCAGCATCAGGCTGCCCGGCGGCTGGTGCGAGCGCAGGCTGCCCGACGCATTCGTCAGCACCAGCACCTTCACGCCCCAGGCCTTCAGGCTGCGGATCGCGCCGGCCATGCCGGTGCAGTCGCCGCTCTCGTAGGTGTGGGCGCGGCCGCGCAGCATCGCCACGCGTTGCTGGCCGACGCGGCCCACGGCGATCTCGGCCACGTGGCCTTCGACCTTCGGTTGCGGGAAGGCGGGCAGCTGCGCGTACGGCAGGTGCTGCACGTCCTGCAGCTGGTCGACGGCGCCGGACCAGCCGGAGCCCAGAACGACGGCGACTTCAGGACCTTGTTCGCCGAAGGTCGACTTCAGCGTGGCGATGCTGGCGGTGATGGCGGCGTCGAGCGCGGCGCCTTGCAGGGGGATGGACATGGGGTGCTCCTGTCGCGACCTCGGGGGCCGCGTCGATGGGGATGTTCAGGGCTTCAGGTGATCCGGACCGAAGCTGGCGGGCAGCAGCTGCTCCAGGGTCCAGTGCGCGCGCACGCCGGAGGCGTCGCCCGCGATCACGATGAGGTCGTCGGGCCGCGCGAATTCGCGCAGCTTCTGGCGGCAGCCGCCGCAGGGGGTGATGATTTCCGAGCCCGCGCCGGTGACCATCACCGCGCGCGCCACGCGCCCGCCGCCCATGATCATGTGGCCGAGCGCATTGGTCTCCGCGCACCAGCCTTGCGGGTAGGCGGCGTTCTCGATGTTGCAGCCGGCGTGGATGCGGCCGTGCTCGTCCAGCACCGCGGCGCCGACGAAGTATTTCGAATATGGCGCATGCGCATGCTGGCGCGCGTCGAGCGCGGCCTTCAGCAGGCGCTCGATGAGGTCGGCGGGCAGCGGGATCGCCGCGATCAGGTCCTGGGACGTGGCCATGATCAACGCTCCTTCACGTAGGGCTTGCTCAGCGCCTTGGGCGCGATCGCCTGGCCGATGAAGCCGGCCAGCAGCACCACCGTCAGGATGTAGGGCAGCGCCTGGATGAGCTGCACCGGCACCTCGCCGATGCCCGGCAGCGACACGCCCTGCAGGCGGATCGCGACGGCGTCCAGGAAACCGAACAGCAGGCAGGCGCACAGCGTCGGCACCGGCTTCCACTTGCCGAAGATCATCGCGGCCAGCGCGATGAAGCCGCGGCCCGCGGTCATGTTGGGCGAGAAGGAGGCGTTCTGCGCCAGCGTCAGGTAGGCGCCGCCCAGGCCGCACAGGATGCCGTTGAGCGCCAGCGCGGTGTAGCGCAGCCGCGGCACGGACACGCCGGCGGCGTCGACCATCGCCGGGTTCTCGCCGACCGCGCGCAGGCGCAGGCCGGGGCGCGTGCGCTCCAGGAAGAACCACACGACGACGACCAGCGCGAAGGCCAGGTAGACCAGCGCGTTGTGGCTCAGCAGGCCGTGGCCGATGACGGAGGCGACCCAGCTGCCGGGCGTGGGTTCGGCCCACTGCGGCAGCAGGCCGGTGATGCGCTGCTCGGCGCCGATCGGCGGCGTCTGGCCGCCCTGCGCGAACCAGGCGATGCCCAGCACCACCGTCAGGCCGGCGGCCACCATGTTCAGCGCGACGCCCGAGACGACCTGGTCGCCGCGGTGCGTCACCGTCGCGAAGCCGTGGATCATCGACATCGCGATGGCCACGCCGACCGCGGCCAGCAGGCCCAGCGTCGTCGAGTGCGACACGCTGGCCACCGCCGCCGCCGCGAACGCCGCGGACAGCATCTTGCCCTCCAGGCCGATGTCGACGACGCCGGAGCGCTCCGACAGCAGGCCGGCGAGCGCGGCGAACAGCAGCGGCGTGGTGACGCGCAGCGTCGACGCCAGCACGGAGCCGATCAGGACCTCATCCATGGGACTTCCCCTGCGCCGCGCGCTGCTTGCGTGCGAACGCGCCGTAGAGCTTCGCGAACATGGGCGCGCTCACCATCGCCATCGCGCCGGCGAAGAGCACGATCAGGCCCTGCACCGTCACCACCATCTCGCGGCTGAAGCCGGGGACCTCGAACGAGACCTCGACGCCGCCCTGGTACAGCGTGCCGAACAGCAGCGAGGCCAGCACGATGCCGACCGGATGGTTGCGGCCCATCAGCGCCACCGCGATGCCGGTGAAGCCGGCGCCGGCGACGAAGTCCAGTGTCAGCTTGCCCTGCACGCCGGCGATCTCGTTGACGCCGACCAGGCCGGCCAGCGCGCCCGACAGGCCCATCGCGGCCAGCACCTGCCAGCGCGGCTTGATGCCGGCGTAATGGGCGGCGCTCGGATTGGAGCCGACCGCGCGCAGCACGTAGCCGGCGCGGCTCTTCCACAGGAACCACCAGACGAAGACGCAGGCCGCGACGGCCAGCAGGATCGACAGGTTCAGCGGCGAGGACGGCCACTCGATGCCGAGCTTGGCCAGCAGCTCATGGACCGCCGGGATGCGCGCGGAATCGGCGAAGGCATCGCTCTCGACCGACATCGAGCCGTTCGGGCGCAGCCAGTTCACGAGCAGGTAGCCGTTGAGGCCGGCCGCGAGGAAGTTGAACATGATGGTCGTGATGACCACGTGGCTGCCGCGCCAGGCCTGCAGGTAGCCCGGCACCGCCGCCCAGACCATGCCGAAGAGCGCGGCCGCGACGATCGCCAGCGGGATCATGACGAAGCCCGGCAGCTTGGGCGCGAGCCACAGCGACAGCAGCGCCACGCCGATGCCGCCCAGCGTCGCCTGCCCTTCCCCGCCGATGTTGAAGAGACCGCCGTGGAAGGCGACCGCGACCGCGAGACCGGTGAAGATGAAGGTGGTCGTGTAGTACAGCGTGTAGCCGAGGCCGCGCGCGCTGCCGAGCGCGCCGTCGAGCAGCACCGTCAGCGCCTGCGTCGGGCTGGCGCCGATCAGCAGCACCACGCCGCCGGCCACCGCCAGCGCGATCAGCAGGTTCCACAGCGGCAGGAGGACCAGGTCCATCCAGCGCGGCATCTGCAGGGCTTGGCTGCTCATGGGGTGGTCGCCGCGGCGGCGGTCTTCTCGTGATTCGGGGAGGCTGACATCAGCAGGCCCAGGTTCTTCTCGGAGCACTCGTCGATCGCGAGTTCCCCGGTGATGCGGCCGGCGTTCATGACGATGACGCGATCGGCCAGCGCCAGGATCTCGTCGAGCTCGCTGGACACGACCAGGATGGCGCAGCCGGCGTCGCGCAGGCGGCGCAGCTGGTTGTGGATGAATTCGATCGCGCCGATGTCGACGCCGCGGGTCGGCTGGCCGACCAGCAGCACCGCCGGGCTCTGGCCGATCTCGCGCGCCAGGATCAGCTTCTGCTGGTTGCCGCCGGAGAACTTGGACGAGCCCAGCTCCGCGTTGCGCGGACGGACGTCGAAGCGTTCCATCATCTCCGCGGTCTGCGCGCGCAGGTGGCGCTGGTTCATGCCCAGGCCCATCGGGCCGGCGCGGTAGGCGTCCTGCTCGTGGTACCCGAGCGCGGCCGTCTCCCACGCGGGGAAGTCCAGCACCATGCCGAGCGCGTGGCGGTCCTCGGGCACATGCGCGAGCTTGAGCTCACGCGCCGTGCGCGGATCCATCCACGAGGTCGGGCGGAAATCGCGACCGGCGACGTGCAGCGAACCGGCGTCCGGCGCGCGCATGCCAGCCAGGACTTCCAGCAGCTCGCTCTGGCCGTTGCCGGAAACGCCGGCCACGCCGACGATCTCGCCCGGACGAAGCGCCAGCGTCGCGTTGCTCAGCAGGTGCACGCCGGAGCCGCTGTCGCCGGCGACCGTCAGGCCTTCGGCCTTCAGCACCGGCGCGTCCGACGACGCCTTCGCGGCGGCGTCGTCGCGGCCCAGGTTGACCTTGCGGCCGACCATGCGCTCGGCCAGGTCCTCGGGACTGGTCTCGCCGATCGCGCAGGTCTGGATCACGGCGCCCGCACGCATCACGGTCACGGCGTCGCACAGCGCCATCACCTCGCGCAGCTTGTGCGTGATCAGGAGGATCGTGGTGCCGCGCTCGCGCAGGCGGCGCAGCACCTCGAACAGCTGGTCGGTCTCCTGCGGCGTCAGCACCGCGGTCGGCTCGTCCAGGATCAGGATCTTCGCGCCGCGGTACAACGCCTTCAGGATCTCCAGCCGCTGCATCTCGCCGACCGGCAGGTCGGCGACGGTCGCGTCCAGGCGCACCGTCAGGCCGGTGTCGCGCATCAGCGCTTCCAGCTCCTGGCGCACCTGGCGCTTGGCGCGCGAAAGGAAGAACGCCGGCTCCGCGCCCAGCATCACGTTGTCCAGCGCGGACAGGGTGTCCACCAGCATGAAGTGCTGGTGCACCATGCCGATGCCCAGCGCGATGGCCTGCTGCGAACTGGCGATGGTCACGCGCTGGCCGTCGACCTCGATGTGGCCCTCGTCGGCGTGGTAATAGCCGTAGAGGATGGCCATCAGCGTGCTCTTGCCGGCGCCGTTCTCGCCGACCAGGCCGTGCACCGTGCCGCGCTCGACGGCCAGGCTCACCGCCCGGTTGGCCTGGACCGCGCCGAAGCGCTTGGAGATCTCGCACAGACGGACCGCGGGCGCGGCGGCGCCGCGTGGGGACTGTGTCATGTCAGGAACGCTCGCTCGCGAGGGGTCAGTTCTTGCAGGCGTTGTCCGCCATGTAGTCCGCGACCTTGATCTTGCCGGCGATGATGTCGGCCTTGTACGCGTCCAGCTTGGTCTTGACCGCGGGGGCGATCAGCTTGGCGTTGTTCGCGTCGACGGCGTACTCGACGCCGCCTTCCTTCAGGCCCAGCACGCTGATGCCGGGCTTCCATTCCTTGAGCACGTTGTAGACGGCCACGTCCACGCGCTTGACCATGGAGCTCAGCATGGTGCCGGGCTGCAGGTGGTTCTGGTTGCTGTCGACGCCGATGGCCAGCTTGCCGGCGTCCTTGGCCGCCTGGTAGACGCCGACGCCGGTGCCGCCGGCCGCGGCGAAGACCACGTCCACGCCCTTGGCGAACTGGGCCTTGGCCAGCTCGCCGCCGCGGGTCGGATCGTTCCAGGCCGAGGCGGTGGTGCCGGTCATGTTCTTGAAGACCTCGGCCTTCGGATTGGCCGCCTTGGCGCCCTGCTCATAGCCGCATTCGAACTTGCGGATCAGCGGGATGTCCATGCCGCCCACGAAGCCGACCTTGCCGGTCTTGCTGGTCAGCGCGGCCAGCGCGCCGACGAGGAAGCTGCCTTCCTGCTCCTTGAACAGCACCGACTGCACGTTGGGCTGGTTGACCTTCTCGTCGATGATGACGAACTTGGTCTTGGGGAAGTCCTTGGCGACCTGGTTCAGCGCCGAGGCCTGGGCGAAACCCACCGAGATGATGGGGCTGGCGCCGCGCTCGGCCATGCGGCGGATCGCCTGCACGCGCTGGGTCTCGTTGCTGATCTCGAACTCGAGGTACTTGCCGCCCGTGTCCTTCTTCCACTGCTCGACGCCGCGGTACGCGGCCTCGTTGAAGGACTTGTCGAACTTGCCGCCCATGTCGAAGATCACCGCCGGGGTGGTCTGCGCGGCCGCCGCGCCGCTCGCCACGGCCAGCGCCAGGCCGGCGGCGATCGAGAAGACGGTCTGTCTGGACGACAGCGTGGGCGACAGGGAGAACTTCATCATTTGCGGTCTCGATGCGAAGGGTGGAGAAGCAGCCGAGCATTCTAAGAAGGCGCGAGTGTAAGCGACGTCAAGGTAAACGCTAAACGTTTGCGGGGCGGTGGACCGGAACTGAACGCCGTGCCTTTCACCAGTCGAAACCGGTGCCAAGGAAGTGATCGGCGCGGCCCGACGAGGCGGATCGCGGTCATGGCGGGAGAACCGCCAGGGATCTTCAATTCAGGGCGGCGGCGCACGCCGCACTCCCCCTGAAAGGACTCCCCTTGCTGATTCACCCTCCCCATTCCCGCCGCCGCGCGTGCCTGATCGCCGCGCTGCTCGCGCCGGCCACGCTGGCCGCCTCGCCCCCCAACGTCGTCGCCCACCCGCAGGCGGCGGCGACCGCCCTGTGCGCCGGCGAGCCCATGCCGGTGCTCGACACGCCGCACACGCTCCGCTGCGCCCTCGACTTCGGCATCGTCGGCACCGGCAGCGACGTCACGCAGCAACTGTCCAACGCGCTGGACACGCTCAAGCGCGAGCAGGCGCGTCTCTTCCTGCCCGCCGGCACGTATGGCATCAGGGTGGCACTGGACCTGCCGGCCGGCACCGGCCTGGTCGGCAGCACGGTCGGCAGGACGCGGCTGATCAACCACAGTGACCCGTGGCAACTCAGCGCCAATACCAGCACCCTCGGTCTCGGCGGCGATCCAGGATCCAGGGACGACACCCTCGTCCAGCAGCTGCATCTCGACAACGTCCGGATGCTGGTCTCTCCAGGGGGACGGGTCACCATCCGACGCAACGTCCTGCGCGGCCTCACGAGCGAACTGCAACAACTGGTTCTCCACGGTGGCGGCCAACGCGTCGTTGAAGACAACGTCTTCTGGCGCGAATCCTCCACGACCGCCGGCGTCGGCATCGACGTGTTCACCCCGACTGGCATGACGTTCGACGGCGGGACGACGATCCGGAACAACCTGATCGGCGCGGTCGATCTCGACAAGCTCGGACCCGGGCAAGCCGAAGTCGCCACGCAACTTGCGAGAAACGCGATGGACAGACAGGCGCCGGAGCGCCTGGGCCACTACACGACGGCAATGCGGTTGTTCGGGTCGGCCAACACGCACATCGAAGGCAATGTCATTGCGTCCCGCGCGCAGTTCCAGATTCCTCTTCAGCCCCGCCCCCGCTTCTACCCGCTCGCCGTTTTCGCGGCGGCGGACCACCTGACCTTGATCGGGAACACCTTCCGTGGCGGCCCGAACCGGGTGGTCGCCCTGGCCTCCATGTCCGACGTCGATGTGCGGCAGAACATTTTCTTCAACGCCCGATTGCGCGTCGATGCGGTCAATGGGCTTCCGACCAAGAGGACGGTCGTGCAGGACAACTGGTTCAGGGGCAAGGGTGTGACGGTGAAGATCGCCGTCAACGGCTCGGGACCGGACCACACCTCGCCGGACGACCTGTCGATCATCGGCAACGTCGTGAGCGCCGTCAGCAGGTCCGCCGTCCCGCCGGCCTGCGGCTACCGCCTGCGACCGCCGCGGGCCGGCACCCGGAACTTCGCGGTCGAACCCGGACGGGGCCTGAGTTTTGCGACGGTCCCCGTCGTGGGAGAGCCCGCCCCCGCCTGCGTGCGCTGACGGCTGTTCGATGCGGGCGGATTGCCATCCGCCCTCGGGTTCACCGAACCATCACCCCGGTTCTGCAAAGGAAGTTGAGAATCACTATCATTTAGAATCTTTCGCTTCGCAAGCCTGCAGGCTCCTCCCGAGATCTCCACGACATGAGCGCCGTCCTCCCAGTCCCCACCCTCGCGCAGGCCGCCATCGGTCAGGCGCACCGCGTCAAGGCGCTGCAGGCACCGGCGCATGCGCCGGAATGGAAACAGATGCTGGAGGAACTGGGCTTCGTCGCCGGCGAGCACGTCGCCGTGCTGGCCCGCGCCATGCCCGGCGCCGATCCGCTGGTGGTGCGCATCGGCCAGTCGACCTTCGCGCTGCGCCGCGCCGAGGCGGCCTGCGTGGAGCTCGAAGGCGCCGCGTCCGGCGGCCTGACGGCCTCGGCCGAAGCCAACCCGGGACAGGCAGGAGCCGCCCATGCGTGAGTCCGTCGTCCACATCCACCCGGCCGGGCCGCTGCTGGCGCTGGTGGGCAATCCCAACTGCGGCAAGACGGCCCTGTTCAACCGCCTGACCGGCAGCCGCCAGAAGGTCGCCAACTACGCCGGCGTGACCGTCGAGCGCAAGGAAGGCCGCCTCAAGACCGCCGCCGGCAAACTGCTGCGCGTGCTGGACCTGCCGGGCACCTATTCGCTGTATCCGCGCTCGCCGGACGAGCGCGTCACCGTCGACGTGCTGGCCGGCCGCGCGCAGGGCGAGAAGCGCCCCGACCTGATCGTCTGCGTGCTGGACGCGACCAACCTGCGCCGCAACCTGCGCCTGTTCCTGTCGGTGCAGCGCCAGGGCCTGCCCTGCGTGGTCGCGTTGAACATGGCGGACCTGGCGCAGCGCCGCGGCATCCACATCGACACGCACAAGCTCAGCACCCTGCTGGGCGTGCCGGTGATCCGCACCGTGGCCACCGACGGCGAAGGCATCGACGACCTGCGCGCGGTGCTGGACGAGCCCGAGCGCTGGCGCACCGAGTCGGTCACCGCGGAAGGCGAGGACACCGCGCGCATCAACCACATCCTGAAGGCGCTGGGCCTCGACACGCTGCAGGGCGAGCTGCCCAGCGACAAGGTCGACCGCTTCGTGCTGCATCCGGTGCTGGGGCCGATCCTGCTGGCGGTGCTGCTGTTCTTCCTGTTCCAGGCGGTGTTCGCCTGGGCCGAGGCGCCGATGGGCTGGATCGAGGCCGGCACCGCGTGGCTGGGCGAGCAGGCCGGCGCGCTGCTGCCCGAGGGCCATCTGCGCAGCCTGGTCGTGGACGGCCTGATCGCGGGCGTCGGCGGCGTGCTGGTGTTCCTGCCGCAGATCCTGATCCTGTTCTTCTTCATCCTGCTGCTGGAGGAGTCCGGCTACCTGCCGCGCGCGGCCTTCCTGCTGGACCGGCTGATGGGCTCGGTGGGCCTGTCGGGCCGCAGCTTCATCCCGCTGCTGTCGAGTTTCGCCTGCGCGATCCCGGGGATCATGGCGACGCGCTCGATCGCGAGCCCGCGCGACCGGCTGGTGACCATCCTGATCGCGCCGCTGATGACCTGCTCGGCGCGGCTGCCGGTGTACGCGCTGCTGATCGGCGCCTTCATCCCGCAGCGCGAGCTGTGGGGCGGCATCGAGCTGCAGGGCCTGGTGCTGTTCGTCCTCTACTTCGCCGGCATCATCGCGGCGATGGCGGTGGCCTGGGTGCTGAAGCGCTTCACGAACGCGGGCCGCCAGGTGCGGCCGCTGATGATGGAGCTGCCCAGCTACCACTGGCCGCATGCGCGCAACGTGGCGATCGGGCTGCTGCAGCGCGCGGAGATCTTCATCAAGCGCGTGGGCGGCATCATCCTGGCGCTGACGCTGCTGCTGTGGGTGCTGTCGACCTTCCCCGGCGCGCCCGAGGGCGCGACCGGCCCGGCGATCGAGTACAGCTTCGCCGGCTACCTGGGCCGCGGCCTGGCGACGATCTTCGAGCCGATCGGCTTCAACTGGCAGATCAGCCTGGCGCTGGTGCCGGGCATGGCCGCGCGCGAGATCGCGGTCAGCGCGCTGGGCACGGTGTACTCGCTGTCGGCCACCGGCGACGAGGCCGCGCAGGCGCTGACGCCGCTGATCGCATCGACCTGGGGCCTGCCGACGGCGTTCTCGCTGCTGGCGTGGTTCGTGTTCGCGCCGCAGTGCCTGTCGACGATCGCGGCGGTCAAGCGCGAGACCGGCGGCTACAAGATCCCGGCGATCATGCTGAGTTACCTGTTCGTCCTCGCATATGTCGCGTCCTGGCTGACCTTCCACGTGAGCCGCTGGCTGTTGACCTGAACGCGGATTTGACCGGGGCCGGGCTATGCTCGCGCCCCATGATGAATCGCTCCACCCGACCTTCCCTCTCCGTGCTGGCCGTGGCCGCGCTGACCAGCCTGGTCGCGCTGTCCGCCGGTGCCGCCCTCGCCGCCCCCGCCGGCGACATGCCCAAGCCGACGCGCGGCGTCATCAAGCTCGCGCCGGACCAGACCCTGGACGCCGACACGCGCTTCCAGCGCCTCGCCAACGACTACATCGAGGCGCTCTGGCGCCTGGACCCGGACGCCGCCATCGGCGCCGGCCGTTATGAATACGCCGCCGAGCTGCCCGCGCCGGACCGCGCGATGCGCGCCCATTCGCTGAGCTTCGCGACCGACTGGCTCAAGCGCTTCGAGGCCGTCGATGCGAAGACGCTGAGCGCGGCCTCGCGCACCGACCTCGGCCAGCTGCTCAACAAGCTGCGCAGCGACCGCTTCCAGCTGACCGAGCTGCGCGAGTACGAGTGGAACCCTTCCTTCCTCAACATCGCCGGCCCGATCGACTACATCCTCGCGACGGACTACGCGCCCTTGCCGGCGCGGCTGAAGACGATCTCGGCGCGGCTGGCGCTGGTGCCGGCGTACTACCGTGCCGGCGCGGCGCTGCTGAAGCAGCCGACGCTGGAGCACACCCAGCTGGCGATCGACCAGGCGCCGGGCGTGCTCAGCGTGCTGGATGAAGTCGCCAAGGCCGCACAAGGCGCTGACGCCGCGTCGTTGACCGACGCGGAACGCAAGCAGCTGCTGGCCCGGATCGACGGCGCGAAGACCGCCGTCGAGGGCTACCGCACACAGCTCCAGCAGTTGCTGGCCGACGGCAAGGCCAGCGGCAAGGCGCGCAGCTTCCGCCTGGGCCAGGCGCTGTACGAGCAGAAGTTCCGCTACGACATCCAGTCGGTGCATTCGGCCGAGCAGATGTACCAGCGCGCATTGAAGGCGCGCGAGGCGCTGCTGACACAGATGGCGCAGCTTTCCGACCAGCTGTGGGCGCAGACCATGGGCGACGCGCCCAAGCCGGAGGACCGCTTCGCCCGCATCGGCGCGGTGATCGGCAAGCTGAGCGAGCAGCACGTCAGGCGCGAGGACTTCGTCAAGGAGATCCGCGCGCAGATCCCGCAGCTGGAGCGCTGGATCACCGAGCACGACCTGCTGACGCAGGATGCGAGCAAGCCGCTGATCGTGCGCGAGACGCCGGTCTACCAGCGCGGCGTGGCCGGCGCCGGCATCGAGGCGCCCGGTCCCTACCGGCCGCAGGACCGCACTTACTACAACGTCACGCCGCTGGACGACCTGACCCCGGAACAGGCGGAAAGCTCGCTGCGCGAGTACAACCGCTGGATCCTGCAGATCCTCAACATCCATGAGGCGGTGCCGGGCCACTACACGCAGCTGGTGCATGCGAACAAGTCGCCGTCGCTGGTGAAGACGCTGTTCGGCAACGGCGCGATGGTCGAGGGCTGGGCGGTCTACGGCGAGCGGATGATGCTGGAGTCCGGCTACGGCGGGAACGCGCCGGAGATGTGGCTGATGTGGGGCAAGTGGAACCTGCGCAGCGTCACCAACACCATCCTGGACTACAACGTGCACGTGCTGGGCATGACCGAGGCGCAGGCGCTGGACCTGCTGCAGCGACAAGCCTTCCAGACGGAGCGCGAGGCGCGCGAGAAGTGGCGTCGGGTGCAGCTGACCTCGGTGCAGCTGACGAGCTACTTCAGCGGCTACAGCGACATCATGGAGCTGCGCGGACAGCGCCAGCAGGCGCTGGGCAAGGACTTCCAGCTGAAGGCCTTCCACGAGCAGTTCCTGAGCTACGGGAACGCGCCGGTGTCGGTGATCGCGGACCTGATGTCGCAGCCGGTGGCGAAGGCGGCGCCATGAGCGAGGTCGCGCGCAACGGTGGTCCTGTCGAGGAGGTTCGCGTCCTCGAGGCCCGCGTCACGGAGCTGGAGATCAAGGCCAGCTTCGCCGAGGACCTCGTCGATCATCTGAACGCGCAGGTCGCGAAGCAGCAGGAGCAGATCGACGCGCTGGTGCGCGAGGTCATGCAGCTGCGCCGGCAGGTGCCCGAAGGCCGCGGCGATGGCACGGGCGGGCTGCGGGACGAGTTGCCGCCGCACTACTGAACTGCCCCTTTCCATCGAACCGGACACTCCCGCCTACGGTTCACCGCAGATTTGGATGTGGTGGGTCGTTGGCGGCGACTGACTTCGCGGTCAGTTCACCATTCAAGCGCCTCAGGGGCGACGTCGAACATGGCGCCGATCTCGGCCAGGACCGGCACATCCTGACGATGTCGCTTCATCCGGGCCCACACACCTCGAAAACGTTCCATCCGTACGTCTTCAATGAAAGACGTCTTGCGCTCCTCAGACCAATTGACGCGATGCTCAATCCAGCTTTCCAAACGCGACTGGAAGTTTGAGAAGGCGGCCTTCCTTCCACGCACCAGATCGTCGCGCTTGTTCAGTCCAAGGACATCGATGGTGTAACTCGCTCGTTTGGCGAGCACAGAGTTTTCGTCTTCCGTGTTGGCCACGTATCGCCAAGTGCGGAAATCCAGCCAAAGAAGATCCAGCGGATTCTCGACGCGAGGATCAATCAGAGCATAGCGACCCGTCACAGGACGTTGAACTGCTGCTCCTCGCTTGCGCGTAATGTCGACCAGCGCATCGTCGGGAGCCAGTACTGCAAAGCGGTTGTTCTTGGGACCGTTGCACGGGCCGCAAGCCAGAACGTAGTTGTCCCAAACATACGCCTGCTCAGGAAAAAGGTCCTTTGGCCGCATATGCTCGATTTCATCGGCCAGCGAGTCTTCGCAGTAGACACATCGCCGGTTCCCACTGCACATTGCAGCCAAGGTGTCTTTGAGGCGACCAAACAACGCAGTTGGCTTCTGGTCCCAACTTGCCTTGGCACGAGCCACCTGGGTCTCGTAATCCAACAGACCATCGATTCCCGACTGAAGCTGCTGAAGCCCGGCGGAAGTCGCGTGATCCAACTGGGTGCCCGACACCGATATCAATTGGCCTCCCCGCTCACGACCGGAGCCAGTGTGATTTCCAAATCTTCGCGCTCAGCCGATTCAGGTTGAGACAGTTGACCGCGATCCTGACGACGATTGAGTTGGGCCAATCGATCAAGCATGTGAACAGCATGTTCTGAACGACCGGGAAGTCCTCCAAATGCCTCGCTGTTGAGGACATGAAGGACGTCTCCATACAGCACTCGCGTCAGTTGCTCTCCCTCCAGTCGATGGAGTTGAGCGTCGCTACCGGGAGCGGGAAGAGCCCAGACGGACCCCTGCACCGCTGTCTGACACACATAGGGTGAATGCGTCGTCACGATAAACTGGAGCTTCGGGAACAGCTTGGTCAACCATGGACCGATTTCCCGCTGCCAAGAGGGATGCAAATGGGCATCTATCTCATCAATCAACACAATGCCTGGTGCGAGCACTTGTGTCGCGTCAGGTGAGAACAGGCCGTCCTCTCCATAGCGTTGCGCCATGAGCCGGATGAGTTCAAACGTCATCGACAGGACGGCTCGATAGCCGTCACTGAGTTCAACAACGGGAACCGCGATACCGTTGCCATCCTCGAACGTGATGGCGTCTGAATTGACCTCGCTCAGCTTTGCGGAGT
Source organism: uncultured Roseateles sp. (assembly GCA_946886855.1). The sequence continues at coordinate 9,716 of CAMPJJ010000041.1, read as the reverse complement.
GCGGCAGAAACCCGTCCTGATTCACGAAATCACGAACGTTGTGCAGCAAGCCTCTTGCTGGTCCGTTCTGACTGGACCGTTCCAACTCCTTGAAGCGAAGTTGGCGTAGCCATTCAAGTGCTTCCGTGAGTGCCACGTCCTCTCCAAAGATGCTCAGATGCCTGGCGAGTCTTGGATAGCCGCTGAACAATCGAACGTTCTCAAGATTGCCCCCCGTAAACCTCCGCATGGGCCCAAAAGCGGCCGAGAACCAGCCTCGCCCGTTTCCCCAAAGTGTGCGCGGTGCATGCTTGCCAGCCGAAGACTTGATGGAGCCATCAGCGGACAAGGTGACTGAAGCTTTGATCAGCCCCGTGGCCGTTCGCCCTTGCCCTTCCCAGACATCCCACCCAGCGGTTTGACTGAGATCAATTCCGATGTCCGCCTTGGAGACGTTCGGGGCATTTCGGATGAAATCGGCTGTCGGCCGGCGAGCAGCGGTGAACTCCGTCGAGCCCGTCAGCGCGATGGCGATAGCACGTAGGAAACCGGATTTACCGGAACCGTTCGGCCCGATCAACACGTGCCAGCCAGCCTCTTCACCTTCGTTGAGGGACCATTCCAACGTTGGAAACGCCCGAAAATTTGTGAGTTCCAACTTTCGAAGGTACATGTGGGCTCCGTAGGTTCATCTCAGGCGACGCCGAGGCACCTATCGCACCCCTCCTCGCGACCAGCCCCCGACTGCGCAGAGGATTATCTAGCAAGCAGGATCGCCGACCGGCGACAAAAAACGACGCGCCCAACAGGGCGCGTCAATCTCAGATCGCCTACGTGGAGAGAACGGCCTTTCTCAAGGCGTCCCTACAAGGGCCTGCTCAGGCCGCCGGACGCGCCGGGATGTTCAGCCCGCGCTTGACCGCGTCGCGCGCCAGGAAGGCTTCCAGCACGCGCTGAATGTTCTTTAACTCGCTGAAGTCGACCAGGTCGCCCGCGCCGTAGAAGCCCACCAGGTTGTTGACCCACGGCCAGATCGCGATGTCGGCGATGGTGTACTCATCGCCCATGATCCAGCCGCGGCCGGTCAGGCGCTGCTCGAGCACGCCCAGCAGGCGCTTCGATTCATTGAGGTAGCGATCGCGCGGCCGCTTGTCCTCGAAGTCCTTGCCGGCGAATTTGTGGAAGAAGCCCACCTGGCCGAACATCGGCCCGATGCCGCCCATCTGGAACATCACCCACTGCAGCGTCTCGTAGCGACGTGCCGGGTCTTGCGGGATCAGCTTGCCGGTCTTTTCCGCGAGGTAGACCAGGATGGCGCCGGACTCGAACAACGGCAGCGGCTCGCCCCCGGGCCCGTCCGGATCGATGATCGCGGGGATCTTGTTGTTCGGATTCAGCGACAGGAACTCGGGCGTGAGCTGGTCATCGGTCTGGAAGCTCACGAGATGCGGCTCATAAGCCAGACCCAATTCTTCGAGCGCGATAGACACCTTCACGCCGTTGGGCGTCGGCAGCGAGTACAGCTGAAGGCGCTCGGGGTGCTGCGCGGGCCACTTCTTCGTGATGGGAAAGCTGAACAGGTCCGTCATGAAAATTCCGTCTGGATGTTGTGAGGGCGCCGACGCGACGCCATCGATGCGCGATCGACTGAGCATTCTCATCGGGCCTGGAGAGACCCTGCGGGAAACGGGTCAATGGGATCCGTGCATCACGCATCGCGGCTTGCCGACGTGCCCCTTCGAGGCACTCCCTGCGAAACTGGGCAAATGAGTTCCATCAACAGCATCCTTCCGTTCGCCCTTGTCGTCTTCGCACTGATGATCATCGTCAGCCTCTATCTGGCCGTTGGCCCTCGATGGAGACTGTATCCCTCGATTCCTTTCACGATCGGGATCGGTCTGTTGGCAGCTGCTCTCGCGGGCGACTTGTATATCGACAAATCGCAATCGTCGGCCCTGCATGCTGCGGAGACGGCGCAGCAGCACGACACGCAGATGGCGGGCGTACTCAAGGAGCTGGCCGCAGGCCAGCACAATCAGATCAAGGTGCTGGAACTCTTCGTCATGCCGCTGGCCGTCTCCCTGATCGCTTCGGCGTTCTTCGCGCGAGCGGATCGCGTCTTCGCCCAAGCAGTGAACGCGTACGAGGAGAAGCGGCATGAGCTCCTTGAGACGGAGACGAGAATTCGCGAGTTGCAAGAAAGTCTCGAGACGTCGATCGAGCAAGACAAGCGCGGACCCCAATTGGTCTCGGACTTTCAGCGAATGAAAGAATTGCAGCGAGCCGCCTGCGAAGTGTCGGCAGACCTCCTCATGGACCACTCTTACCTGATTCATTCGAAAGCAGTGCCGAATCCGTTCAAGCCTAAGACTTGAGCGAGCGTCGCTCAGCGCAGCGGCGCCGCGAACCGGTCCCAGCGCGGCGCCCAGTGCCCGGTGATGTCCGCGGAGACGAGCACGCGATGCGCCTGCCCGATGATCAGCCGCCGCGGCACCAGGCCGATGAAGCGCGAGTCCTCGCTGTTGTCGCGGTTGTCGCCCATCATGAAGAACTGCTCCGCCGGCACGACGATGGGGCCGAAGTCGCGCCGCGCGCGGACCTCGGGCAGGAACTGCACGATGCGGCGCTGACCGCCCCACTGCTCGACCGCGCGCACGCCGCGGACCTCGACGCCGGGCGCGAGCGGCTCGGCGACCTCTTCCACCGACGCATACTCCGCCGGCTGGCCGTTGAGGATCAGCCGGTCGGCGCGCAGCTCGACGGTGTCGCCGGGCACCGCGACGACGCGCTTGATCAGCCGCGTGCCGTCGCGCGGCGAGCCGAAGGTGACGACGTCGCCCCGCTGCGGCTCGCCGACGCGGCGCAGCGAGATGTCGGTCAGCGGCAGCTTCCAGTCGTAGGCGACGCGTTCGACGAAGACGACGTCGCCCTCGAGGATGGTGGGTCGCATCGACCCGCTGGGCACCGGGTTCCAGTCCGCGATCGCGGTGCGGAAGAACAGGAAGCCGACGAGGAACAGCAGGAAGCTGCGGTTCTCGCGGAACCAGGCGGCGACAGGCATCTTCATGGGAACGCTCCAAGGTCGGATGACGGTGGCCAGTGTGGCCAGCCCCCGGATCGCGCGGCGACCCCGTGCGGCGACTGGCGGGAATCCGCGCCTGAGTGGCAGCCCCGCCAGCGATCGCCCCGCGTTCGCTCCGCGCTCGCCCCCTCTTCACGCGCTGCTCACGTGCTGTTCATGCTCGATCCGCCCCGAAGACGACGACAGCTTGGCGACAGCCTGACGTTCGGCCGGACGCCTGCCGGCCTTCATAATTCCGCGCCATGCGCAAGCACCTCCTGCACTTGCTGCTCCCGCTGTTCATGCTGCTCTCGCAGCAGGGCGCGGTGTGGCATGGCATCGGTCATCTGACCGGTGCGCGGGGGCATGCGTCGGCGGGAGCGTCCGTCGCTCAAGCGACCGCCATGGCCGCCTCGCCGACTGCGCAAGCGGGTCATGACGACGTCGCCCACGCCGATCCGGACGACCAGACCGCGGATCAGCTGTGCGAGGTCTGCCTGGCCTTCGACGACCTGGCCGCGTCGGCCCGCGCCGAAGCCCCGGTGCTCGCACTGGCCGAGGCCGTCCACGTCCAGGCGGCCGCCGCCGAGCGCGTCACGCGCTCGATGCCCGCACCGCCGCCGCGCAGCCGCGGTCCTCCCCTGTCGATCTGACCTCGACCTCCTGAGCGCAGCGCCGTTTTCCGGTGTTTGCCGGCGTCTGCCCGCGCCTGAACGCTTCTCACGATCCATCGTTCCGTTGAAGCCTTCGACGACCGGGCAACGACCACCTGGCCTCATCGGCCGGCCTGCGCTCGACCGAATCCAGATTGCCAGAGATCCACCATGACCCATCCTCCCCTGCGCGTGCTCGCGCTGTCCCTGTCGCTCGCCTATCCGCTGCTGCACGCGCTGCCGGCGCGCGCCGATGACACCGCCTCCTCTGCCACCGTCGCCGCCACGGCCAGCACGGTCGACGCGCCCACCGCCGCCGGCGGCACCCCGCTGCCGACCGTCCAGATCCAGGGTGCGCGCAGCCGCCTCGACGCGGCGCGCAACGGCCTGTCGCCGGACACCGGCAGCACGATCTACAAGTTCGACAAGGCCGACATCGCCCGCCTGCCGCAAGGCGACGACACGCCGCTCAACCAGGTGCTGCTGCAGACGCCGGGCGTCGTGCAGGACTCCTACGGCGGCCTGCATGTGCGCGGCGACCATGCCAACCTGCAGTACCGCATCAACGGCGTGGTCATCCCCGAGGCCATCAGCGGCTTCGGCCAGACGCTGGAGACGCGCTTCGCCGACAGCATCAGCCTGCTGACCGGCGCGCTGCCGGCGCAATACGGCTACCGGACCGCCGGCATCGTGGACATCACGACCAAGGGCGTGGGCGACGATGACAAGCCCTTCGCCGGCAGCGCCGGGATCACGCTGGGCACGCAGCGCTCGCGCGAGCTCGACCTGTCGGTGCACGGCACGCAGGGCCGGCTGAGCTACGAGTTCAGCGGCTCCTTCCTCGGCAACGACCTGGGCATCGAGAACCCGACGCCCTCGCGCGACGCGCTGCACGACCGCACGCACCAGGGCAAGGGCTTCGGGCTGGTGTCCTACCTGCTCGACGACGACAGCCGCATCACCGCGATGGCCGGCGTCACCGACAACCGCTTCCAGATCCCGAATTCGCCGGGCCAGTCGACCGCCTTCACCCTCGACGGCACGCCGGACAAGGACTCCAGCACCCTGGACGCGCACCAGCGCGAGCGCAACCGCTTCGCCGTCGTCAGCTACCAGAGCGTGATCGGCCGCGACATCGATTACCAGGTCTCGCTGTTCCACCGCTACACCGACGTCCACTACGCGCCGGACATGACCGGCGACCTGCAATACCTCGGCGTCGCCGCCGACATCCTGCGCCGCAACGAGGCCAACGGCGTGCAGGCCGATGCGAGCTGGCGACTCGACAGCGCGCACACGATCCGCACCGGCCTCTTCGCGCAGCACGAGCACGCCAGCACGGTCAACGACGCGCTGGTCTTCCCGGCCGACGATGATGGCAACCAGACCAGCGGCGTGCCCGTCAGCATCGCCGACAGTGGCCGGCTGAGCGGCCACCTGTGGGGCGCCTACCTGCAGGACGAATGGAAGCTGGACCGCACGCTGACGCTGAACTACGGCGCGCGTTACGACGAGGTCGACACGGTCACGAAGGAGCACCAGCTGAGCCCGCGCATCGGTCTCGTCTGGGATGCGGCGCCGACGGTGCGCCTGCATGCGGGCTACGCGCGCTACTTCACGCCGCCGCCGACCGAGAAGATCGACACCACCTCGGTGGCGGCCTTCGCCGGCACGACCAACGCGCTGCCGACCGACGCGGACACGGCGGTGCGCTCGGAGCGCTCGAACTACTACGACGCCGGCGCCGCCTGGCAGGTCACGCCCAAGCTGACGCTGGGCATCGACGGCTACTACCGCGCGGTGCGGCACCTGCAGGACGAGGGCCAGTTCGGCAACGCGCTGATCTACTCAGCCTTCAACTATGCGAAGGGCCGCATCTACGGCGTCGACCTGTCGGCCAGCTACAAGGAACGGACCTGGTCGGCCTACGCCAACCTCGGCACCACGCACGCCCGCGCGCAGCAGGTCGAGACGGGCCAGTTCAACTTCGAGCAGGACGAGCTCGACTTCATCGCCAACCACTGGGTGCACCTGGACCACGAGCAGAAGCTGAGCGCTTCGGCCGGCGTCAACGTGCGGCTGGACGACGGCTACGCGGTCGGCGCGAGCGCGCTGTTCGGCAGCGGCCTGCGCAACGGTTTCGCCAACACCACGCACCTGCCCTCGTACACCAGCGTCAATGCGGACGTGAGCAAGAAGTTCGACCTCGGCGGCGGTCCGGTGGAGGCGCGGCTGTCGGTGCTCAACCTCTTCGACAAGGGCTACCAGCTGCGTGACGGCTCGGGCATCGGTGTCGGCGCGCCGCAGTATGGCCAACGCCGCACGGTCTACGTGAGCCTGACGAAGGAGTTCTGACGGCAGGAACGACGGCGGCCCCGGAGGGCCGCTGTCGGTGTCCGATCGTTGCCGATGCCCGGCGACGCCGGACTCAGGGGGCCAGCAGCTTCGGCAGCGCGGCCTGCGCGGTCTTGACGCAGTCGTCGAGGAACTGGCGCTCCGCGGCCTTGAGCCGGGCGTAGCCGTCGGCCTGCCAGTCCGCCAGCGTGTTGGACGACTTGTCGTCCGAGAAACTGCACTGGACCTGCTCGCCGGCGGACAGCCAGCCGGCGCCGTCGGGCTTGCGGGAGATCGTCGTCACGATCTTCAGGTCGTAGAACGGCGTCTCGTCCTTGTAGTCCCGGAAGACCAGCGCGTAGACATCGTTGCGGATGAACATCGCCTTCTTGAACTGGCGGCCCGACACGTTGTCGCGCGTCCAGGTGTCGATCGACGCACCCAGGGCCGTCGGCAGGTCGCGCCCGGCCGGATGCGGCATGGCATCGATCTTCTCGCCCTTGTAGTCGTCCTTGCCCACGGGCGTGCGGAACGAACCCAGCAGCGCGCCGACGACGAGCAGCGCGGCGTCCTTGGACCGGTCCGACTTGTTGACCAGACGCAGCACGTCGTCGGGGTACTTGGTGCCCGGCTCGGTCGAGCGGTCGATCTGGATGGGCACGATGCCGGAGTAGGCGGCCAAAGGCGCGGGCGCGGGCGCGGGCGCGGCCTCGGCGACGGCGACGGCGGGCGCCGCCGGGGCGGCCTCCACGGCCGACGCCGCGAGGGCCGGCGGCAAGACTTCCTGGGTCTGCGGCTGGGCCACGGCGGCACAGGCCAGGGCCATCAGGCCGGCGGAGACGAACGACTGCTTCTTCATGGGATTGCTGGTTGGGTTGCCGCGATCGCGGGGCTGGGACATCGACATCGCGCGACGTCTTTCCTCTTGAGGCCGCGCGACGGTCGACACGCTAAGGGGAAAGGCGACCGCCACCGCTCGCCCTCAAGGGGGAAAGCGCCCGCGATCACTGGCGGCGCGTGAAGAAGTGCGCGCCCGGTCCGGCAGGACAACCGCGGCGGAGCTGTCGCCTGTATCGGGGTGACAACGCCTGCCGCCGCGGAGCGCGGCTTCGACTCGCGGTAGGCTCGCCGCCATGAACGTCCCATCGCCGGATCACCCTGCCCGCCACGACGACGAGACGCCGGAACTCGGCGATCCCTCCACCTCCCGGACAACGCCGGCACCTTCCACTCCCCTCTTGCCGCGCGACGCGAGCGCCCCGGGCGAGCCCGCGTCGGACATCTGGGACCGCCGCTACGCCGCGCAGCCGCTCAGTCAGGACGAAGCCTGGCTCAGCGGCTGGCAGCACCGCCTGCCCGGCGTGCGCCGGGCGTTGGACATCGGCTGCGGCGACGGCTGGGAGACGGCGGCGTTGCTGGAGTTGGGCGTGGACGTCACCGGCATCGACATCTCGGCCGAGGCGCTCGCGCGCTGCCGGCAGCAGTCGCCGCGGGCGCGGCACGTGCTGGCCGACGTGCGCGCGATGCCGATGCTGGCCGACGGCGAATTCGACCTGGCCGTGGCGCAGCTGTCGCTGCATTACTTCGACCGCGGCGATACGCAACGCGCGCTCTGCGAGATCGCCCGCGTGCTGGCGCCGGGTGGCCGCCTGATCGGCTGCGTCAACGCCGAGGACGACTGGCACTACGGCGCGCCGGACGACGCGTCGTCCTGGACGCTCACGATCGTCGACGGCGTCGCCAAGCAGTTCTTCACCCGCGGGAAGATCGAGGACGTGCTCGCCGCGTGCTTCGACATCGAGCACCTGGACAAGCGCACGCTCAACCGTTACGGCAAGCCGAAGTCGGTCTGGGAGTTCTTCTGCACGAAGAAGCCCGAGTGAACCCTCAGGCTTCGCTCCGGCGCTTGTACAGCGCCATCAGCCCGTCGACGAAGTCGCGCCCCAGGAAGTCCACGACCGGCACGGCGTAGAAATTGAAGCCCGACGTGACGCGGTAGTGGGCCTCGATGTCCAACCGCGTGTGCGTCGCATCGACGGGGGTCAGCGTGAAGCGCGTTTCGCCGAGATCGAAGTGGCGTCCGCCGATGACGACGTGATCGTCCATCGTGCCGGGCGGGAAGGAATCCGGCGCGAACTCGTAGCGCCACGCGAGTCGGCGCCCCTCGACGCGCTCGGTGACACGGCCAAGGAAATGAACGCCGTGTTCCCAGCGGGACTCGCGGACCTCGCCCTGCGGCGTCGCACGATTGACGCCTTCGACGGGCCGCGGCACGCCGATGAGGTGGATCCAGGTGCGAGGGAAATCCTCCCGCCGGATGTCCCGCGCCGCGACGATCTCCGACCAGACGCGCTCCGGCGTCGCCGCCACGACCACCGAGTGGTCGATGCGCTGCCACTGCTCGACGGTCAAAGGCCGCTCCACGACAGTGAACAACAGCGGCAACGTGGCCAGCACGCCCATCTGCACGCCACCCACCCGCGTGGTTCGCAGGACCAGGTTCATTGCCAGGCCGCCAGTCGACGCCAACACGAGGAACAACGGCGACAGGAGGATGACGCAAATGGCCCCCTCCAGCATCGTCAGCATCGCGCCGATCATCATCAGCACAGTCGCGCCCAAGGGAATGGAGGCCGCTTGCGTCCAGGTCGGGCCGGGATGGCCGGGCGCGGCCCGCATCATGTACACGGTGATGGCACCCAGCACCAACGGTGCCGCCACAACGAAACCGGTGCTCATCACCAAGCCCGTCTCCTCGGGAAGTCCGAGCCAGGGCGCGACACCGGGGAGCCCGCCGAAGATGACGCGCATCAGCAGCCCGTACAGGGCGCCCGCCAATACCGGCACCCAGGCCTTCATGCCGCGCCCGCCCGGGACCGCCGGCGCTGCACCGGCACCGGCAGCCTCCTCCGGCGATGGGGGAGCGTCCTTGTCGTCACTTCGGTTGTTGTCGTTCATGTTCGCCGTCCCAGCCTCGCGGCGCATGCTGCCCATTTCCAGGAACTCCGCCTCCGGTGACAAATTCGCTTGCAATTCATTCGCACACGAATTAAAGTTCACCCCATGGCACGCACCACCCCCCCCAAGCAGCAGAAGGCGACCGGCACCGACGCCAACGCCGTCTGCCCGCCGCTGGAGATCGATCAACAGCTCTGCTTCGCGATCTACTCGACGATGCTGGGGATGAACAAGGTCTACCGCGAACTGCTGAAGGATCTCGACCTCACCTACCCCCAGTACCTCGTGATGCTGGTGCTGTGGGAACGGGACGGCCTGACGGTCGGCGAGATCGCGGCGCGTGTGTTCCTCGACTCCCCGACCGTGACCCCGCTGCTGAAGCGGCTGGAATCCGCAGGCCTGGTCAGCCGCGACCGCTCGCCGCAGGACGAGCGCCAGGTGCTGATCACGCTGACCACCGCCGGCCGCGCGCTGCGCAAGCGCTCCGCGCATCTGCCGCAGTGCATCGTCGACGCCTCGGACTCGGACCTCTCCGAGCTGATGGAACTCCGCGACCGCCTGCTCGTGCTCCGCGAACGCATGGCCCGCAAGGCCGGCTGAGCGCCAGCCAGAAGAACTCGAACATCGCTTCCCCGCACCGATTACTTCGCACGCAAACAATTAGCAAGCAATTCGAATTCCTGACATCCGATCCCGCAGCACCAACCCCCCTTTCCACCACCCGCTCACCC
>CAMPJJ010000040.1 GCA_946886855.1 uncultured Roseateles sp. | reverse complement strand
CGCGCCGCGCCGACCGGCCCGATCTTCATCCACGGCGGCGGCAACTTCGGCGACATCTATCCGAAGCACCAGGACTTCCGCATCCGGCTGATGACGGACTTCCCGGACCGCGAGATCGTCCAGCTGCCGCAGTCCATCAGCTTCAGCGCGCCGGAGGCGGTGGCCGCCACCGCGCAGGCCATCGCGAAACACGGCCGCTTCACGCTGCTGGTGCGCGACCAGCCCAGCCTGAATTTCGCCCGCGAGCATTTCGTCTGCCCGGTCGAGCTGTTGCCCGACATGGCCTTCGGCATCGGCCCGATCGAGAAGCCGGTGTCGCCGAGCTCGGCGATCTTCATGCTGCTGCGCGAGGACACCGAGCGGGCCGCCTACGACCGCGAGCCGCTGCTGCGCCGTCCGGACGCGGTCGCCGCGGACTGGGTCACCGAGCCGCAGCGCTTCCACCGCCTGTGCACCTGGCGCAGCCGGATCGCGATGGCCGGCAAGGGCGGCCTGGCGTCGCCGCAGGGCACGCTGGACCTCTACAACCGCCTGGCGCAGGGGCGCGTGAAGCGCGGGCTCAAGATGCTGGCCTCGGGCCGCGTCGTCGTGACGGACCGGCTGCATGCCCACATCCTGTCGACGATGATGGACATCCCGCACGTGGTGCTGGACAACAGCTACGGCAAGATCGCCGGCTACATGGCCGCCTGGACCGGCGTCTATCCGAAGGTGCGCCGCGCCAGGACCTCCGACGACGTGCTGGCCCACCTCAAGGCATGGGGTCTGTGATGAGCCCGACGCCCACCGACCTCGACGTCAGCGTCGTCATCTGCACCCGCAACCGCGCGCGGCAGCTGGCGGAGGTGCTCGACTCGGCCACGCAGCTCGAGGTTCCCGACGGGCTGCGCTGGGAGCTGCTGGTCGTCGATAACGGCAGCAGCGACGACACCGAGGCGGTGATCCGCGGCTTCGCCGACCGGCTCCCGGTGCGCTACGCCCGCGAGGACACGCCGGGCCTGTCCAACGCGCGCAACCAGGGCGTGCGCGCGGCGCGCGGCGTCTACCTCTGCTGGACCGACGACGACGTGCGCATGGACCGCCGCTGGCTGGCCGCCTATGTCGAGGCCTTCCGCCGGCATCCCGAGGCGGCCGTCTTCGGCGGTCGCGTGCTGCCGCGGCTTGAGGGCGGTGGCGCGCCGCAATGGTTCATCGACGAGCACCTGAAGTACCCGATCGCCAGCCCCATGGCCTACCGCGACCTCGGCGACGAGGAATTGGCGCTGAGCTTCACCGGCAACCGCGTGCCTTACGGCGCCAACTTCGCGGTCCGGACCGCCGAACAGCGCCAGGCGCTGTACGACCCGGAGCTGGGCGTCTCGCCGACGCACAAGCGCCTGGGCGAGGAGGTCGACGCGCTCTACCGCATGATGAAGGCCGGCGCGACCGGCTGGTGGGTGCCGGGATCGCGGGTGCATCACCTGATCCCGCCGGGCCGCCAGACGGCCGCCTACATCTATGAGTACTACTTCCTCGCCGGCGCGACCACCGCCCACCTGAAGGCGCGCCGCCCGACGGACAACTACCTGATCGTCGACGGCGCCGTGCCGTCCGACCTTGGCCTGTCGCGCTGGCGCTGCTACCGGCGCGGGCTGCGCCGCTTCCTGGCCTATCGCACCGCGCGCCGGCGCGGCGACCTGCGCTGGATCTCCGACCTGGCCGACCTGGGCTACTACCTGGGCATGGGCTCCTACGGCGGGTCGGCCGAGAAGACCTTCCTCGGACTGAAGACCCGCTTCGAATGAGGACCGCCGCGTCATGACCCGCAAGATCCTGTTCGTGGCGCCGGTGCCGCCGTGGCCGGCCGACTCCGGCGGCGCGCAGCGCAGCTTCCTGCTGTACCAGGCGCTGAAGCGGCTCGGCGACGTCGACCTGGTGCTGATCACCGCCAACGCGCTCGCCGGCGACACGCTGCGCGTGCTGCGCGACGACTTCGGACTGAAGGCCGTGCTGCGGCCGGATCCTGGCCTGCTGACCTTGCGCCGCCTGCATTTCGGCTACGGCCGCATCGGCGTGAACGTGTTGCGCCTGACGCGCTGGCTGCTGGGCAGCCGCGACACGCTCTACCGCAGCGGCTCGCTGGCCCGCGAGCTGCGCGCGCTGGTGCGCGCCGGCGGCTACGACCTGGCCGTTGGGCGTTATCTGTGGACGGTCGTGCAAAGCGGCGTGATCGACGAGCTGCCGACCTGGCTGGATTTCGACGACCTCGAGTCCGAGGTCTGGCAGAGCCGCTCCGACGAGGCCGGCAGCCGCCTGCTGAAGGCCTACTACCGGCAGATCGCCGACAGCTACGCGACGCGGCAACGCCAGCTGGCGCGCCGGCTGGCCGGCGGCTGGGTCGCCAAGTCGCGCGACGCCGGCCGGCTCGACCGGGCCGAGCTCGGCGTGCTGCCCAACATTCCCTTCGCGAACTACCCGCGCCCGGCCGCGCCGCTGCCGTACGAGGGTGACGGCATCGGTGGCGGTGGCGGCGGCGGCGGCGGGACGCTGAACGTCATCGGCGTCGCCGCCTTCGACTACCGGCCCAACCTGCTGGGCTTCGATTGGTTCGTCACGCAGGTCTGGCCGCGCGTGGTGGAGCGCTTCCCGCAGGCGCGCCTGAACCTGGTCGGCAAGCTCAAGGACGAGGACGCCGCCGCGCGCTGGCGCCAGGTGCCCGGCGTCGTGCTGCACGGCCGCGTGCCGGAGCTGCCGCCGTACTACGCGTCCGCGCTGTTTGCGGTAGCGCCGGTGTTCCAGGGCGGCGGCACCAACATCAAGGTGATCGAGGCGCTGGTCTATGGCCGCTGCTGCGTGGGCACGCCGCACGCGCTCAAGGGCTTCGAGGGCCTGGGCGGCCTGCACGAGGGCGCCGACGCCGAGGCCTTCGCCGCCCGCTGCCTCGCGCTGCTGGCCGCGCCGGCCGATTGCGTCGAGGCCGGCCAGGCGGCGGCGCGCGGGGCGGCCGACCGGTTCTCGTTCGCGCACTTTGCCGATGAAGTCGCCCGGACGCTGGAGGCGCCGCAGGCGACTCCCGAGCTGGCCCACGCCGCCATGGCGGATCGCCTCAAACCGGTTCAAGACCCCCCCGGTTGAGGGACTCCGCGCCCTGAGGTGGTGCGGGGCCGGGCGATCTACTATGCGCGTGAAGACGCCATGAAGAGGGCGGCGCATCGCGCGCCGCAGCCGCACCCGGCCAGGCGCTGTCGGAGGTTCCCCGTGAACGCAGTGACCCCCGCGCCGGCCCCGGCAGGACACGACACCTTCGTCGCGCCGCAGCCGTTCCCGGCGCCGACGGGCGCGGTGCCGACCGTCAGCGTGGTGATCCCGCTCTTCAACAAGAAGCACCACGTCGGTCGCGCGATCGAGTCGGTGCTGACGCAGAGCTGGTCCGACCTCGAGCTGGTGGTCGTGGACGACGGTTCCAGCGACGGCGGCGCGGCGGTCGTCGCGGGTTACGCCGATCCGCGCCTGCGGCTGGAACGCCAGTCCAATGGCGGCGTGTCCGCCGCGCGCAACCGCGGCGTTGCGCTGGGTCGAGGACCGTGGGTCGCGTTCCTCGACGCCGACGATGCCTGGACGCCGACCTTTCTGGCCGAGGTGATGGCGCTGGCGGCCCGGCATCCGGAAGCCGCCGGCGTGGCGTTGAACTACGAGATCGTCTCCCCGGGCGGCGCCCGCGCGCTGGGCGTGAACCCGGCCCTCGCGCCTGCGCAACTCCTGGATCCGCTGGCTTACTTCCGCATCGGGCGGCACGCGCCGCCGCTGTCCTCGTCGTCGGTGGTCGTGCGCCGCGAGGCCTTGCTGGCGGCCGGCGGATTCCCGGTCGGCGTGCGCCTGGGCGAAGACATCGACACCTGGCTGCGGCTGCTTTTCCGGGGCGGGGTCTACTTCGATCCGCGACCGGGCGCGCAGTACTTCGTCGACGCCGCCAACCGGGCGCTGAACACGCATGCGCCGCCCGCGCGCTATGCCTTCTTCGACACGATCGAAGGCTGGCTCCGCGCCCATCCCGAGCGTGTCGAGGAGCGCCGCGAGGCCGAGGAGTTCATGAACTTCTTCCGCCTCCTGCATGCGCGCCACCAGATCCGCTGGGGCGACGCCGACCTCGGCCGGCGCCTGCTGGCGGAGATCCGCACCACCGTCCACCGCGGCGAGAAGCGCCGGCTGCAGGTGCTGAGCCACCTGCCGCGCGGCTGCTACGACGGGCTGGCAAGGCTGAAGCGCAGCCTGTTCTCCTGAGGCGGATGGTGCCGCGCGGCCATGTGTGGCCGTGTGCGGTCAGGTGTCGCGCATGCGGGGAACCCAGTCCCTGTCATGCGCACGAGGTATACAGCGCCCTGCATCGCGCGCCGGCAGGCCCCTGAACGAGCGGGGGCTACGGCACGGTGCACGGGCCGGGGTGGGGGAGAATCGGCGCCGTTCCACCCCGGAATTCATCGGAACCGGGCGCCGCGCGGCGCGTCGGTTCGACCCAGATTGCAGGAGTGCGCTTGAAAGTTCTCGTGACCGGAGCCGCCGGCTTCATCGGCATGCATGTCAGCCAGATCCTGCTGGCGCGCGGTGATCAGGTGGTCGGCCTGGACAACCTCAACGACTACTACGACCCGACCCTCAAACACGCCCGCCTGGCTCGTTTGAGCGGCCAGCCCGGCTTCGAGTTCGTGCAGATGGACGTCGCCGACCGGGCCGGCATCGCCGAGCTGTTCGCCAAGCAGAAGTTCGACCGCGTCGTGCACCTGGCCGCGCAGGCCGGCGTGCGTTACTCGCTGGTCAACCCGCATGCGTACATCGAATCCAACATCGTCGGCTTCACCAACATTCTCGAAGGCTGCCGCCATGCGGAGGTGAAGCACCTGGCCTACGCGTCCAGCTCCAGCGTCTACGGCGGCAACACGCACATGCCCTTCAGCGAGCACCACGGCGTGGACCATCCGGTCAGCCTGTATGCCGCGACGAAGAAGGCCAACGAGCTGATGGCCCACACCTACAGCCACCTGTTCAACCTGCCGACGACGGGGTTGCGCTTCTTCACCGTGTACGGGCCCTGGGGCCGGCCGGACATGGCGCTGTTCCTGTTCACGAAGGCGATCCTCGCGGGCGAGCCGATCAAGGTCTTCAACCACGGGAAGATGATCCGCGACTTCACGTACATCGACGACATCGCCGAAGGCGTGGTGCGCGTGCTGGACCGCACCGCCACCGCCGATCCGGCGTATGACCCGGTGTCAGCCGATCCGGCGCGCTCGAACGCGCCGTACCGCGTCTTCAACATCGGCAACCACGCCCCGATCCCGCTGATGGACTTCATCGGCGCGATCGAGCAGGCCGTCGGCCGCGAGGCGGTCAAGGAGTTCCTGCCGCTGCAGGACGGCGACGTGCCGGCCACGCACGCGGACGTCGAGGAACTCGCCGCCTGGACGGGCTTCCGGCCGGCGATGCCGGTGCCGGAGGGCATCCGCCGCTTCGTCGCGTGGTACCGCGATTACTACAAGGCCTGAACGCCATCCCGGCGGACAGCGCTGAGCTGGACACCTTCAAGAGAGACGCAAGATGAAAGTGACGACGATCGGCACCGGCTACGTGGGCCTGGTGACAGGCGCTTGCCTGGCCGAGATGGGCAATCACGTGGTCTGCCTGGACGTGAACGCCGAGAAGATCCAGGTCCTGAACGACGGCGGCATCCCCATCCACGAACCGGGCCTGGATGCGATCGTCGCGCGCAATGCGGCGGCGGGCCGGCTGCAGTTCACCACCGACGTGGACCTGGCCGTGAACCACGGCACCGTGCTGTTCATCGCGGTCGGCACGCCGCCCGGCGAGGACGGCTCGGCCGACCTGCAGTACGTGCTGGCGGCGGCGCGCTCGATCGGGGAGCGCATGACCGACTACAAGGTCATCGTCGACAAGAGCACCGTGCCGGTGGGCACCGCCGACAAGGTCCGCGCCGAGATCCGCGCGGCCCTGCAGGCGCGTGGCGCCGACATGAACTTCTCGGTCGTCTCCAACCCCGAGTTCCTGAAGGAAGGCGCGGCGATCGAGGACTTCATGAAGCCCGACCGCATCGTCGTCGGCTCGGACGACGAGCAGGCCACGCTGATGATGCGCGCCCTGTACGCGCCGTTCACGCGCAGCCACGACCGGCTGTTCGTGATGGACGTGCGCAGCGCCGAGTTCACCAAGTACGCCGCCAACGCGATGCTGGCCACGCGCATCAGCTTCATGAACGAGCTGGCGCTGCTGGCCGAGAAGGTCGGCGCCGACATCGAGCTGGTGCGCCGCGGCATCGGCTCCGATCCGCGCATCGGTTACCAGTTCCTGTACGCGGGCGCCGGTTACGGCGGCTCGTGTTTCCCCAAGGACGTGAAGGCGCTGGTGCGCACCGGGCGCGAGCACGGCCAGGACCTGAAGGTGCTGAACGCCGTCGAGGAGGCCAACGAGCATCAGAAGCGCGTGCTGGTCGACAAGGTCGTGCGCCGCTTCGGCGAGGACCTGTCCGGCCGGCGCTTCGCGCTGTGGGGCCTGGCCTTCAAGCCCAACACCGACGACATGCGCGAGGCGCCGGCGCTGGTGGTGATCGAGGAACTGACGCGGCGCGGCGCGGCCGTGGCGGCCTACGATCCGGTGGCGATGAGCGAGGCGGCCAAGCTGCTGAGCCAGGTGCCGGGCGTGAGCTTCTGCGAGCGCGCGGAGCATGCGCTGCAGGACTCCGACGCGCTGATCCTCATCACCGAATGGAAGGAGTTCCGCACGCCGGACTTCGACCGCATCAAGGCCGAGCTCAAGCAGCCGGTGGTCTTCGACGGTCGCAACCTGTACGAGCCCGCGCTGATGAAGACGCTGGGCATTGAGCACCATGCGATCGGCCGTGGCACGACGGCGCCGACGGACACCCCGCCCGTTTGAACCACGCATCCCTGCAGCAAATGCTGCAGGGCCGGTGACCCCCACGTTTGAAGCCACGAGGGGCGTGTCCCTGGCGTGCAGATTGCTGACTTCCAGGCACGCCTGAGCGTTGCCCAGGCGCATCCACCACGCCTGGGAGTCCGCGAGATGAGCCGTACAGCGAGCCTGGAGTCGAACGAGGAATTCGTCAGCATCCTGATGCTGACCTACAACGCACCGGAATACGTCGAGATCTCGGTGCGCAGCGTGCGCGAACGCACCCGGGGAGTGCGCTACGAGCTGGTCGTGCTCGACAACGACTCCCAGCCCGAGACCCAGGCGCTGGTGCAGCGCCTGCATGAAGAGGGCCTCATCGACAAGCTGCGGCTGCTCGATCGCAACTCTTTGTTCGCCGAGGGGAACAACCTCGCGGCGGAGATGGCCGATCCCGCGGCCACACACTACCTGCTCCTCAACAGCGACATCGAGGCCCAGGACCCCGATTGGCTTCGGCATCTGCTCGATGAGCACCAACGCGGCATCACCGCCTACGGCGTCGCGCCGGACCCCGATCGCGTCGACGGCTACTGCCTGCTGATCGACGCCGATCTCTACCGGCGCTTCAAACTGGACGAGGGTCACCAGTGGTGGTGGGCCGTCACCAAGATGCAGGCCCTGGTGCTGGGCGCCGGCTTCCCGGTGCGCGGCTTTGCCGAGCACGAGCGGTATCTCCACCACTTCGGCGGCAAGAGCGGCAGCGGCTTCAAGAACGCCAAGGGCATGAACGTGTCGCGTGAGGAAGTGATGGGATGGTTCGCCGACCTGCGGCCGGTCGTCCTGGACCGCAATGCCGACGGCAGCCTGCCTGGCCCGCGCCATGTGGCCGTTCCCGAGGCGCCCCGGTCGCTGTTCAGCCGCGCCAAGGGCAGGTTGCGCCGCCTGCTGGGAACGCCGACGTCGCGGTGATGCACCGGCGATGAACCGCTGATGCGGGTGACGCGCCGTTACCTGGGAAGGATCCGGTAACGGGTCCGGGAGCGCGCGTTGCTGGCCTCTTCCGCTTTGGCGGAGGAGCGGTAATGAGTACAACGACCGGCGGTGGCGCGGATCACCATGTCGGATCCCTGGACGGACTGCGCGCGCTGGCGGCGCTGTGGGTCTACCTGTCGCACGTGGCCTTGCTGACCGGGATGCGCATCCTGCCGGTGCTGTCCTGGGGCGACATGGCGGTGGACCTGTTCATGATGATCTCGGGCTTCCTGATGGCCCACCATTACCTGCACCGCCGCGATCGCGAGCCCTGGTCGGCACCGTCCACCTGGCGGGCCTTCTGGCTGCGGCGCTTCTTCCGGATCGCCCCGGCCTATTACCTGCTGCTGATCGTCGCGCTGCTGATCGGTCCGTGGCTCGGCGAATGCCGCATGCTGATCGCCGGGCCGTTCCCCGGCACGACGACGCCGGTCGAACGCTACACCGACGCCTCGCTCGCCAACGTCGCCGCGCATGCAAGCTTCGTGTTCGGCACCTTGCCCGCCTATGCATTCCGCACGCCGTTGCCGGATTGGTCGATCGGCCTGGAGATGCAGTTCTACGCGGTTTTCCCTTTCCTGATGCTGCTGATCGGCGTGCGCGGCCGCGCGGTCCGTCTGGCCTTGGCCGTCGCGCTGGCCTTCGCCGCCTTGTGGCTGTTCCGCGGCTACGGCGCGCGCTTCGAGATGCCGGCCTTCCTCGGCCTCAAGCTGCAGATCTTCCTGATCGGCGTGCTCCTGGCCTACGGGCGTCGCGGTGGCTTCTCGCCGGCGTCGTTGGCCTTGATCGCGGGCATCGTCCTTTTCGACGCGTGGCGCCAGGGCGGCGTGCATGGCGCCTGCTTCGCGCTGCTCGTGATCGGCTTCGGCCTGCTGGTCGCCGGACCGGCGCAGTTGCGGTCGCTCGCACGCGTGCGCGCTGCGCTGTCGACGCCGTTGGCCAGCCGGGCCGGCGAATACGCGTACTGCCTCTACCTGATCCACCTGCTGTGGCTGATCCCGGTCGCCGGCCTGCTGACCTTGCAGCCCTGGTACCTGGAACTCAAGGGCGTGCTGCGCTTCCTCACCTGCATCGCGCTGAGCCTGCCGCCCACCTTGCTGTGCTGCGCGGCGATCTACCGTTTCGTCGAGACGCCCGGCATCCGGCTGGGCAAGCGGCTGGTGGCCGGCCGACCGGCGCTCACTGCACCCGCCGCAGTGCATCCCTGACGCGCCAGCGCAGTTTGTCCGCGAAGGTCTGCGCCTGGATCGGCGCCGGCCGCGACCGGTGCGCATGGACCTCGGCGTGGCCGATCTGGCGCCAGCGGCCTTCGAGCGCCCGATGGGCGGTCTCGATGTCCGCGTCGACCACGGCCCGGTTCTCGGGAAACAGGTAGTAGGTGAAGCGCGGATCGCCCGCGGGCATCAGGTCGACGTTGGCGTACTGGAACGGATTCATGAAGCCGGACAGCGGCATGACGACGCGGTCCGCGCGCGACAGCCAACCCGCGAGCCAGGAAAAGGTGCTGACCGCCATCACGATGTGGCGCGACTTGGCGATCACCGAGAAGTCGTGCACCGCGCCGCGGCTCGCCACGAACTCGGCGCCGGCGAAGGCCTCGCGCAGGCTGCGCACGTAGCGGCTGTCGTCGAGCTGTCCGAGGAACACGGGCCGCAGCCCGCTCTCCGCAACCAGTTCGCGATAGAAAGACACGGGCAGCACCGTGTATTCGGGATGCACGGCCTGCAGGATTTCTCCCGCACGCACATTGATCAGCAGCACGTCCGCGCCGTAGCCTTCGGCCTGCGTCAGCAAGGGGAAGTGGGCGCGGGCCGCCTCGACCGGCGGCAGGTTGCCGACCTGGGATGAATAGAGGTTGAGCTCCACCCGATCCGTCCCGCGACGCACGACGTCCGCCGCGATGGCGTCGAAATCCAGGATGGCCGACCGGTTGGACGTGTAACGCAGCCGGTGGTGCCAGGTCTGCTGCGGGATCGCGGGCAGGTCGATCTGCCATTCGTCGATCCGGATGTTGGACAGCTCGAATCCCGGCAGTCGCTCGCGCAGCGACAAGGCCGCAAGGTACTGCAGCATCTTGTTCCCGAGGTTGCCCGGGGCGAAGTCCATCTCGATGACACCGCGCGGCGCCGTCGTCGTCTGTTTCATGGGAGCTCCCTGCCGTGCGCCCGATCTCGGCGATGCGTTGTCGCCGATACATCCGGTCACCAGCCCCAAGGATATGCAGGGATGCAGCGATTACCAACGCTGTCATCCCGTTGCCCCCTCAAACGGGTGAGCGGCGCGCCGGGCCCGCTCTCGGGGGGGCGCGCGTCCGCGTCGCGGGTCGCAATGGGATACTCCCTGCTTCCCCAGGAAGCGATTCACATGGTCAAGATCAACCACATCGAAGTCGACAACGCCAGGCCCTTCGTGCTGTTCGGCGGCGTCAACGTGCTGGAGTCGGAACAGTTTGCCGTCGACGTCTGCGGCGAGTACGTCCGCGTGACGAAGGAACTCGGCATCCCTTACGTCTTCAAGGCCTCCTTCGACAAGGCCAACCGCTCATCGATCAAGAGCTACCGCGGCCCCGGCCTCGAGGCCGGCCTGAAGATCTTCGAGGCGGTCAAGAAGGCGCACGGCGTGGCGGTGCTCACCGATGTGCACGAGCCGCATCAGGCGGCCGAGGTGGCGTCGGTGTGCGAGGTGCTGCAGCTGCCCGCCTTCCTGGCCCGCCAGACCGACCTGGTGATCGCGCTGGCCCAGACCGGCCGGGTCATCAACATCAAGAAGCCGCAGTTCGTCAGCCCGCCGCAGATGAAGAACATCGTCGAGAAGTTCCAGGAAGGCGGCAATCCGAACGTGATGTTGTGCGACCGCGGCGCGCAGTTCGGCTACGACAACCTGGTCGTCGACATGCTGGGCTTCGGCGTGATGAAGCAGGTCAGCGGCGGCAAGCCGGTGATCTTCGACGTGACGCATGCGCTGCAGCAGCGCGAGTCCGGCGCCGCCGCGTCCGGCGGCCGCCGCGGTCAGGTGACCGAGCTGGCGCGTGCCGGCATGGCCATCGGTCTGGCCGGGCTGTTCCTGGAAGCGCACCCGGATCCGGAGAAGGCGCTCTGCGACGGCCCCAGCGCGCTGCGGCTGTCGCAGCTCAAGCCCTTCCTGGAACAGGTCAAGGCGGTGGATGATCTGGTGAAGGGCTTCCCGGCGCTGGATACGCACTGAGCGTCGCGGCGACGGCGGGCAGGTCGCCGACCGCTGTGGCGGCCGTGGACGTCGCAGGTGCCCTGGCAGCCGCCGCGCCCGTCTGGATCTCCCGCAGCCACCGGCACAGCCGGTCGGCATAGTGCGCGAAGGTCATCTCCGCGGCCAGTTGCTGCCCCGCGCGCGCCATCGCGTCGCGCGCCTCGCGGTGGGCGGGGTCCTGCATCCAGTCGATCGCCGCGCGCATCGCGGCCGCGTCGCCGGGTGGCACCACCAGCGCATGCACGTCGGCCGACAAATGGTCTCGCACGCCGAGGGTGTCGGTCACGATCAGGGGCTTGCCCAGCGCCAGCGCGTTCAGGTAGGTCTGCTGGCCGACGCTGCGGCCGTCGACCGGCAGCAGCGGCACGATGACCACGTCGCTGCGCATCATCGACAGGAAGAAGTCGCGCTCGCTCAGCGGACCCACGCGCGCCTGAGGCGGCATGCCCGCCACGACGTTGGACGTCGCGACCGTGAACCTGCCGCCCGCTCCAGTCGCCGCGGCGGCCAAGGTGCCGTAGTCCCGCAGCGAATTGCCGCCGGCGAAAAATCGCGTCGGCGCGTCGATGGCGTGCGCGTCGGCGCCGGCGCCTTCCCGGGCGATCTGCTCGTGCAGCCCCGGCATCATTGCCAGCGGCAACTGCGAGCAGAAGGCGGTGAAGCGCGCCGCGCCGGGGCGCAGGCCGGCCTCGACGGTGACGATGTCCGCCTCGGCCGTCGACAGGAATCCGTAGTGCGTGTGCGGTCCGCGGGTCAGCCGCAGCAACGTGCGAAGGAACCAGGCGTAGAGGGGAAAGGCGAGTTTCGCGCGGCTGTTGAGCGGCACCGCCCGCGGATGCCAGGTCGCGTCGGAGATCAGCACGCCGACGGAAGGTGTCGCGACGCGCAGGTAGATCGCGAGCAGCATGTCGAACCACAGGTCGCGCGCGCCCAGCGCACCGTTCAGCAGGATGGCGTCGCCCGCCTTCAATCCGCGCACGGCGCGGAAGACACCGCGTCGGCCATCCCGCTCCCGGTGCAGGACGGTCACATCCGGGTGCAGCCCCGGTCTCTCATCGCACCAGATCGTGCTGTATAGCGCCATCGCCGGCTCCACGGAAATTCCGAAGGAAAACTCGCAACTTCCAGGCCATCGAGTGCGTCCTCAGGCACGTGGATCGCCGGCGCCCCGCGCTTGAGGGGGCCTGGAGCCGCGCTCAGACCGTGGCGCTCGGACCCGAGCGCTCACGCCGAGGCGTTGATGTGGGGCGTCGGACCGGTCTGCAGTGGCAGCTGCGACTGGATCTCGCGCAGCAGTGTGGACAGGCGCGCGGCGTAGTGCGCGAAGGTCATCTCCGAGGCGAGCGCCAGGCCGTTCTGCGCCATCGTCGCGCGCGCGGTCCTGTGCGCCGGTGCCAGCATCCGCGCCATCGCCTCGCGCAGCGCGGCGGGGTCGTGCGACGGGACGATCAGCGCATGCAAGTCGCCGACCAGGTGATCGCGCACGCCGATGACGTCGCTGACGATCAGCGGCTTGCCCAGGGCCAGCGCATTCAGGTAGGTCTGCTGGCCGACGCTGCGGCCTTCGGTGTGCCACATCGGCAGCACGACGATGTCGCTGCGCGCCATGTCGCGGAAGAAGTCGTGGTGGCTGCGTCCCGCCGCGCGCACGTTGGGCGGCAGCGGGCCGAGGTCCTTGGTCGTGGCGATCTCGATGTCCGCGTCCAGGCCGGTGGCGGCTTCGATCAGAGAAGGGTAGTCGCGCAACGCGTTGCCGCCGGAGAAGACACGCGGGCGACGGTGGCCTGCGCTCGCCTCGGTCTGCGCGCACAGGCTGCGCAGTTCGTCCAGGATCTCCAGCGGCAGCTGCGAGCAGAACGCGGTGAAGTGCGCCACGCCCGGTCGCAGAGCGGCTTCGCGCGCGACCAGGGCGACCTCGGCCGTCGACAGGAATCCGTAATGCGTGTGGCGGCCCCGGCTCAGCAGCAGCAGCACGCGGTGCAACAGCGCGTAGGCCGGGAACAGGACGCCGGCGCGACTGTCGCCGGGCAGCGCGCGCGCGTGCCAGGTCGCGTCCGCAATCAGCACGCCCACGCCGCGGCGGAACCAGCGGATGTAGATCGCCAGCAGCATGTCGAACCAGAGGTCGCGGGCACCGAGCGCCCCGTTGAGCAGGATGGCGTCGCCGGCCACCAGTCGGCGAACCTTGCGGAAGACGCCTCGGCGGCCGATCCGCTCGCGGTGCAGCACGTGCATGTCCAGCGGCAGGCCGGGCTTCTCGTCGCACCAGATGGTGCTGTACAGCGTCATCGTTCTCGCTCTCGGAGTGACGCCAGGGCAGGCGCGGTCGCGGTCACGGACCGTGCGGTCCGCGTGCCCGTCGCACTGGGGCGGTGCGATTCTTGGACGAAGCGGCGATTTTGGGGCGGTTTGAAGCGATTTCCTGCGACAACTTCACCGATCCGGTGCGATCACCCCTCAAGTGAAGGGGCGCCGTTCGGGGGGGGCGCCACGGTCGGATCGGCGAAACGCCGGGCGCCCGCGCTGAGGAAGACGTTCGAGGGAACGAAGATTCAGCGAAGCAGGTCGCTGGCGATCCGCGCGACGATGCGCGGGGCGGCTTGGCCGTCCCAGAGCGGGGGGCTGCCGACTTCCCCATGCGACTCGCCCTCGATGGCATCGAGTCGTCGCAGTGCGAAGGCCAGGATCTGCGCCGGATCGGTGCCGGCGATCTGGTTGGTGCCCAGGTCGACCGTGACGGGGCGTTCGGTGTTGTCGCGCAGCGTGAGGCAGGGGATGCCCAGCGCCGTGGTTTCTTCCTGCAGGCCGCCGCTGTCGGTGAGGACCAGCGCGGCGCGGCGCCACAGGGCCAGGAACGGGCGGTAGGGCAGGGGAGGCAGCAGGTGCAGCCCGGGCGCCGGCGCCACGCCGAGCGCCTCGAGGCGGGCGCGCGTGCGCGGATGCACCGGGAACAGCAACGGCAGTCGCGCCGCCAGCGTGCCCAGCGCGCCCATCAGCGCGGCAAGCTGCGCCGGATCGTCCACGTTGGCGGGGCGATGCAGCGTGACGACGCCGAAGCGGCCCGCCGTTGCGCCGTGTGCGCCGTGTGCCCCGTTTGCGCCGGCGGCCTCCAGCGCCGCCCGGGCAGCGGCTTCCGCGGCGTGCGCCTCGGCATCGCCGGCGTCGAGCCGCTGCAGCTGGAACAGCAGGTTGTCCACCATCACATGGCCGACCTCGGCGATGCGTGAGTCCGGATGGCCTTCACGGCGCAGATGCGCCGCGGCGCTGGGTTCGGTCGTGAAGAGCCAGTCCGCGATCGCGTCGGTCGCGCGCCGGTTGATCTCTTCGGGCATGGTCATGTCGCCGCTGCGCAGCCCCGCCTCGACATGCGCCACCGGCACGCCGAGCTTGCGCGCCGTCAGCGCGCAGGCCAGCGTGGAGTCGACGTCGCCGACGACGACGCAGACCGCCGGACGGTCCGCGATCACGTGGGGCTCATACGCCTGCATGATCCGCGCGGTCAGCTGCGCATGTCCGCCGCCGTGGCAGTCCAGCGAAACGTCGGGCGGCGGCAGGCCGAGCTCGTCGAAGAAGACGCCGCTCATCGCGGCGTCGTGGTGCTGCCCGGTGTGGATCAGCTTCCACGCGAGCCGGCCGTCGGCCCGCAGCGCCCGCACCAGCGGCGCGAGCTTCATGAAATTCGGCCGCGCGCCCGCGATGAGATGCAGCAGCGGCGCGGCCATCGGCGATTCAATCGAAGGACTTCGCGTCCGCGAGCAGCGGCGCCTTCGCGTCCTTCTCGGCGAGCTTGAATTCGACGGGCAGCGTCGGCCAGTCGATGCCGATCGCCGGATCGTCCCAGCGCACCGAGCCTTCGGCCTGCGGCGCATAGAGGTCGGTGGTCTTGTAGAGGAAGTCCGCCGTCTCGCTCAGCACCAGGAAGCCGTGCGCGAAGCCCGGCGGGATCCACAGCTGGCGATGGTTCTCGCCGGTCAGCTCCACGCCGACCCACTTGCCGAAGTTGGCGCTCGAGCGGCGCATGTCGACGGCGACGTCGAACACCGCGCCCGCCGTGCAGCGCACCAGCTTGCCCTGCGCGTGCGGGGGCAGCTGGAAGTGCAGGCCGCGCAGCACGCCCTGGCTGGAGCGCGAATGGTTGTCCTGCACGAAACGCACGTCGTCGCCGGCCGCCGCATTGAACTTCGGCTCGGTCCAGCTTTCCATGAAGAAGCCGCGCGCGTCGCCGAAAACCTTCGGTTCGATGATCAGCACTTCAGGCAGCGCGGTGGGGATCACGTTCATCAGAACACCTTCTCGTTGAGCACCTGCTTCAGGTATTGCCCGTAACCGTTCTTGAGCATCGGCTGCGCCAGCTTCTCGAGCTGCTCGGCCGTGATCCATCCCTTGCGGAAGGCGATCTCCTCCGGGCAGGCCACCTTCAGGCCCTGGCGCTTCTCCAGCGTCGCAATGAACTGGCCGGCTTCCATCAGGCTGTCGTGCGTGCCGGTGTCCAGCCACGCGTAGCCGCGGCCCATGATCTCGACGCGGAGCTGCTGCTGCGCGAGGTAGCGCGCGTTGACGTCGGTGATCTCGAGCTCGCCGCGCGGGCTGGGCTGGATGTCGGCGGCGATGTCGCAGACCTGGCGGTCGTAGAAGTACAGGCCGGTCACCGCGTAGTTGCTCTTGGGCGCCTTGGGCTTCTCCTCGATGCTGACGGCGCGCTTGGCCGCGTCGAACTCGACCACGCCGTAGCGCTCGGGATCGTGCACGTGGTAGGCGAAGACGGTGGCGCCGTCGGTCTGCGCATCGGCGCTGCCGAGCAGGCCGGCGAAGTCGTGGCCGTAGAAGATGTTGTCGCCCAGCACCAGCGCGCTCGGCGCGCCGCCGATGAAGTCCCGGCCCAGGATGAAGGCCTGCGCCAGGCCGTCCGGGCTGGGCTGCAGGCAGTACTGCAGGTTGATGCCCCAGCGCGAGCCGTCGCCCAGCAGCGCCTCGAAGCGCGGCAGGTCCTGCGGCGTGCTGATCAGCAGGATGTCGCGCATGCCGGCCAGCATCAGCGTGCTGAGCGGGTAATAGACCATCGGCTTGTCGTAGACCGGCAGCAGTTGCTTGCTGATCGCCAAGGTCGCCGGATGCAGCCGGGTACCGGAGCCGCCGGCCAGGATGATGCCCTTGCGGGTGTCGTTGCTCATCAGGGGTCTCCGATCAGAGGATCTCGTCCAGCAGCCGGTCCACGCCGGTCTGCCAGTGCGGCAGCACCAGGCCGAAACGGTCCTGCAGCTTGTGGTTGTCCAGGCGCGAGTTCAGCGGGCGCGGGGCCGGCGTCGGATAGGCGCTGCTGGCCAGGGCCTCGACCTGCTCGGGCTGGACCTTGAGCGTCACCCCCTTGTCCCGCGCGCGCGTCAGCACGTGCTGCGCGTACTGGTGCCAGCTGGTCTCGCCGCTGGCGACCGCATGGTAGGTGCCGCACCGGGCGCGGTCCTGGAGCGTCGCGCGGATCAGGTGCGCGGTGATGTCGGCCAGCAGGTCGGCACCGGTGGGCGCGCCGATCTGGTCGGCGACGACCTTCAACTGGTCGCGCTCCGACGCCAGCCGCAGCATGGTCTTGGCGAAATTGCCGCCGCGCGCCGCGTAGACCCAGCTCGTGCGCAGCACCAGCGCGTCCGCGCCGGCCGCGGCGATCAATTGCTCGCCTTCGAGCTTGGTCTTGCCGTAGACGCTCAGCGGACCGGTGGGCGCATCCTCGAAGCGCCAGTCGTCGCCGGCGCCGTCGAAGACATAGTCGGTCGAGTAATGCACCAGCAGCGCGCCGAGGGCCTTGGCTTCCTCGGCCAACACGCCGGTCGCGAGCGCGTTGATCTGGCGGGCGGCGTCGGGCTCGCTTTCGGCCTTGTCGACGGCGGTGTAGGCCGCGGCATTGACGATGACGTCGGGCGCGACGCGGCGCACGGTGGCGCGCAGCGTGTCGCTGTCGCCGAGGTCGCCGCCTTCGCTGCGATCCAGCGCGATCAGCGCACCCAGCGGGGCGAGCGCGCGTTGCAGCTCCCAGCCCAGCTGGCCGTTCTTTCCGAGGAGAAGGACTTTCATGGGGTCCCCGGCCTCAGGCGCCGTACTGCTTGGACACCCACTCGCGGTAGGCGCCCGAGAGCACGCGCGCGGACCATTCCTCGTTGGCGAGGTACCACTGCACCGTCTTGCGGATGCCGGTCTCGAAGGTCTCGGCGGGACGCCAGCCCAGGTCGCGCTCGATCTTGCGGGCGTCGATCGCGTAGCGGCGGTCGTGGCCGGGGCGGTCCTTGACGTAGGTGATCAGGCGGGCATAAGGGCCGGCCGGGTCGGGGCGCAGTTCGTCGAGCAGCGCGCACACCGTCTTCACGATGTCGATGTTGGCCTGCTCGTTCCAGCCGCCGATGTTGTAGGTCTCGCCCAGCGTGCCGCCGGCCAGCACCGCGCGGATCCCGGAGCAGTGGTCGGTGACGTAGAGCCAGTCGCGGATCTGCTGGCCGTCGCCGTACACGGGCAGCGGCTTGCCGGCCAGCGCGTTGACGATCATCAGCGGGATCAGCTTCTCGGGGAAGTGGTAGGGGCCGTAGTTGTTGCTGCAGTTGGTCGTGACCACCGGCAGGCCGTAGGTGTGGTGCCAGGCGCGCACCAGGTGGTCGCTGGCCGCCTTGGACGCCGAGTACGGGCTGTTGGGTTCGTACGCATTCGTCTCGGCGAAGGGCGGGTCTTCGGCCTTCAGCGAGCCGTAGACCTCGTCGGTCGAGACGTGGTGGAAGCGGAAGGCTGCCTTGGCGTCGCGTTCGAGCGCGGACCAGAACGCCCGCGCCGCCTCGAGCAGCGTGAAGGTGCCCTCGACGTTGGTGCGCATGAAGGCGCCGGGACCGTGGATGGAGCGGTCGACGTGAGATTCGGCGGCGAAGTGCACGATCGCGCGCGGCCGGTGCGTGCTCAGCAGCTGGTCGATGAGCGCGCGATCGCAGATGTCGCCCTGGACGAAGACATGACGCGGATCGTCCTTCAGCGAGGCCAGGTTCTCGAGGTTGCCCGCGTAGGTCAACGCGTCGAGGTTGACCACCGGTTCGTCCGAGGACTTGAACCAGTCGAGCACGAAATTGCTGCCGATGAAACCGGCACCGCCGGTGACGAGGATCGTCATGGAACTTCCCTGGAATGTCTGCGATCCGCGCGGATCGTCTGATGTGGAACTTGAGGCAGCGGCGGCCGGGCGCCGGCCGCCGTCAGAGCCGCCAGACCCGCAGGCCGGCGGCGCGCAGATTGTCGCCGTTAAATGCGGCCTTCACGTCGATGAAGGCGCCGCCGTCGACCAGCTTGGCGGCGAGTTCGCCGGCGCTCAGCGCCTTGTATTCGCGGTGGGCGACCGCCGCGACGATGGCGTCGGCGCGCGGCAGGTCGTCGTAGGCGTGCAGTTGCACGCCGTATTCGTGCATGGCCTCGTCGGCCTCGGCGGCGGGGTCGGTCACGAACACCTCCACGCCGTAGCTCTGCAGCTCATGGATGATGTCGATCACCTTGGAGTTGCGCAGGTCGCCGCAGTCCTCCTTGAAGGTCAGGCCCAGCACGTTGACCTTGGCGCCCTTGACGTGCGAGCCGGCGGCGATCATCTGCTTGATGGTCTGCTCGGCGATGAACTTGCCCATGCCGTCGTTGATGCGGCGGCCCGCCAGGATGACCTGCGGGTGGTAGCCGAGCATGTCGGCCTTGTGGGTCAGGTAGTACGGATCCACGCCGATGCAGTGGCCGCCGACCAGTCCCGGCTTGAACTTCAGGAAGTTCCACTTGGTGCCCGCGGCTTCCAGCACCTCGGAGGTGTCCAGGCCGATGCGCTCGAAGATGATCGCCAGCTCGTTCATCAGCGCGATGTTGAGGTCGCGCTGGGTGTTCTCGATGACCTTGGCCGCCTCGGCCGTCTTGATGCTCGAGGCCCGGTGCACGCCGGGCACGATGATCTTCTCGTAGGTCTTCGCGACGATGTCCAACGTCTCGGGCGTGTCGCCGGAGACGATCTTGAGGATCTTCGTCAGCGTGTGTTCCTTGTCGCCCGGGTTGATGCGCTCCGGGCTGTAACCGACAAAGAAGTCCCGTTTCCACGTCAGGCCGGACTCCCGCTCCAGCACCGGGATGCACACTTCCTCGGTCGCGCCGGGGTACACGGTCGATTCGTAGACGACGACCGCACCGCGCTTCATGTGGCGCCCGACGCTGGTCGACGAGCCCACCAGCGGCCTGAAATCCGGGATGTGGGCCTGGTCCACCGGCGTCGGCACGGCGACGATGATGACGTCGGCCTCGGCCAGGCAGGCCGGGTCGCTGTGGTACTCGGCGTGGACGGCCGCCTGGACTTCCGCGTCGGTCAGCTCGCGCGACGGATCGGTGCCGGCGCGGCACTTGGCGACCTTGTCGACGGCGATGTCGAACCCGATCGTGCGTCCGTGCTTGCCGAACTCGACCACCAGCGGCAGTCCCACATACCCCAACCCGACGACGGCGATCACGGACACGGTCTTCTCCAATTCTTTCCGAGGACGGCTTTGTATCCGAGTTTCAGCCGACTTTCGTGTCGTCGCCACCCTCGTCCCCCCGGGTGAGGGTCAGCGGTCCGTGGTCAATTGCGGCCGTAGGTGTCCTGGTAGCGGACGATGTCGTCCTCGCCGAGGTAGGAGCCGGACTGCACCTCGATGATCTCCAGCGGCACCTTGCCCGGGTTGGACAGGCGGTGCACCTGACCCAGCGGAATGTAGGTCGACTGGTTCTCGGTCAGCAGCAGCGTCTTGTCACCGTTGACGATCTCGGCCGTGCCCTGCACGACGATCCAGTGCTCGGCGCGGTGGTGGTGCATCTGCAGGCTCAGCGAGGCGCCGGGCTTGACCATGATGCGCTTGACCTGGAAACGCTCGCCCATGTCGATGCTGTCGTACCAGCCCCAGGGGCGGTGCACCTTGCGGTGCAGGTTCTGCTCGTCGCGCTGCGAGGCGGTCAGCTGGTTGACGATCTTCTTGACGTCCTGGCTCTTGCTGCGGTCGGCGACCAGCACCGCGTCCGGCGTCTCGACGACGACGATGTTGTCCAGCCCCACCGCCGACACCAGCCGGCTGGTCGCATGGACCAGCGTGTTGCGGCTGTCCGCGATGATCGCGTCGCCGCGGCTGGCGTTGCCGGAGTCGTCCTTGTCGGCGACCTGCCAGACGGCCTCCCAGGCGCCGAGGTCGTTCCAGCCGGCGTCCAGCGGCACCATGCGCAGCGAGATCGCGCTGCCGGGGCAGCGCTCCATCACGGCGTAGTCGATCGATTCCGACGGCACGGCCGCGAAGGCCTCCTTGGCCGGCCGCACGAAGGCGCCGTCCACGGCCTTGCCTTCGAAGGCGATCCGCGTGGCCTGGTCGATGTCGGGCCGGAACTGCTGCAAGGCCGTCAGCCAGACGCTGGCGCGCAGCACGAACATGCCGCTGTTCCAGTAGTAGCCGCCCTGGTCGAGGTATTTCTGCGCGGTGGCGGCGTCGGGCTTCTCGACGAAGGCCTCGACACGCAGGCCTGCGCCTTCGGCGCCGGCGCGGATGTAGCCGTAGCCGGTCTCCGGCCGGTCGGGCGTGATGCCCAGGATCACGATCGCGCCGTCCCGCGCCTGGCGCACGGCGTCCTGCAGCGCGGCGGTGAAGGCCGGGCTGTCGGTGACGGTCTGGTCCGCCGGGGTGACGACGAGCACCGGGTCCTCGCCGCCTTCGAGCGCCTGCAGTGCCGCCAGCGTGATGGCCGGCGCGGTGTTGCGGCCGACCGGCTCCAGCACCACGGCGCCGGGCGCGAGCTTCTGTTCGCGCAGCTGGTCCAGCACCATGAAGCGGTGCTCCTCGTTGCCGACGACGATGGGCGCGTTCACCGCGATGTCCTCGGCGGACAGCGCGGCCAGGCGCTCGGCGGCCTGCTGGAACAGGCTGCTGTTGCCGCTCAGCACGAGGAACTGCTTCGGATAACCGGCGCGCGACAGCGGCCAGAGGCGGGTGCCGCTGCCGCCGGCCATGATCACCGGTTGCACATCGATCTTGTTCGAGGTCTTGCTCAAGTTACTGCTCCCTGCCAGTCGCGCGTCCGGGTCGGGCCGCGCCAGTTGAATTGGAAAGTCGAATTGGAAATCGGATTGTCGTGGAGGCCGTCGGGGTCGCGGCAACCGCTCAGCCGTCGAAGCCGTTGGGATTGGCCGACTGCCAGCGCCAGCTGTCTTCGCACATGCGCTGCAGGTCGAAGCGCGCGGTCCAGCCGAGTTTGTCGCGCGCCAGCGCCGGATCGGCGTAGCAGGCGGCGACGTCGCCGGGGCGGCGGGCGACGATCTCGTAGGGGATCTCGCGGCCGCTGGCGGCGGCGAAGGCGTTCACCAGTTCCAGCACGCTGTAGCCGCGGCCGGTGCCGAGGTTGACCCAGATCGACTCGTCGCCGCGCAGCAGGAAGTCCAGCGCCGCGACATGGCCCTCGGCCAGGTCGACGACGTGGATGTAGTCGCGCACGCCGGTGCCGTCGGGGGTGTCGTAGTCGTCGCCGAAGACCGACAGCTTCGCGCGACGGCCCACGGCCACCTGCGTCACGTAGGGCATCAGGTTGTTGGGGATGCCGCGCGGGTCCTCGCCGATGCGGCCGCTTTCATGGGCTCCGACCGGATTGAAGTAACGCAGGCAGGCGGTCTGCCAGCGCGGATCCGACGCGCCCAGGTCGCGCAGGATGCCTTCGCCGATCAGCTTGGTCGCGCCGTACGGATTGACGGCCATCAGGTCGGCGTCCTCGCGCAGCGGCAAGGTCTTCGGCTGCCCGTAGACGGTCGCGCTGGACGAGAAGACGATGCGCTTGCACTCGTGGCGCCGCATCGTCTCGCAGACGGTCAGCAGGCCGTCGAGGTTGTTGCGGTAGTAGCTCAACGGCTTGGTCGTGGATTCGCCGACCGCCTTGTAGGCGGCGAAGTGGACCACGGCCGCAGGCTGGTACTCGTTGAAGACCGCGTCCAGCGCCGCGCCGTCGCAGACGTCGAGCTTCTCGAACAGCGGCGTCTGGCCGCTGAGCTCGGTCAGGCGTTCCAGCACCTTGGGCGAGCTGTTGCTGAAGTTGTCCACGCCCACCACGCGATACCCCGCCGCCTGCAGCGCGAGCCAGGTGTGGGAGGCGATGTAGCCGGTCGCGCCGGTCAGCAGGATGGTCTCGTTGGCCATGGAGTCAGGGCTCGCGCGGGTCGCGTGCGGGAAGGTGGCGATGGATCGGAGGGAGGGGCGGTCAGTATGCGCCGGGCGGGGCGGCGCGTCAGCGCAGCATCCCCTGCACGTAGCAGCCGGCGGTGTAGGCGCCGTAGGCGTAGAGCACATTGGTGGTGTCGCGGCTCTGGTGGCTGTACTGGCAGCCCACGGTGACGTTGCGCAGCGCCTGCCAGGCCAGTCCCAGGCTGTACTGCTTGGTGTTGTCCTTGTAGCTGGTGCCGAACTGGTCGTCGTGGCGGTTCAGGCGGGTGTAGCCGGCGCCCAGCTGCGCGGTGATCTTGCCGGTGAGCTGGTAGTTGAACTGCGTCTGCACCGCCGTCTGCACGCGGTTGAAGTCGGACACGCCGTTGGTGATGCCCTGGTAGTAGGTCTCGATGCCGGTGTCGCGCGAGAACTGGGTACTCATCGACCAGCGGCCGCCCGGGCGCCATTCCCAGTTCAGCGCGCCGGTGACGCCGCTGAAGCTGTCGGACGTGCTGCGGCTGATGCGCGCGTTCAGGTTGCTGGAGCCGGTGGCGCGCCACAGCGCGGTGAGGTCGATGTCCTTGCGGTCGTACTCGAAGCCGTTGAACGGCACCTTGCCCTTGGTGTAGCGGCCCGCGACGCCGAAGCGCCACGCGCTGCTGGCGTTGTAGAGCAGGCCCAGCGACTGCGCGTCCTGACGGAATTCCTGGGTGTCGAAGTCCGCCAGCGAATAGTCCCGCGCGCGGTGGATCCAGGAGGCCTCGATCGAGTATGAGCTCAGCGTCGGCAGGCCCAGCCGCGCGGTCGCGGTGGCGCTCTGGTCGGTCTGCAGGTTCTTCTCGGTCGTGGGCGCGACGGCGGTGGTGCTGTTGAAGTCGGCCAGCGTGCGCTTGCGGGTGTACTCCAGCGTGCCCGACAGGTTGCCCACGGTCTCCCAGTTGAGGCCGGTGCCCAGGTCGTAGCCGTTGTTGTTGAGCCGGCTGTTGTCGTTGTAGCGGGTGTCGTTGAGCCGCAGGTTGCCGTAGACGCGCTGGCGGCCCAGGCGCTGGTCGACGCCGCCCAGCAGGCTGATCGAGGTCAGGCGGTCGCTGTTCTCGCCGGCGGCGGAACGGAACACGTTGCTGGTGTAGTAGTGGCCCAGCGAGCCGCCGACGTACCAGGGGCTGCCGACGTCGCTCTGCGCCCAGCAGGGCGCGGCCAGGGTGGCGGAGGCCAGCAGCACGAACGGCAATGGCAGGCGGTGGAGTCGCTTCATCGAGGGGGTCCCCTTCTTGTCGTCAATAGGCATGGCGGTCGAACAGCACCAGCCGGACGGTCCGAACGATGATCTGGAGATCCAGCCCCAGCGACCAGTTGCGCAGGTATTCGAGATCGTATTCGACGCGCGCCTTCATCTTGTCCACGGTGTCGGTCTCGCCGCGCAGGCCGTTGACCTGCGCCCAGCCGGTGATGCCCGGCTTGACCTTGTGGCGCACCATGTAGGCCTTGATGATCTGGCGGTATTCCTCGTTGTGCGCGACCGCATGCGGACGCGGCCCGACGATGCTCATGCGGCCCTGCAGCACGTTGATGAACTGCGGCAGCTCGTCCAGCGAGGTCCTGCGGATGAAGGCGCCGAAGGGCGTGATGCGCGGATCGCCCTTGGTCGCCTGCTTCACGACCGTGCCGTTGTCCATCGCGCGCATCGAGCGGAACTTGTAGACCATGATCTCCTCGCCGTCCAGGCCGTTGCGGCGCTGCCGGAAGATCACCGGTCCGGGCGAGCTCAGCTTCACGCCGATCGCCAGGATGAGCAGGATCGGCGAGATCAGCACCAGGATCAGCGAGGCCAGGATGATGTCGCTGATCCGCTTGACGACTTCGTTCACGCCGGTGAAGGGGGTCTCCAGGATGCCGACCACGGGCACGCCGTTCACGTCCTGCAGCCGGCCCTGGATGATGCTGATGCCGAACACGTCGGGGACGAAGAAGAGCGAGGCCGTCGTGCCCTGCAGCTGCTCCAGCAGGCGCAGGATGCGCGGCTGCGAGCCCAGCGGCAGCGTGATGTAGACCTCGCGCACGCCGTGCGTGCGGACGTAGTCGCTGAGCTGCGGCAGCGTGCCCAGCACCCGGCCCAGGCAGTCGGGATGCAGCCGGTCGTCGGTGCGGTCCTCGAAGAATCCCAGGCAGTCGGCGCCGCCGACCGTGCCGAACTGCAGCGCCCGCGCGACCTTCGCGCCCAGCGGCCCCGCGCCGACGATCACCGCGGTGCGCCGGATCCACGGCTGGCGCGAACGCCAGCGCAGCACGCGCCGGCCGATCTCGACCGCGGCGATCTGCGCCAGCGGCGTGACCGCGGCCCACCACATCAGCACCGGGCGCTCGAAGTAATGGAAGCTGCTGGTCGCGTAGGCGAACATGCCCAGGATCAGCAGCAGCATCAGCCAGGAGCCGACGATGTCGGTGACGGCGCTCGCGGGATGGTCCGCGAAGCGGTTGCGCCCCGGGAAGGTCAGCGCGAACACCAGCATGCACAGCGTGTAGGTCGACCGCATGACCGGCTCGTCGAACCAGGCCAGCAACACCAGGTAGACCAGGACGATCAGCGTCGGTTCCAGGAAGGCCGCGATGAAGGATTGGACCGACTGCGGCGCGCTGTAGAAGGTTCTCTTGTAATTTCGGTCCTCAAACATCACCCAGTGGTCCTTCCCCGGCCAGAGCCGGAAATTCTCGCTCAATTCGATTCGCGGACTCGTAACGGGAGCCCCTAGCTTGTCACCGGTTCCGACCTGGCCGGGCCGCGGTCGCGGCCTGCCTACAATCCGCCCCATGCTTCAAGAATGGTCCAAGCTCCTCGCGCCCGCAGTCCAGGATCGCATCACGCTGTTGCTCAACCATGTCATGTCCCGCGAGCCCGTCGCCACCGCGCGCCTGGCCCCGCACACGGGCAAGACATTGCGGTTGCGGCTGGCCGGTTGGCCGGCCCTGCTGCCGGCGGCCCCCGACCTGCGCCTGCGCATCACCCCCGCCGGTCTGCTGGAACGGATGGGGGACGAGGATGCCCCTAGGCAAGAACCGGACCTGCTCATCGAGCTGGATGCGTCCAACCCCGCCGCCGCCGCCTTCGCGGCGCTGTCGGGCGCGCGTCCCGACGTGCGGGTGCAGGGCGATGCGCAACTGGCCGGCGACTTCAACTGGCTGATCGACCACGTGCGCTGGGACATCGAGGACGACCTGGCCGCCATCACCGGCCCGGCCGTGGCGCATCAGCTCGGCCGCTTCGGCCGGGCCGCGGCCGCGGCGATGGCGACGCTGGCCCGCACGGCGGGCCGCTTCATGCCCGACGGCCAAGGCCGGGCATGAGGTCCTGAATGAGGTACCTGTCCCGCCTGCTGGTCATCGTCTGGACCCTCTATCGACACGGGCTGGACGACCTGGCGTTGTCCACGCTCAAGCGTCGCCGCTTCCGCTTCCTGCGCCGGCTGATCACGGTCGGCCGGGCCTGGGACCAGCCGCGCGGCATGCGCCTGCGTCTGGCGCTGGAACGGCTGGGGCCGATCTTCGTCAAGTTCGGCCAGCTGCTGTCCACGCGCCGCGATCTGGTTCCGCCCGACATGATCGAGGAGCTGTCGCGGTTGCAGGACAACGTCCCGCCGTTCCCCGCCGAGCTCTCGCGTGAACTGATCGAGCGCGCCTTCGGCCGCCGCATCGAGGAACTGTTCGCCACCTTCGACGCCGAGCCGGTGGCCAGCGCCTCGATCGCGCAGGTGCACTTCGCGACGCTGCACGACGGGCGTGAAGTCGCCGTCAAGGTGCTGCGGCCGGGCATGCTCGACATCATCGAGGACGACCTGGCGCTGATGCGCACGCTGGCGGGCTGGGTGGAGCGTTTCTCCGCCGACGGCCGACGGCTGAAGCCGCGCGAGGTCGTCGGCGAGTTCAACACCTACCTGCACGACGAGCTGGACCTGGTGCGCGAGGCCGCCAACGCCGCGCAACTGCGCCGCAACATGCAGGACCTGCAGCTGGTGATGGTGCCGGAGATGATCTGGGAGCTCTGCCGCAGCGAGGTCATCGTCATGGAGCGCATGCGCGGCGTGCCGATCTCGCAGCTCGAGCGGCTGCGCGAGGCGGGCGTCGACATCAGGAAGCTGGCCCGCGACGGCGTGACGATCTTCTTCACGCAGGTCTTCCGCGACGGTTTCTTCCATGCCGACATGCATCCCGGCAACATCCAGGTCAGCCTGGAGGCACAGACCTTCGGCCGTTACATCGCGCTGGACTTCGGCATCATCGGCACGCTGACCGAGGTCGACAAGGACTACCTGGCGCAGAACTTCATCGCCTTCTTCCGCCGCGACTACAAGCGTGTGGCCGAATTGCACATCGAGTCCGGCTGGGTGCCGCCCGAGACGCGCGTCGATGAACTCGAGGGCGCGGTGCGGACCGTCTGCGAGCCGCATTTCGACAAGCCGCTCAAGGACATCTCGCTGGGCCAGGTGTTGATGCGCCTGTTCCAGATCTCCCGCCGATTCAACGTCGAGATCCAGCCGCAGCTGGTTTTGCTGCAAAAAACGCTGCTCAACATTGAAGGATTGGGCAGGCAGCTCGATCCCGAGCTGGACCTGTGGGCCACGGCCAAGCCCTTCCTCGAACGCTGGATGGACGAGCAGATCGGCTGGCGCGCCTTCCTGCGCCAGCTGAAGAAGGAGGCGCCGCGCTTCGCGCAGATGGTGCCGGAGTTCCCCCGGCTGATGCACGAGGTCCTGCGCCAGCGCGCCGAGGACGGCCACGCCGACCTGACGCGTCAACTGCTGGTGGAGCAGCGCCGCACCAACCACCTGCTGCAGGCACTGCTGTGGGGCGTCGGCGGGTTCATGCTTGCCCTG
This sequence comes from uncultured Roseateles sp., assembly GCA_946886855.1. The sequence continues at coordinate 17,240 of CAMPJJ010000040.1, read as the reverse complement.
GTGGTGACCCAGCTGGCCTTGCGCTGGATCGACTGACGGCGCGTGGACGGCGCGTGGACGCCGCCCCTCGCGAGGAGCGGCGGCCGGGAACGCTCAGGTCGCGTAGTCGGCGAAGCCCTGCTTCAGTCGGGAGCGCAACAGCGTGCGGACCCGGTTCACGCGCGAGCGCACCGTGCCGATCGGGATGGCCTGGATCTCGGCGACGTCGCGGTAGGACTCTTCCTGGAGACAGGCCAGGTCGAAGGTGCCGCGCAGGTCCGGGGACAGCCCCGACAGCGTCACGTCCACGATGCCGGCCAACTGCCGGTAGGCGACCTGCTGACTGACGTCCATCGACGAGTCGCGAGGCCGATGGGCCGATTCGGCGTCCATCATGTGAGGCGACTCGTCCAGGCTCTCCATCTGGCCGCTGCGCTTGGAGCAGCGCGCGACGTGGTTGCGTGCCACGTTCGCGGCGATCCCGAAGAACCAGGTCTCCACCGACGAGCGCGCCTGGAAGCGGTCGGCGCAGCGCGTCGCCTCGAGCATCGCATCCTGGATGATGTCGTCGAGCTCGCCCGGCGAGCGCTCATAGCGTCGCAGGAAGCGCTTGAGCTTGCTGGAATCGCTGCGCGAGTCCCGCGCGATCTTGACGATGTGGGTCAGCACCAGCTGCTGGCGTTGCCGCACGAGCTCCGGGTCCACGGCCTCGACGGCCTCGACGGCTTCGTTCTGCTCGGCCGCCTCGGCCGTGTCCGCGGGATCGCCCTGTTCGATCAGTTCGACGGGCTCGACGGCCGGGTCGGCGTCCGTGTTGTCGTCATTGGCATCGGTGGAGTGGTTCATAGACAGACTCGAAGTAGGTCCGGGTCCCCGTCCGGCTCGGTGACGGGCGCGTGCCCGGCGGGGTGCTTCCGGAGCCGGGGGCTCCCTGGGACACAGGAGAGGTCGCGCCGCGCCAGGCGCGTGACAGGAAAGGGGGGCGGTGCGGCGCTCATGGCCGACCGCCGAAGGTGGCCAGCGCCGCGAGGGCCTGGTCGCCCAGCGCCAGCAGCTGCAGCGCCATCCAGCGGCCGGTCATCGCCAGCACCAGGCCGACGGCCAGCAGCTTCACGGCGAAGGGAATGCTCTGGTCCTGCATGGACAGGACGGTCTGCACCAGCGAGACCAGCACGCCCGCCACCACCGCCACGATCAGCGGCGGGAGCGAGAGCCAGATCACCATGAGCAGGCCCTTCTGGAAGAACGCGATGGTTTCGATCACGGCGCGCGCCTCAGGCGTAGGAACGGACCAGGCCGTCGAAGAGCCGCGTCCAGCCGTCGAGCAGCACGAACAGCAGGATCTTGAGCGGCAGCGACACCACCATCGGCGACACCATCTGCATGCCCAGCGCGAGCAGCAGGTTGGACAGCAGCAGGTCGATGACGACGAAGGGCACGTAGAGCACGAAGCCGGCCTTCAGCGCCAGTTCGAGCTCGCTGACCACGAAGCAGGGGATCAGCACGACGTAGTCGCTGTCCTGCGGCGCGGCCATCCGGTCCCCCCATTGCTGGCGGGCCAGGTCGACGAATTTCTGCCGCTTCTCGGGCAGCGTGTTGGCCAGCATGAAACCGCGCATCGGCTCGAAGGCATGGGCCAGATCGCTCATGCCCAGACGCGCGGACGCGGGGCGCCGGGGCGTCGGCGCCGAGCCGTCCTCCGCATCGGACCAGGGGGCGACGTTGACGGGCAGCCGGGACACGACCTCGTTGAGCACGGGGGCCATCACGAACAGCGTGGCGGCGAGCGCCATGCCGTTGAGGGCCATCGTCGGCGGGACCTGTTGCACGCCCAGCGCGTTGCGCACGATCATCAGGACGACGGAGATCTTCAGATAGCTCGTCGTGCAGACCAGCAGCAGCGGGAGCAGCGTCAGGCCCACCAGCAGGAATGCCAGCGAGATCGGATCGACGCCGCCCCCGTTCACCGCGGGCTCCCCCACTGCAGGATCTCGACGGCCAGGCGCCCCTCGACCTCGACCAGTTGCCCCGCGCCGAGTTCGGTGCCGTGCGCGACGATGCGCACGGCCGCCGGCGTCAGCGCCTGCAGGGGCACGATCTGGCCCGCCGCGAGCGCGCTGAGTTCGCCGACGGTCATGGCGACGCGGCCCACGATGAAGTCCAGGTCTACGGTCAGGGCATCCACGTTGCGGGGCTCCATTGAAGGTGAAAAGGCATGAGGAGAATTGGACGGCGAGCCCCCCGTCGAGCCCCATCCCTGGAACTCGCGTGTGAGGGGGTCGACCTGACCTAAATGGACTAGCCCGCTTGCACAAATGAAGCAGAGCGGACCGTTTTGATCGCGGGCCTCGGCGGGGAGCCACACGGCATCCCCGGGCCGCAGGGTCGGCAGCCGCGCCACCGGCAACGCGACCCGCGCCAGCCAGAGGCCGGCCTGCATCACGATCGCGGCGACGGCCGCAGGGACCGGTCCCGTCGCGCGAAGCGGGTGCCAGCCCGGTGCCGACGCGCACGCCAGCAGCGTGCGCGCCGACGCGCGGAGGGTCACGCCTTGCCTGCCGCCGTCGCGACTGACGAGCGTCAAGAGCGCGGCGTGGGTCGGGTCCGCGGCCACCGCCACGGGACCCTGGCGATGCGCGGGATGCGCCGGATCCACCGGATCCACCGGATCCATGCGGCGCTGGTCGCGCGCGGCCGGCAGCGGGACCGGGGCGGCGCCGAGCGCGCGGGAGAGGGCCGGGGGCCAGGCCGTGCACGCCAGGCGCAGCAGGCCGTCATGCACCCGGTCGTCCGTGTCCCGGGGCAGGTGGGCGCCGGTCGCGATCGCGATCAGCGTGTCGTCTTCGAGGAAGAGGATGCCGTGCGGCAGGCCGAGGGCGAGGCCGTCGGCGGCGGGCGTGGTGGCCCTGTCTCTGTCTCTCTCCGGCGGTGCGAGCGTGAGCTCGAAGGCGGCCCACGGGGAACTCGTGTCGTCGACCTGCCACTCGACGCCTCGCCGCAGCCGCTGACGCAGGTGCATGTCTTCGGCTTGCCGTGCCGGCAGGCGCAGCGGCGCGGGTGAGGCCCGGGCGGAGGCGGGCGGGACGAGCGGAACGGAGGCTTTGGCGGTCGGAACGGCAAGCATCGGAGCAGGCCGCCGGTGGCGCCGGCGGCGGGGAAAGCGGAGGTGCCGGTCAGTGCGATGTCGACGGCATGCCGTTCTCGCGAGGCCGCGCGGCTCGCGGAACCCGGTCCGACTGTTCGCGCACTAGCGCCGCAATGAACCCCGCCTGGATCTCCCGACGTCTGCTGCTGAACGCGCTCGCCCTCCGCCTCGAGGAAGGCGAGGGCGCGGACGCGCTCGTGCTGAGCCGCGAGTCGCTGGACGTGGTGCGCTCGGCCGACGACGTCGTCCGGGCCTCCCGCCGGGCCTGCGCGCGCCGGCTGCGTGCCGCGCGCGAGCGCGCGCGCCGGTGGCGGCAACGGGCGCGCGAGCAGTGCCTGGACCAGCTCGCCCGCGAATCGATCGACCTGCGCGATCAGGCGCTGGTCGACGCGACGCGGATCGCGATCGCGCTGAACGACGAGCGTGAACAATGGCGCGCCGCCGCCGAGATCTTCCTGGTCGAGATCGCCCATCGCGCGGCGCGACGTCTGCTGCTCGAGCTGCCCGCCGACCAGCAGGCGCGATCCAGTGCCTGCCTGCTGCGCGACGAATGGCGCGCGATGCGCGCCGAGGGCCAGCCTCAACTGCGCGCGCACCCCGAGGACCTCGTGGTCCTCCAGGACATCGCCGCCGATGCCGGCTGGTCGCTGGCGCCCGATGCGCTGCTGGACCGCGGCCATTGCGTGCTCTCACACCCCGCGGGCAGCCTTCACGCCCGCTACGACGACAACGTCCACGCCTTGCTGAAGGCGCTGCCCGGCGCCCGGGACTGCGCGACGCCCGCCCCGCCTTCCGCTGACAACCTCCCTTCCCCGTTCCTGCAGGAGACCCCGCATGACCTCGATCACTTCCGCCTCCCGACAACTGACGGCCTCGTTGGCGACCTCGACACGCCTGTCCCAGGCCATGGCGGCCATCGGCCCCGGTGAGCTCCAGCGCGCGATCGCGATCAAGCGCCAGATGCAGGTGGAACTCGCGGTGCAGAAGGTCGAGGTCCAGGAGCACCGGCATGTCGAGCGCAAGCTCCTCAACGAAGTGCTGAGATGAGCGCGCTGGCGACGCTGGCGACGCTGCCGGGTCCCGGATGGCGTGCGGCGCTCTGCACGGCGGCCTTGCTCGGTCCCTTCGGTCCCGCGCTCACGGAGGCCGGCGCCGTGGCTCCGGCCGCCTGGCGCGACACGCTCTACAGCTATCGCGCCGACGAAGAGCTGTCGCTGACGCAAGTCCTCGATCGCTTCTCGACCACCCTGGGCCTGGAAGTGAAGCTGGCCGATCCGTCGCTGGGCCGGCGCAAGGTGCGCCTGGGCGGCAAGGGGGCGTCGCCCGCGGCCTTCCTCGACCGGCTCGGCGACGCCGCGGGGCTGGACTGGTTCGTCTACCAGGGCGTGCTGCACCTGTCGGCGCGGTCCACCGCCATCAGCGAGCGCATCTCCCTCGGCCCGCAGAGTCCGTCCGACGCCAAGGAAGCCCTCGCCGGGATCGGACTGCTCGAGAGCCGCTTCGGCTGGGGCGAATTCGATTCCGATCCGCCCACCGTCCTGGTCTCCGGTCCGCCCGCCTATGTGGCCGAAGTGCGTCGGGTCCTGGCCGTTCCGCCCGAACGGCCGCGCCGGGAACGCCCGCGGCTGATGGTGTTCCGCCTGAAGCATGCCTCCGCGGCCGATCGCGAGATGCGCACGCGCGATCGCAGCGTCGCCGTGCCGGGACTGGTGACCACCCTCAACCAGGTCCTGCCGAACGCCCGCAGCCTCCAGGTCCAGACTGCTTTCAAGACCGGGCGCGGCGCCGGCGCCAACGCCCTGGCGACCGCCGCCGAGGACCCCTGGGCCGCGCTGGCGAGGGAGCTGGCCGGCGGGGAGGCGCCGCCCGGCGCGGCATGGCCCGGGCTGGCGGCCGCACGCCTGCCGACGACGCCGTCGACCGGCGGCGCCTCCGCACGCCCTGGCGCGGCGGACGCGGCGTCCTCGGCCTTCGCGGAGCCGGCCGGCGCCCGCAAGCCCGCCGCCCGCGGCGCCGATCCGGAGGATGCCGAGGTCGTCCCGTCGATCGCCGCCTACACGCCGCTCAATGCCGTGCTGGTCTGGGACCTGCCGTCACGTCGCGACGAGTACCGCGAGCTCATCGAGGCGCTCGACCTGCCCAGCCGCCTGATCGAGATCAACGTGACCATCCTCGACATCAGCGCGGATGCCTTGCGCGACTGGTCGGTCGACCTCGCGGCCGGATCAGGTGCCGGGAGCGTGGCGCTGAGCGCCGACGGGAAGATCGACGCACGGTCCGCGGACACCGGCGTCAAGGGCTCGACCATGGTGCTCTGGTCGTCCAACCGCCTCGAGCTGCGGGTGCGCGCGCTGGAATCGCGCGGCCAGGCGCAGGTGCTGTCGCGCCCGTCGGTCCTGACCCTGAACAACGTGGGCGCCTTGCTGGACATGAACCAGTCGGCCTATGTGAAGCTGGTCGGTGAGCGCAGCACCGACCTGCGCACGGTCACGGCGGGCACCTTGCTCAAGGTGACGCCGAGCATCGTCGGCGACGACGCCGCCGGGGCGGACGCGCGCGGGATCCGCGTGACCCTGGACATCGAGGACGGCCAGCTGACCCGGGCCAGCAGCGAGCAGGGCACCCCCAGCGTCGGCAACAGCGCGGTCAGCACCGAGGCCGTCGTGAAGCCGGGCGAATCGCTGGTCGTCGGCGGTTATCGGCGACAGGATCGCCAGGTGTCCAACACGCGCGTGCCGGGCCTGGCCTCCATCCCGCTGATCGGCGCGCTCTTCCGCAGCGACAGCGCCGTGAACAACGAGCGCGAGCGCCTCTTCATCCTCACGGCGCGCGCGCTGCCGTGACGCTTCCTCTTCCCATTGCCAGAGTCCCGCCATGAACCCGATCACCGCTCGTCCAGGCCCGGTCGCCTTTGAAACTCCCCCGGAGACCGGCTTCCAGAATCCGGCGGCGCTCAGCCGGACGGTCTCCCGCCCGCCCGTGTCGGAGCGCCCGTCGGGATCGACGATCCGCGAGCAGGAGCAGCTCTCCGAGCGTCGGGCCGCGGTGTCGGCCCTGGCCGCCGCGGCCGCGGCCAACGCCGCGTCGAATGCGGGCGGACTCGGCGCCAGCGCGGAGGAGATCACCTTCGGCGCGAGCGAGCGGGTCGAGCAGGAGACGCACGACGAGGCGCGCGACGCGCGCGAGGGCCAGGACGTGCGCGTCGACGCGCTGAAGCGCATCGAGACCATCGAGCAGATGATGCGACAGCTCGCCGGGGATCAGGCCTTTGCGTCGATCCGGCAGCGCGCGGAACAGTTCGCGTCGCTGTGGATGCAAGGCAGGACGTCCATGGCGATCGACACCCTGGACAGCGACGCCTACGGCGCGGCCGAGCGCCAGGCCTTGCTGTCGCTGGCGCTGCGTCGTCTGCCCAGCGGCGCGGAGGCGGCGCAGCTGGAAGCCCGACTCGCCCTGCTGGCGGACGACCCCGAACAGGAGATCCGGCAGCTGATGCGCACCGCCGTCGCGCAGAAGCCGACGGGCGCGGCGCAGGCCCTCGTGCCCGGGTCGCCGATGTGGGCCCTCCTGCAATCCACGCCGTCGTTGAAGCAGATGGTGGAACTGGACGACGCCGGGCTCACCCGGCTGGCGGAGATGTCCGTGCTGCGCAGTCGCATGGACACGCGGCTGGGCGGCGGGCAGGTCGTGTTCCTCCATGTCGTGCTGGGACGGATGGCGCGGCAGGCGCATCAGGTGGGAGAGTCCGGTGTCCGTGTGATGAAGACGGGCGCCTGCCCGGGCATCGACAAGCCGGACGAGGTGCGCAAGACCGCGCGATGGATCCTGGAGTTCTCGTTCGCCACCGCGCCGCAGGGCCCGCTCGGCCGGATGGGACCGGTCCTGAAGCTCAGCGGCGGCGGGCTGGCGAGCGCGCGCCGGCAGCTGCAACGGGAGCTGGCGATCCTGCCGGAGGCGGTCTGGCTCAACGGCGACACCAAGCAGCTCGTCAATGCCGAGCTGAGCAACGCCAACACCGCCGACCTGACGCGCCTCGGCCTGCTGGACCGGACGGCTGGCATGCAGTCCGGTGAACGCCTGGCCCGTCGCGTAGAGGGTTAACAAAGCCTGCAAATTCAGGTGGCGAACCCCGCGCGGTGGGCGGCGACTGAACAGTCACCATGTCCGCGCCTTCCTCCAGAACCGCCCCTCGCCACGCCGCCCCCCCCACCGCCGACCGCGCGTTCCTGTCGCCGGCGCGGGCCCTGGCGCTTCAGATCGCACCGCGCGGCGAGCGTGCCGAGATCGTCGTCACCGCGCTGGTCGTGGCCGTGGTCTTCGCGATGCTGCTGCCGGTGCCCACCTGGCTGCTGGACCTGCTGATCGCGATCAACCTCTGCGTGTCGGCCTTCCTGATCGTGCTGGTGATGCAGGTGAAGCAGACCACCGGCCTGTCGGCGTTCCCCTCGCTGTTCCTGGTCACCACGCTGTTCCGCGTCGCGCTCAGCGTGGCCAGCACGCGGCAGATCCTGCTCAACGCCGAGGCCGGGCACATCATCGAGGCCTTCGGCGAGATCGTGGTCGGCGGCAACCTGGTGGTCGGCCTCGTCGTGTTCCTGGTGCTGACCGTCGTGCAGTTCATCGTGATCACCAAGGGCTCCGAACGGGTCGCCGAGGTCAGCGCGCGCTTCTCGCTCGATGCGATGCCGGGACGTCAGATGGCCATCGACATGGAGCGCAAGGCCGGCGGCATCACCCAGGACGAAGCCAGGGAACAGCGCGACGCGCTGACCGAGGAGAGCCAGTTCTTCGGCGCGATGGACGGCACGATGAAGTTCGCCAAGGGCGACGCGATCGTCGGCATCGTCATCGTGCTGGTGAACCTGATCGGCGGTCTCTCGGTGGGCGTGTTCCAGCGCGGCCTGCCGGCCGCCGAGGCCTTGCACGTCTACGCCATCCTCACCATCGGCGACGGCCTCGTGGCGCAGATCCCGGCGCTGCTGATGTCCATGACCGCCGGCCTGCTGGTCACGCGGGTGTCCAAGCCCACGGGCGGCCGCGCGATCGGCAATGAACTGACCGCGCAGATGCTGCATCAGCCCAAGGCCTGGGTGACGGCCAGCGGCGCCATGCTGGCCTTCGGCCTGCTGCCGGGCATGCCGCTGGTGATCTTCGCCGGCCTGGCGGCGGGCGCGGCCACGGTGGGGCTGACGATGATGCATCGCAAGCTCAAGGCGGACCGCGAGGAAACGCAGCAGCGCGAAGCCGTCGTGGAAGCCCTGCGCGATTTCGATCTGGTCCGGCCCTTCGCGCTGCGGGTCAGCCGGCGCATCGATCCCGAGCGCGCGCAGCGCGCGCTCAACCTGTGCCGTCACGTCCGCAATCGCCTGGTGCGACGTCTGGCGCTGGTGACGCCGCAGATCGAGTTCGACACCGGGGCCGAGCTCGAACACGCGGACATCGAGTTCTGCCACGGCGAAGTGCCGGTGTTTTCCATGTGGTTGCGGGAGGACCTGCGGACCTGCACCTGGACGGTCGGCGATCCGGCCGAGCTCGGTCTGCCGCCCGAGCAGGTGGAGTCGCGCGGCGGCGTGGCCTGCGCGCCGCGCGTGTGGCTGGACGAGGCGCAGGCCCTGGCGCTCGATCCCCCGCCGACCGACCTGCGGGACTGCTGGGACCGTCTGGACGAGCTCTGCGAGGAGACCTTGCTGCGCGTCGGGCCGATGTACTTCGGCATGGAAGAGACGCAGAAGATCGCCGCCTGGTGTGGCCGCAAGACGCCGGAGGTCGCCAAGGAGCTGGAACGCGCCGTGCCGCTGAGCCGGATGGCCGAGGTGCTGCGTCGCCTGCTGATGGAGAACGTCAGCATCCGCAACGTGCCCATCATCCTGAACGCGTTGATCGAGTGGGGCCCGCGCGAGCGCGACCCGTCGGTGCTGACCGAGTGCGTGCGCGCCGCGCTGCAACGCGAGATCTGCGACGCCCACGCCGAGCGCAAGGAGCTGCGGGCGCTCATGTTCGACAGCGAGCTCGAGGCCCAGATCCGGTCCGCCATCCGGCAGACCGCCTACGGCGACTTCCTGGCGCTGGAGGCGGACCTGACCGACGCGATCCTGGACGAGACCGCCGCCGCCTACCTGGCCACCTGCGGCGGCGGGCAGCCGGTCATGGTCTGCGCGCAGGACGTGAGACCCCACATCCGCAAGCTGCTGGCCGATCGCATCCCGTCGCTGGGGGTGATCGGCATGTCCGAGCTGCCGCCGGATTTCCGCGTCAACGTGCGCGCCGTGATCAGCGTCCCCCTGGAGGGACGCGCCTCGCCGGAGATGTACTGACATGACGACGCCGGCCTGGGAGGCGGACGTGCTGGAGCTGCGCGTCGTGAGCGGCCTGCAGGCCGGCGCGGCGCTGCCGCTCGAGGACGCCTTGACGGTGGGGGCCGGCAATGACGCCGATCTGCTGCTGATGGGGGACGGCCTGCCGCCCGCGCGGCTGCTCGTGCGTGCGACGCCGGACGGCGGCCTCCTGCTGGAAGCGGTCGAAGACGGCGTCCTGCTGTCCACGGGCGTGACGCTGTCGGGCGGAGAGACGGTGCCGCTGGCGCCGGGCGAGCCCTTCAGGACGGGCGACATCTGGTTGGTGGTCCGGGGCTCGACCGAGCCTTGGGAACATTGGTCGCCACCGGTGACCGAGGCGCCGGAGACCGGGGCGCTGGAAATCGAGTCATCGGGGATGCTGCAGGCGCACGCACGTCAAAGCCACGCGCGGCAGATCGCCGATCCGTCAGAGGAGGCGCCGCCAGCCCTGGTGGCGGATGTCCGGCCCGTCGGGACACGCCGTCGGCACGCCACGCTCGGGCCGCGACCGATGCGGACGCTGGGCAGCCTGATCGTCGCGGCCGGCCTGCTGTCGACGATGCTGGGCGTGGCCGCGCTGGTGCGGCAGGTCCAGGACAGCGAGACGGCGATCGAGCCGGACGACGAGACCAGGAAGAAGCAGTTGCCGACCGCGGATCCGCGCCGGAAACAGTGGTCCTCCGGCGACGACCCGCGTCCCGAGCCAGGACCCGGGGACGCATCCGTCTCGGCCTCTGCAGTCCCGGCCGCGGCCCCGTCAGGATCCGCATCCGCATCCGCATCCGCATCCGCATCCATGGCCATCGAGGCGATGATCGCCGCGCCGGCCGAGCGGCGCGGCGGACGCGGTCGACTGCTGGTCAACATCCCCGGCGACGGCAGCCTGGTCCTGCCGTTCGACATCCAGGAGGTGATGCTCGGATCCAGCAGCCATGTGACGCTGACCGACGGCCGGCGGATCGAACCCGGCGACCGCGTCGGCGACTGGCGGCTGGCCGAGATCCGGCCCGGCACGCTGGTCTTCGACGGTCCCCGCAAGGTGCAGATCGGATGGTGACGCCACGCGACGTCGCCGCCCGCGAAGCCGCCGCCGTCGCCGCCGCGATGGCGGCGGTCCCATTGACCCATGCGCTGGGCCAGGTGCACCGCGTGCTGGGCATGCTGATCGAAGGCACCGTGCCCGGCGCGAGCATCGGCGAGCTCTGCGAGGTCTACCACCCCGCGGCGCCCGACCGGATCTGGCGTTGCGAGGTCGTCGGCTTCACCGGGGCGCATGTGCTGCTGTCCTCGCTGACGGCGCTGGAGGGCATCTCCGGCGACTGCGTCATCCGGCCGCTGCGCACCGTGCATCACGTCGCCGTGGGGCGGCCGCTGCTGGGTCGCATCCTCGACGGCTTCGGCGATCCTCTCGACGACGGGCCGCCGCTGCGCCCGGGCGAGGCCGGACTCGTCCTGCGCCCGGTGATCGCGGACGCGCCCCCGCCGGTGGAGCGCTGGCGCATCAAGGACCGGTTCCCGACCGGGGTGCGCAGCCTCGACGCGCTGCTGACGGTCGGGCAGGGTCAACGGGTGGGTCTGTTCGCCGGCCCCGGTTGCGGCAAGACGACGCTGATGGCGGCCGTGGGTCGCGGCAGTCCGGCCGACGCGATCGTGGTCGGGCTGATCGGCGAGCGGGGCCGCGAGGTCCGCGAGTTCACCGAGCATGAGTTCGACCCCGCACTGATGGCGCGCACGGTGATCGTCTGCGCGACCTCGGACCGCACCTCGATCGAACGCGTGCGCGCCGCGTTCACCGCTACCGCGATCGCCGAAGGCCTGCGCGACCAGGGCCTGAACGTGCTGCTGATGGTGGACTCCCTGACCCGTCTGGCGCGCGCGCAGCGCGAGATCGGCCTGGCCGCCGGCGAGGCGCCCGCGCGCGCCGGCTTCCCGCCGTCGGTCTACGCCTTGCTGCCGCGGCTCATCGAGCGCGCGGGCAATGCCGCCGGCGGCTCGATCACGGCGCTCTACACGGTGCTGCTGGAAGGGGAGCTGCGCTCGGACCCGATCAGCGAAGAGGCGGTCTCGCTGCTGGACGGCCACATCGTGCTGTCGCGCAAGCTGGCCGAGCAGGGACAGTATCCGGCGGTCGACGTGCTGGCGAGCCTGAGCCGGGTGATGTCCAACATCGTGCCCCGGGAGCAGGGCCGCGCGGCCAACCGGATCCGGCAGGTGCTGTCCGGCTACCGCGACATGGAACTGATGGTCCGCCTGGGCGAGTACCGGCCCGGCCTGGACCCGGAGACCGACCGCATCGTCGCGGACTATCCCAAGGTGATCGACTTCCTGCGCCAGGACACGCGCACGCCCGCGCCGTGGGAAGACAGCCTGGCGCGGCTGAACGCGCTGACCGCCGGCGCGGTGTGAGCGCAGGATGAATGCCGCCGTGCCGCCGGGGGCCGCTTCCGCTACCGCCTCTTCCGCTTCCGCTTCCGCTTTTGCTTCCGCTGCCGATCGCCCCGCGCCGAAGCGCGCGCCGCACGAGGTCGAGGCGCCCGCGCCACCGGACGCCCGGATCCCCGGCGTGCGCCGCGTCGGCGCATTGGCGAGCCGGCGCGCGACGTTGGCGGAGGCGGCCTTGTTGCGCGCCCAGCGCGCCGGCGAAGCCGCCGCGCAGGCGCTGGTGAGCGCGGAGCAGGCGCTGAGCGACTGCATCGCGGATGTGGCCGCGCGGCGCGCCGCGTTGCGGACCGCCTGTCAGGCGGCGCCCGGGGGCTCGCCGGTCCTCAAACGCTGGCGTCAGGCCGACCAGGCGCAACTGGACCGCGTGCCGCCGGCCCGGCAGGCCGTGGTGGATCGTCAGCGCGCGTGCGACGCCGCCGAACTGGCCCTGGCGGAGGCCGCCGCCCTGCATCGGGCACTGGCGCGCCGTCGCGAGAAGTACGCCCTCATCGAGGAGCAATTGCGCGACGAGGCATGAGCCCGGCGGCGCGCCTCCCACGCCGCCGTACCGCCGTACCGCCGTACCGCCGTACCGCCGTACCGCCGTACCGCCTTGCCGCATTGCCGCATTGCCGCATTGCCGCCGTGCCCCTCACGCGAGATCCAGCATCTCCTGTCCGATCTCGTCGTCCACGCTCGCCAGATCCAGGTGCAGCTCGTCTTCACCGGGGCGCAGCGTGGGGCGCAACAGGTCGGGGGCCTGCGCCTCGTAGGCCTCGATCACGCGCAGCAGCAGCGCCACCGCGCGGAACGAATGTTCCGGCACCGGCTGGCCGACCTCGCCCGACGCGAGCAGCTGGCGCGCCAGACCCACGTAACGCACGACCGGCACCCCGTTCTCGCGCGCGGCGCGTCGCAGCGCGAGCGCCTCCTCGTCGCTGCGCTTGTCCAGGATCAGCGGCATCTCCGTGAGCTCCGGGTCGTAGTACAGCGCGACCGCCACGTGCTCCGGATTGACGACCACCGCGCTGGGCCGCTGCTTCGCACCGATGTCGTCGGACATGACGATCTCCTTGGCGATCTGCTTGCGGAGGCCCTTGAGCATCGGATCGCCTTCGTTCTGCTTGAAGTCGCGACGCACCTCGCTGATGTCCATGCGCAGCTGGCGGAACACCAGGTAGCGCTGCAGCAGGATGTCGGTGACGATCAGCAGCAGCAGCACGAGGATGCACTGGCGTTCCAGGCCCTTCAGCAGGGCCAGCGACAGCGACCAGCCCTGGGCCGTGTCGACGCGGAAGGCCAGGGCGATGTCAGGCAGGCTGGCCTCGATCTTCAGCCAGGCGACGGTCAGCAGGGACAGGCTGCGCACCGGACCCAGCACCGCCATCATGAGCTTCTGTCCCGACACCAGGTTCTTCAGGTTGGTGCCGGGATTGAGCTTGTCGAAGCCCTTGCCGAGCGCCTTGCCGGCGATGTTGAAGCGCGTCTGCGCCAGGGTGCCCAGGACGGCCGTCAGCGCCGGAAGTACGGCCAGCACCACCAGCACGACCAGGACGGGGAGGCAGGACGCCCAGCTCATCGCGAGGCCCGCCGTGGTGGGACTCGCCGTCTGGCGCAGTCCCGCCTCGAGCAGGACGTCGACCATGCCGCGCCAGAGCGGCTCGGTGGCGAAGGCCACCTCCGCCATCAGCAGCAGGCGCAGGATCTTGATCGAGTCCTGGCTGACGCCCAGCTGGCCGTCCTCGCGCGCCTGGCGCTTCTTGGACTCGGTCGGGGGAAGGTTCTTCTCGGCCATCGCTCACCCGCGGACCGGTCAGCGCGGCGGCGCCAGCGCGAGGCCGAGGGCGTCCAGGATGCCCTCCTGCCACCAGCGCAGCGCATCGCCCACGACCTGGTCGAACAAGGGCGCCGCGATCAGCACGACGATGAACAGGGCCGACACCGACTTCACCGCCATCGCCGACGCATAGACGTCCATGCCCTGGACCGCCGTGCTGGCGATCGCCAGCGCCAGCTCGACCATCAGCAGGAGCAGCAGGGCCGGCGCGGCCAGCAGCAGCGCCTGGGTCAGCGTGCCGGCCAGGGCCTGGAGCAGCCCGCGCTGGTGCGCCGCGTCCAGGGGCGGGAACAGGTCCAGCATCGGCCACTGCGCGTGGCTGGCGGCGAGGACGGTGAAGGTCGCCTGCAGCAGGCCGAGGTCCACCAGGAGCGCGACGAGGGCGCGTTCGGACAACTCGCCCAGCAGCGTGGCGTCGGCCTGCAGCGCCGGATTGACCTGCTGGGCGGCGTTCGCGCCGCGCTGGTTGTCGATCAAGGTGCCCATGCCGCGCACCGCCCAGAACGGGATCGCCGCCAGCATGCCGAGCAGGGCGCCGATCAGTCCTTCCTTGATCGCCAGGATCAGCAGCGCCTCGGGCGGTGGCGGGGCGGCGGAGAAGGCCGGCCAGACCTGGGCGGCCGCGGGCAGGGACAGCGCCAGGCAGAGCGCGCCGCGCACCATCGCGGGGGTCTGCTGGCGCGTCAGGAAGGGCAGGAAGACGATCATGCCGCCCGCGCGCGCCATGGACAGCGCCATCACCTGGGTGAACAGCAGCAGGGACAGGGACGACGCGGACGGCATGGCGGGAGCAGGCCGATATCAGGCGGTGTCGGGCGGCATCAGGCGGACGTGGCGCGCCGCGCCGCGCGCAGGCGTCCGATGCCCGCCTGTCGACGTCCCAGCCGGTCCATGTGGGCTAGCCAGCGGGGATCGTCCAGGCGGCAGCCCCACACCTCGAGATCGAAGCGCAGGCCGCCGTAGTCGACGACGCCCGGCATCAGGGCCCAGCGTTCGAGCCGGCAGGCGCGGACCAGGGACAGGCTGCGGCGGTTGCTGCCCAGGATCCAGCAGGTGACGGTGTCGAAGCCGTAGCGGCGGCATTCTTGGAAGACGCCGCGGATCATGCGCATCGCGATGCCGCTGCCCTGCCAGGCCTGCGCCACGTAGAGCCAGAGGTCGCCGGCGCTGCGGCACACGCTGGAGCCCCAGGCGATGGTGCGCATGTGCGCCCAGGCGACCGGGATCGGGCGCGCGTCGGCTGGCGGGCCGTCGCCGCACCTGTCCTCCGGGGCCGTCATCACCCAGACCGGCCATCCCTGGCGACGGCTGTCGACGATCAGCGCCCGCATCGCGGCTTCGGTGCCGTTCGCCAGCGTCGGCGAGTGACCGCCGCCGGCGACGGACTCGTTGTAGATGCGGACCAGATGGACCGCGTCGGCGGGCTTGGCCAGACGCCAATGCAGCGTCGCGGCGTCGCGCGAGGGGTTGCCCGCGGAGGTGCCCGAGCAGCTGTTCGATGAGGGGCTCGAGGAACTGATCGAGGAACTGATCGAGGAGCTGCTCGATGAGCTGCTCGATGAGCTGCTCGATGAGCTGCTAGAGGGGCTGCTCGACGTGGGCCCGCAGGGGTCGGGTCGGATCGGGGTGGACGTGTTCATGGGGATGGGACCAGGGAGTGCGGCGGCTCGGCGGCGCCGGCGCGCCAGATGCGCCACGCCTGTCGCCGCAGCGCGGCGGCGGAATCCGGAATGCGCGGCGCGAGGGCGGCCGCGTGCAGGAGTTCGGGCGCGCAGCGCAGGCGCAGCCTCGACCAGGCGCCGGGCAGGGCGTCCTCGATCAGGCGGCCCATCAGCGGCAGCCCCCAGCGACGCAGGGCGAGGTCCGAGGCGTCGGTCGGCGGCGGCGACCCCTCCGGGCGCAAGGGGCGCGCCTTGGCCTGCCGGAGGGCGTCGCGCCACGGCGGCGTGTCGCCGCGCCCGGCGGCGAACAGGTCGGCCAGGTCACGACGCGCGCCGGCCAGGCAATGGCTCGCGTGGGCGACGCGGCCCAGCGCCAAGGCGGCCTGCTCCAGCGCGCGGCCCTCCAGCGGCAGATGCGGCGGCAGGGCGGCGAGGCGGTCCAGCGGCAAGGGGGCCTCGGCGTCGATGTCGAAGCGGCTGCAGAACCACCGGTGGGCGAGTCGCAGCGACGGACCGGGCGTGCGGAATCGCGCCAGCCAGTGCGCGGTGGCGCGGCAGACCTCGCCGCCCGTCGCGGCGTCCAGCCAGCCCGGGTGCATCCGGCACCACGGCTCGTACCAGAGCTCCAGCCAGGCGGCCGGCGATCCGCAGGGGAGCGCGGACGCCTCCCCCTCGCACGATGCGCCCCCGGCGCCCCCGGCGCCCCCGGCGGTCATGGCGGTCATGGCGTCCTGGCGCCGGCGGGCGGCTCCGCCGCGGCGAGTCCCAGCGGATCGTCGTCCTCCGTCATCGGCGCCGCGGCGGGACTGCTCCGGCGTTGCCAGAGCCACCAGCCCACCGGCAGCCCGATACCCAGGAGCACCGCCAGACCGCCAGTGATCCAGCCCGTGAGAGCGTCCAGGCCGCCGTCGCCGTTGCCGCGCGTCGACGCCGCCGCGGTCGTCGTCGGCAGGGCGATCGCCTCCGCCGGCACGAACACCACCGCCACCTTCTCCGGGGCTTCCGCCAGGCCGGGGATGCTGGACACCACCAGCTTGCGGATGCGCGGCTCGTAGGCGGCGGTGTTCCAACCCGACGCGTGCTTGATCAGGATCGAGCAGGACGAGGGCAGCACCGGCTCTCCGGGGACGACGCGCTCCGGCAGCACCGGGTGGACCCGCGCCAGCACGACGCCGTCGATCTGGGACAGCGTGCTCTCGAGTTCCTGGGCCAGCGCCGAGAGGAAGCGGGCGCGTTCCTCGGTCGGCGTCGAGATCATGCCGTCCTTCTTGAAGACCTCGCCCATGCGGGAGAACGAATGGCGCGGCAGTCCGGCCGCCTGCAGCACGGCGACCGCCGACGCGAAACGTTCCGGCGGCACGCGCACGGCGAAGAGCTGCTTGCCGGCGGGCGCCTTGGCGGCCTCCAGGCCGTGGCGGTCCAGTTCCGCGGTGATCTCGTTGGCGTCCTTCTCGTTCAGACCGGTGTAAAGGTCGATGGCGCCGGAGCAGCCCGCGAGCAGGGCGGCCAGCGACATCGACGCGGCGAGATGACGTCCGGCGCGGCCCTTCAGGCGGCCGTCGCGACTTCTTTGATCGTGGACCCGACCTTGCCGAGCGCCTTGGCGACCAGGCTGGACCGGTAGTCGAGTTCCTGCATCTGCTGCGCGATCAGCGGGGCGATGCTGGCGTCGCCGGTGCGCCGCATGCGGGTCTGCAGGCTGTCCAGCCGGGCCTTGGACTCCTGCACCGAGCTCACCAGGCGGGCCATGGCGTGGGGATCGCTCGCCGAGGCGAGGGCGGGCGAGAGGGGCCGCTGGATGCGGGCGACCTGCGCCACCGCCTGGGCGAAGTGGAAAAGCGGCGCGAGCCGCAGGCCGACCC
>CAMPJJ010000039.1 GCA_946886855.1 uncultured Roseateles sp. | reverse complement strand
CACCAAACCCCCTCAAGAACCCGGCGAAAACCCGCCCCCTCTATCTCCATCTCCATCTCTATCTCCAGAAGAGGAGAGTAATCGTCAGACCGAGTACCTCGGTTCCGACGACGACACCCCCGCCGACTGGCTGGCCTGGGCGGAGGTCTTCGAGGCCGAGTACGGCATCGAGCACGACGTCAACGCCCTGGCCGATCGCCGCAAGTTCCGGCCCTTAGCCGATGCCTGGACGAAGGCCCGCGTCACCGTTGGCCAGATGCGCCGCGCCGTAGCGAAGGCCCGCGCCGAGGCGAAGGAGCCGATCGCCTACCTCCCGGGCTACGTCGACCGCGTGCTAGCGACCATGACCGCGCCGACGGCGCCGGGTCGCGCCAGCCGCAACGACGAGCGCCTGGCCTACCTCGACCAACTCGACGGCACTGCCGCCAATCGCCATGCAGAACCCCATGACGTCTTTGACGTTGAATCCCGCTTCGTCGGTTGAGGCGCATGCGGCGCCTGCCGCCGCGCCGAAGCCGTGGGTCGAGAAGCTTTTCGGCCGGCTGCGCGCGGTGCTCGGGCCTCGCATGGCCGACCTGTTCGCCGGCGCGCCGGTGGAGGACGTGAAGCGCGAATGGGCGGAGGCTTTGGCTGGCTTTACCGGCGAGGAGATCCTCCGCGGCATCGAGGAGACGCGGACGCGCAAGTTCCCGCCGAACCTCCCCGAGTTCCTGCACCTGTGCCGGCCCGGCCTGGACCCCGAGACGGCCTGGTACGAGGCGGAGCAGGGCCTGCGATCGCATGCGGCCAAGGAGCGCTTCCCGTGGTCGCATCCGGCGATCTACTGGGCCGCCCGCGACCTGGCGCCGGAGATCCGCGGCGAGTCGACCTTCGCGAAGTGCCGCAAGCGCTGGGAGGTCCGCCTCAAGGCCGAATTCGCAAAAGGCGTCTGGTGCGATCCGCCCGATCCCACGCAGCGCCGTCTCAGCGCCGCGCCTGCCGTCGTCGAAGACCCGATCGGCCGTCAAGAGGCGCAGCGGCGCCTGCAGGCTCTCCGCGCCGGCCTCGCCGCGCGCGCGGCGCCACCTGAACCACAACCCGAAACCGAACACCAGGGAGACCCCGCATGAGCCTCGAGACCATGCCCGACGGCCGCAAGGCCCTTCGCATTCAGATCCGCGGCTGCGATGACGGCTTCACGCGGGCGCTCGTCAGCTTCCCCGGCGAGGAGCCCTTGGCGCTGGTGACCGTGCACTCGCTGCCGCACGACTCCAGCCCTGACATCCAGGCGAAGTTCATCGCCCTGGCCAGCGCCATCGTCGGTCAGTTGGTCTCGGACGCGGTTGGCCAGCCGGTCAACATCGAAGAGATGCACGCGGTCCCGCCGGGCGGCGCGCTGGACGTGACGAAGCATTGAAGGACCGTGATGACCAACCTCCGCGAATACGTGCAGGGCCTTGAGAAGGGGCTGCCCGTCCTGCGCGCCTTCAGGCCCGAGGACAAGTCCCTTACCGTCGCCCAAGTCGCTCGCCGCACGATGCTGGACCGCGCGGTGGCGCGCCGGCACCTTCTGACGCTCGAGCAGCTGGGCTACCTGTCCAGGCCCGGTGAGTGGCCGGTCCGCAAATACAGCCACGCGCCGTTCTCGATCACGCCGCACGTGCTGGTGCTGATCCAGGGCCTTCCAGCCGCTGGACGGGTGCTCGCCGACGCGGATGCGCAGCAGGCCGCCCAGCCCGAAGGCGAGGTGCAGCCTTGAACCACGACGACGTCCGCCGCACCACCGCCCTGTGGTCGCTCAGCAATCCCGGCATGGGCATGTCGCTGCGCTTCCTCTGCCCGTGCTGCAACCAGCCGCGCCAGCAGCAGGGCGGCAAGCGCAGGCGCGTGAAGGGGATCGTGCAGCTGGTGTGCAAGGGCTGCTGTGCGTCGCAGGACGCGGCGAAGGCTGCATCGTGACCCGCGTCCACATCACGCTCTACGGCGAGGCTGCGAGCAAGGCCAACAGCCGCCAGATCGTCGAGATCGATGGCAAGCCCGCCTCGATCAAGTCGGAGAAGGCGCGCAACTTCGGCCGCGACGCGCTGCGCCAGATCCCGCCGTCCGCCCGCGTGCGGATGGAAGGCCCGGTCCGCGTGTCGATGGTCATCTACTACGCCAGCGAGCGCCCCGACCTCGACGAGTCGCTGGTGCTGGACCTGCTGCAGGACCAGTGGGGCAAGGCGCCCGTGCTGCGCGGCGTCGCCCGCGGCGCGCGGCCGCTGCTTCAGAACGGCGTCTACAGAAACGACCGCCAGGTGCGGGAGAAGCACGTCTATCACCGGATCGACAGGAAGTCGCCTCGCGTCGAGGTGCTGGTCGAGCCATTGCCGGCGCCCGCCGGCGGGAAGGAGGAGTGATCATGGGGAAGATGCTGTCGTTCTGGGCCGATGTGCCCGAGCACCTGTCACGGCCGCACGTCGTGATGGAGCGCTACGCGGCCTGGGCGCGGTCATCGTCGAGCGGCGGAGGATCGCGCTGCGGCAGCGCCGAGGGGATGTACATGCCGACCGGCGGGCAGGCGCTGGAAGATCGACGCCTCCCGCTGGAGCAGATGGACAACGAACAGGCCCAGCACGTGCGCAACGCGCTGATCAAGGTCGACGAGCTGCATCGCCGTCACCTGACCGTGCTGTACGTGCAGGACCGGCGCGCAGTGGCGCTGCTGAAGCAGGTGCGCGTGCCGCCGCAGCTCAGTCAGGTCCGTCACCTCGAAGGTCTGCGGCGCTTCTGGGCCGCATACGAGGTGGTTGCGAAGGAGGTGCTTGACACACAGAGGGTGCGGCGCGGTACACTGGCGCATCACTGCTGACAAACATGATGCTCCCTAGACGGGGGCGTCTGCTTTGGAAGAGCAGAACAGAACAAGCAGCCCGCCCAGTCGCAAGACTCGGCGGGCTTTCTTTCGTCCCTACTCCTGCCCGGTCAGCTGGCCATGCCGGGGCTCACCCTGGACCGGTGAGCGAGGCTCCATCCGTGTCGAGCGTCCGACGCGCAAGAAGCCAGCACGACGAGCACAGCAGCCGCAGCCCTCGCTCTCCGCCTGGGTAGTCTGATGCGGCCCCAACACCATGGCACGAATCAAGACCCTCGCACCTCGGCTCGCACGCGCTGAGCCGGCGCGGGGTGGTTGGTCCGCGCCACATCGCGGCAGTCGCCACGAGCGCGGCTACGGCACGGCCTGGGAGAAGCTGCGCGATCGAGTGCTCGATCGTGATGCTGGCCTGTGTCAGCCCTGCAGGCGGCGCGGCGCGATGACACCGGGCTGCCGCACGGTCGACCACCGGGTGCCGAAGGCGCGCGGCGGCGCCGATGACGAAGCCAACTGCCAATGCATCTGCGACCTTTGCCACAAGGCCAAGACGCAGGCCGAGGCGCAGGGGCGAGAGTGGGATGAGGCGGAGGCGAATCGGTAAAGTCTACCGATCCGCACCTGTTTGGTGAATCGGTAAGCTTTACAAAAAGCATAAGCACGGCCTGATCGGTAAGATTTGCAAAGTGGCAGGGGAGGGGGCCCTCGATCTTTGGGGCCTTTGCCCTCCGGACCGCACCTTCCCTCATGTGCGGAAAAAACCGGCCCGTATGAAAACGGGGCAGGGGTCGGGCGGGAATCAAAGAAATTCAATCGAAGGGGCAGGTCATGCCACGAGGAGGCGCCAGGCCGGGCGCCGGCCGCAAGCCGAAACCGAAGCCGAAGGTCGCCGGGTTCACCGACGGCAGCGGGCAGAAGACGCCCGACGCGCCGGATGGGTGGCCTTTCGGAACCGAGCCGCCGCCCGCGCCCCCTCCGCCACCTCCGGCGGAGCCACGGCCGCACAAGGATCTGAGCGAGCTGACGCCGCTCGACTTCCTGCTCGAGGTGATGCGGGATGACATGGAGGACAAGCGCCTGCGCATTCAGGCGGCGCAGCTGGCGGCGCCCTACGTCCACACGAAGAAGGGCGACGTCGGCAAGAAGGAACAGCAGAAGGAGGCCGCGGGCAAGGTGGCTGGTCGGTTCTCGGCCGGCGCGCCGCCGCGGCTCGCTGCAGCAGGTGGGAAGAAGCTTGAATGAACTGGTCCACCGCTCTCCCTGATTGGGAAAAGCGGCTGGTCGAGCGCCGCTCGATCATCCCGCCCCCGATCTACCCGGAGCGGGCGGAGGAAGCTCTCGCGATCTTCAAGGAGCTGCGGGTCCCGGACCTTCCGGGGCAGCCTACCTTCGGCGAGTGCTCGGAGCAGTGGGTCTTCGACTTCGTGGCGGCGATCTTCGGCGCCTATGACGCGGAGACGGGGAACCAGCTGATCCGCGAGTTCTACCTGCTGATCAGCAAGAAGAACACGAAATCGACCATCGCCGCCGGGATCATGCTCACGGCGACGATCCTGTGCTGGCGCCAGGAAGAGGAGCACCTGATCCTTGCGCCGACGAAGGAGGTGGCGGACAACTCGTTCAAGCCGGCGGCGGCGATGGTGCGCGCGGACCCTGAACTGCTGGACCTGTTCCACGTTCAGGACCACGTGCGCACGATCACGCACCGCGTCAGCCGCTCGCTGCTGAAGGTGGTGGCCGCGGACACGGACACGGTGTCGGGGAAGAAGGCCGGCAAGGTGCTAGTGGACGAACACTGGCTCTTCGGCAAGCGCGCGAACGCCGAGGCGATGTTCATGGAGGCGCTGGGCGGGCAGGTGTCGCGCGACGAGGGTTGGGTCATCTTCTTGACCACCCAGAGCGACGAGCCGCCGGCCGGTGTCTTCCGCGACAAGCTGCAGTATTTCCGCGACGTCCGCGACGGGAAGATCCTGGATCCGAGGTCGCTGGGGGTGCTCTACGAGTACCCCTCGGCGATGGTGGCCTCAAAGGCCTACATGGACCCGGCGAACTTCTACATCACCAACCCGAATCTGGGTCGGTCGGTGAATGTCGCATGGCTGGAAGACCAGCTGCGCAAGACGCTGGCGAAGGACAACAAGAGCGGGGCACTGCAGCAGTTCCTCGCGAAGCACCTGAATGTCGAGATCGGCCTGAACCTGCGGAGCGACCGTTGGGCAGGTGCTGATTTCTGGGCCGCTCGCGGGCAGAAGCTGACGCTCGAGGAGCTGCTCCAGCGCAGCGAGGTCGTCGAGATCGGGATCGACGGCGGGGGCCTGGACGACCTGCTGGGCTTGACGGTCATCGGGCGCGACGCGAAGACGGGCGAATGGCTTGTCTGGTGCCGCGCGTATGCGCATGTCTCGGTGCTGGAGCGCCGCAAGAGCGAGGCGTCGCTGCTGCTGGACCTGCAGCGCGAGGGATCGCTGATCCTGTGCGAGGAGTACGGCGAGGACGTGCAGCTGGTGGCCGCGGTGGTCGACCAGTGTGAGCGGTCCGAGCTGCTGGACAAGATCGGCGTCGACCAGGCGGGCCTGGGCGGCATCGTGGATGCGATCACCGAGGTCGGCATCGACATCGCTCGCATCGTCGGTATCTCGCAGGGCTGGCGGCTGACCAGCGCGATCAAGACCGCCGAGCGAAAGCTCAGCGAAGGAATGCTGACGCACGAGGGCTCCCGAATGATGGCCTGGTGCGTCGGGAATGCGAAGGTGGTGCAGGTGGGCAACGCGATCTCGATCACGAAGCAGGCCTCGGGCACCGGAAAGATTGACCCGCTGATGAGTACGTTCAACGCGATCGAACTCATGTCGCGCAACCCGGCCGGGCAGCGCAGCTTCTGGGACAAGGACGAATGAAATTCCCGACCCTTGCATCGCGCCAGGCTGACCAGGCCACGGGCGCGGATCTCGCCTGGGCGGACGTTCCCGCGCTCGGCCGCAAGGCGACCGAGCTGACCTATGACCAGATCGCCGGGATGATCGACGGCGGCGGCAGCTACCGCATCGCCGGCGTGCCGGTGAGCGCGAAGACGGCGCTCCAGGTGTCGACGGTGCTGGCTTGCGTGCGCGTGATCGCCGACGGCTGCGCGGCGCCGGAGCTGCGTGTATTCCGGCAGCTGCCCGACGGTCGCCGGCAGCGCGCGGAGAACATTCCGGAGTACCGCCTGCTCAATCGCCGGCCAAACGAGTGGCAGACCGCCATCGAATGGCGTCGCCAGATGACCGCGCATGCCGCGCTTACTGGCGCCGGACTATCGATCAAGTCACGCTACGACAACCGACGAGTGCGCGAGCTGTTGCCGGTGGAGCCGGGGAGCTGGACCGTGGAGCGCATCGGGCGCTACGAGGTGCGGTATCGCTGCTATGACGAGTTCGGCCTGATCGGCGTGTTCGAGCCGGACGACGTCTTCGTGATCAACAACTTCCAGTGGTCGTTCTGGAAGAGCATGGATGCGGTCGCGCTCGCTCGCAAGGCGGTCGGACTGGCCATTTCGACAGAGCAAAGCCAGATCGAAATGCACGCCAATGGCCTGCGGCCGAGCGGCGTGTACTCGGTGAAAAGCAAGCTCTCCGAGGAGCAACACGCGCGACTCACGCGCTGGATCAAGAACAAGACCGGCCCGGGCAAAACGGGCGACCCGCTGGTCGTCGACAACGAGGCGACCTGGATCAGCACCGCTCAGTCCGGCGTCGACGCGCAGCACGTCGAGACCCGGCGCCTGCAGATTGAAGAGGTCTGCCGCGCCTTTGGCGTGTTCCCGATCATGGTCGGGCACAGCGACAAGTCGTCGACCTTCGCCAGTTCCGAGGCCTTCTTCGGGGCGCACGTGAAGCACACGCTGTGGCCGTGGTTCCAGGCCTGGCGCCAGCGCATCGACGAGACGCTGCTGGACGGCGCTGGGCCGCTATTCGCCGAGTTCGATGTCCGCTACCTGCTGGCCGGCGCGCAGAAGGATCGCGCGCAGTACGCCCGCACGATGGTGGAAATGGGTTTGATGAGCCCGAACGAATGGCGCGATGAGGAGGGCCTGGACCCGCGTCCGGGCGGCGACGAGTACCTCAAGCCGATGAACATGGCCAGCGGCACGAAAGGACCGAAAGATGATGCACCGACCGATGCTTGAGCTGCGGGATGCCGGCGGCACCCGCGAGGTCCGCGCCTACGCGCTGACGATCAAGGCGGCCGGAGACGACGGCGCGATCGAGGGCTTCGGCTCGATGTTTGGAGTGCGCGACAGCTACGACGACATCATCGTCCCGGGCGCCTTCAAGCTGTCCCTGGCCGAGCACAAGGCCGCCGGCACGATGCCGGCGATGCTATGGCAGCACGATTCGAGCGAGCCGATCGGCGTCTGGACCGAGATGGTCGAGGACGACAAGGGACTGCGCGTGAAGGGGCAGCTGGCGCTGGCCACCGCGCGCGGCAAGGAAGCGCACGCGCTGCTGAAGATGGGCGCGCTGAGCGGCCTGTCCATCGGATTCCGCTCCATTCCCGGCACCGCCAAGTATGTCGAGGACGGCGTTCGCATCCTCAGTCAGCTCGAACTGTGGGAGGTGTCGCTCGTGACCTTCCCCGCCAACGGCAAGGCCCGCGTTACCAACGTGAAGGCAGCGGACGCCGCGGGCATCAACACCATTCGTCAAGCCGAGCAGGCCCTGCGGGACGCGGGCTACTCGTCTGACGCGGCCAAGGCGTTCATCGCCTCGGTCAAGCGCATCGTCTTGGATGAGCGGGACGCTCATGAGGCGGGTGCGGCCATGAAAGCAGCGAATCGGCTGCTGTCTGTCCTCAACACCAACCCTTGAAAGAACCCATCATGCAGCGAATCAATACCCGTATCGCCGTGACCGGCGCCGGTGCCGCCTCCATGGTCGCGGCCCTCATGGCCGCCGACTTCGCCGCCTTCCAGGCGCGTGCCGACGGCACCGGCATCTACGAGAAGCGCGAGGACCCGAGCATCGCCTCGGTGGCTCAGGCGATCGACAAGATCGCCACCGCGTTCGAGGAGTACAAGAAGACGAACGATGATCGCCTGGAGGCCCTGAAGAAGGGGCTCCCGACCGGCGACTTCGAGGCCAAGCTGAAGCGCATCGACGGCGACATGGACTCCCTGCAGGAGCAGAAGAGCCGCCTCGAAAAGATCGAGGCCAAGCTGGCGCGCCCGGGCGCGCTCACCGGCGCGGACCGCGAACAGCCGACCTCGCAGGAGGCGGAGGCGTACAAGTCGGCATTCGTATCCTGGGTCCGCAATCCCGGCGATCAAGAGCTGAAGAACAACTTGCAGATGCGGGGCAAGGAGCTGCGGAAGTATGAGGCGAAGCAGCGCATCAGCCGCGGCAACACCGATGACGACGACGTCGAGTTCCGCGCGACCCAGGTGAACACCTCGACCGGTTCCGCAGGCGGCTTTGCGCTTCCGGAGGTGATCGAGTCCCAGATCGCTCGCCTGGCACTCGACACGAGTCCCATCCGTCAGATCTCCACCGTGCGTCAGGTCAGCTCGCCGGACTACAAAGAGCTGTTCGACATCAATGGCACGGCCTTCGAGTGGGTCGGCGAAGGTGATACGCGCAACCAGACGAACACCTCTGACCTCGCCGAAGTGGCGCCGACCTTCGGGATGGGCTCGGCCAAGCCCCAAGCGACCGAGGAGTCGCTCGACGACCTGTTCTTCAACGTCGAGCAATGGCTCGTGGAGAGCGCCGGTGACGCGATCGGTCAAGGGGAGGGCGCGGCATTCATTGCCGGCAACGGCACGAAAAAGCCCACCGGCTTCCTGGCTGGCCCCACGCCGGTGACCGCCATCGATGGTGCACGAGCCTTCGGCGTGCTGCAGTACATCGCCTCGGGCCAGGCCGCCGCCCTCCCGTCGTCGCTGGACACGTTCTACGACGTTGTCTATTCGCTGCGGGCTCGGTATCGCCGCAATTCCCGCTGGGTGATGAACAAGCTGTCGCTCGCTGGCGTGCGCAAGTACAAGGATTCGACCGGCCAATACATGTGGCAACCGTCCTTGGTGGTGGGGCAGCCCGACCAGTTCCTGGGCTATGCCATCACCGAGGCGGAGGACATGCCCCTCATCGGCGCCGGCGCTTTCCCGATCGCCTTCGGCGACTTCAAGGAGGGTTACCTGATCGCCGATCGTGTGGGCATGCGCATCACCCGGGACGAGATCACGCAGCCGGGATTCGTCAAGTTCTACGTCCGCCGCCGCGTGGGCGGCAAGATCCGCAACAGCCAGGCGATCAAGCTCCTGAAGATCGCCGCGTCCTGATCGACGCTCCACGCTGAACCCGAGAAGGGCCGGCCGCATCTGCGGACCGGCCCTTTCTCATTCGGAGAACGAAATGCCGAAGCTGAAGATCAAGACGTCCTTCCCGTACTACCACAAGGGCTACGAGCGCAAGGACTACGTCGAGGGCGAAGAGGTCGACACCGAGGACGACGAGTTCGTGACCGTCTCGACTGGCGAGGGCTGGGCGGAGATCGCGGGCGCTCCCGCTCCCGCTCCCGCTCCGGCTCCGGCCGAGCCGCCGGCGCCCGAGCCCACGGAACCGCCCGCCGCCGCACCGGCGCCGGCCGCCGCCGGCAAGAAGGCGAAGTAACCCACGGACCCACCCGCGATGCGCCCGCCTGGGCGCATGCGAGTAGGCCCGACGCAAGGACGACCATGAGCAAGACGATCAAGTACACCGGCACGCAGGATCCGTGGCCCGAACTCGCCGTCACGGGCAAGCAATCGAGTTGGCGCCGGGGTCAGCAAGAGGAGCGTCCCGACGACGAGGCGGCCCTGCTGCTCGCGACCGGGCTCTTCGACGGCGTGCCGATCGCGGTACGCCAGAACAGCGCCACGGGTGCGCTGCAGAACTCGCAGGGCCAGCTGGTCGTCACCGCTCCGATCACCATCACCGGCGCGCTGGTCGTTGGCGCCACGCTGACTGCGTCGCCCGCCGGCGGCTGGCAGGTGACGGCCGGCCAGTGGTATCGCGGCGCCTCGGCGATCAGCGGCGCCACCGCGCTGGCCTACACGCTGACGCCGGCCGACGTGGGTCCGCTGATCTCCTTCGTTCCCAGCGGCCTGCCTTTCAAGGCGATCGCGGGCACCGTCAGCACCGGAAGCACCGGTGACCAGGTGGGCGGCTACCGCGTCGGGGACAACGGCGCGACCGGGTCGCTGTACGAGGGGTTCACGCTGTCCTTCGCCGACGACTTCCTCGCCTGGGACGTCATCACGCCGACGAACTCGCGCGGCCGCTGGCAGACGACGCGCTGCTATGGCGCGGGCCCGCGCGGCGGCGACACGATCCTGGGAACGATGTTCGACACCGACCCGTTCATGACCGGGCACAAGGACTCGAACCGCGGCGTGCCGGTGGGCTACAGCAACATGGCGCTGGCGGCCTCGGTGGTCTCGCTGCAGGCGCGCAAGGCGACGGCTGGGGAGCAGCAGCACATGAGCAGCACCCGCAACGAAGTCGCGGCGATGCTGGCCGGCCCTGGCGCGATCCACTGGAACCCGGGCGTTGCGGGAACGAACGACATCATCTTCGAGTCGCGCGTGCGCTTCTCCGCCGGCGCGGGCAACCCGGCAGGCTGGCACCCCACGATGTGGCTGCAGTCCGTCTTCCCGGTCATCGCTGCCGACTCGGACGAGCTCGACTGGGAGGGCACGAGCAAGGAAGCGCACTTCAACCGCAACGTGTGGACCGGAGGTGTCGTCGCCACGCAGACGCAGGCCCCGACCTTCAACCATGACGGCCAGTACCACCTGGTGTCGATGCGCATCAACAAGTCGACGGTGTCGATCTGGATCGATGGCGCCCAGTGGGCCACCGCCAACTGGGACGGCAACAGCAAGGACAAGCCGCAGTACCCGCTGCTGACCAGCCACGTCTACAACGGCACGTTCGAGGGCGAGAACTACAACCAGGCCGCCTGGAACGCCGACGGCGACGGCGCGACCATGGACGTCGACTACGTGCGCGTCTGGCGCCGCACCGGCCGCCCGCACTACAAGGCCCTTTCCACGGTGACCGATCGGAACGTCGACTGGGGCGCGTCGGTCTCGATCGTGCTGCCGAGCGTCACGGCGCTGTGGGGCGACGCTGGCGTGACCGACTACGTGCAGGCCGTGATCCATGAGGAGAACGAGCCGGGCGGATCCCATTCGGTGGCCTACAGCCAGTTCCCGGCCGGCGTGTCCTACAACGCCGGCACCCGGACGGTGACCGTCGACGCCTCGGCGGTGTCCGCCGCGGGTCGGCTGAACTTCATCGTCGGCCCGAACAACATCGCCGGCGCCACGGCGGAACCCTTGCGCTTCTCCGTCAACGTCGGCCCGCGGCTGACGGTCGCCGCGCAGCAGTTCGCGAGCGGATCCACGGTGAGCTTCGACCTCTACGCGGCCTGCGACTGCGGCGTGCTCACGACCAACGGCACCGCGAAGGCGAAGACGATCAGCGTCTCCGGCCTGAGCGGGACCGGGCTGTCCTACAGCGATTCGACCGGCCTGCTGACCGGCACCTACAACGGCACCTCCGTGACCGCCCAGGTGACGATCACCAACAGCCTCGGCCAGACCGTGACCGCGCCGCTGGCGATCAGCGCGGCCGCGGCCTACGCCTACGCCTCGTGGACCGGCGACAACGTCGCGTGGTACGACGCGAGCGACTCGGCCGCGGTGACCACGAGCGGCAGTTCGGCGACGGGCCTGACGAACAAGCGCGGCGGCGGCGTGAATTCGAACCTGAGCGGCGCCGGCGCGGGTCGCACCTACAACCTGGCCGCGATCAACGGGCGCAACGTCATCAGCTTCGCGCGCGACACGTCGAACCCGGCCCGCTTCACCGCGGGCGCGACGACGGACAACGTCTGCGGCGCCTTCAACGGCAACGACAAGGCCTTCGTCGCGATCTGCGTGTATCGGCCGACCGACGCGAACACCGCGTTCATCTGGTCCTACTCGGCTGGCGACGGGACGAACGCGAAGCAGATCGCGCTGCTGCGCCGGGCCGCGGCGGCATCGGAGCTGCGCCGCCAGGTGGTGAACGGAGCGCCGGCCAATGTCTTCTACACCGACGCCAACGGTATCCCGTCCGGCTCGGTGGAGATTGTGGCCGTGAAGTTCTCGGGCACCACGGCGACGATTTGGCGCAACAGCACGACGCCGTTCGTCGTGGATGCCGCGCAGGACGTCGGCACCTTCGGCACGGACGGCTACTTCCGACTCGGCGCGGCGATGGACACCAGCGTGCTGGCCACCACCGCGTGCGCTTTCGACTTCTGCGAGATGCTGGTCCAGTCCGGCGCGACGCGGAGCAACGCGGACATCCAGCAGGCCATCACGGACCTGGCCGCGAAGTGGGGCAAGACCCTGAGCTGAGGATGAGCATGCTGCAGCGGATCTCCACCACCGGCGATGAGCCGGTCAGCCTTGCCGACGCGAAGGTCGCCGCCCGAGTGGACGGCGACGAGCTCGACGCGCTGATTTCCGGCTACATCACAGCCGCGCGTCAGCAAGCGGAGCAGATCACGGGTCGCGCGTATCGCGCTGGCACCTGGGCCTGGACCGGCTCCGACTGGCCGTGCGACCGGATCGCCATCCTCGGCGTGGCCGCGGCGCGGGTGAAGCGCTGGGACGGGTCGGCACTGGTGACCGTCGCGCCGCAAGGCTACGTCTGCGCGCCGGCTGCTGATCGACCCGGGACTGAAGTCGTGCCAGCGCTAGGCGCGGCGTGGCCCGATCTGCCGTCGATCGCCGCGGGCGCGCGCGTGGTGATCGAGCTGGATGTGGCTGTTGATCCTGACGACGTCGGCGATTCGGTGAAGACCTACATCAAGGCGCAGGTCGCATCCTGGCTCAAGAACCCCGAGGCCATGGTCAGCTCATCGCTCGTTCGCAACCCGCTGCTGGATCGCCTGCTGGACAGCGAACTCGTCATCTACTGCTGATATGGCCCAGCGCATCTATTCCGCCGGTCAGCTGAACCAGCGAGTTCAGTTCGAGGTCCGCGGCGCAGCTGAGGATTCCCTCGGAGAGGTGGATGGGGCATGGGTCTCCGACGGCACGCCGGTGTGGGCGAAGGTCGAGCCGCTGCGCGGCGACGAGCGGGTCCAGGCCGGCGCGCTGCAGCAGCCGGTAGACACGCTGATCATCGTGCGATTCAGCCAGGCCAGGACGGACCTCGACATCATGCAGCGCGGCTTGCGGCTGCGCTGGAAGGGGCGGGTTCTCGGCATCAGCACGGCGCTTCCGGTGGACGGCGGGCGCGACTGGATCGAAATCTACGCGAGCACGGCGGCCGCTGATGTCCGGTGAGATCGAGGCGATTTGGCGCGGCATCGACGAATGCAAGGCGCAGCTGCGCGCCTTGCCGGACAAGATGCGCCGCCGGCTGCTGCGCAACGCGCTGGCGGCCGGTGCGCGGCTGGTCCGCGACGAGGCGAAGAGAGCGACGCCGGTGCTGCGCGAGCCGCGCCGGTATCGAAAGCCAGGCACGGTGCGCGACGCCATTCGCGTGCGCACGAGCAAGGTCGCGAAGTCGCAGGGCAACGTGGGGGTCTTCGTCAATGTGCAGCCGCTCAAGGGCAAGGCGGTCTCTGCCTTCAAGGCGAGGACTGGCCTCGGCGGCGGCAAGAACCCAGACGATCCGTTCTATTGGCGCTGGCTGAACTTCGGACGACAGGGGCGCGCCGCCGTTGCAGCGCGACCGGCGCGCGGCGGCGTCAAAGGTCTGATTCGACCGATGCGCGCAAGAAAGGCCCGCTCCGCTGTCGGCCCGATGCCGGCGGCGCGCTTCCTGGAGAAGGGCGCTGAGCGGTTGACGGACGCGCTGAGGAAATTCTCCGAGGTGCTCGGGCCGGGCCTGCAGCGGCTCCTGGATCGCAAGAGCGAGGAATGAATGTCGAGTCATCACCTGATCAAGGCGGCGCTGGAGGGCGACGCGGAGCTGGTCGCGGCCGTCGGCGGGCGCATCCGCGTGGACTTTGCGCGCGAGAACGACGCCTATCCGTTCGTCGTCTACAAGCGGTCCGCTCTCGATCGTGAGAAGGGCCTGGACGGCAAGGTCCAGGCCGAGATGGAGACCTTCGAGATTGAGTGTTGGGCGGACACGCGCGACGCAAGCGTCGGAATCTCCGAGCTCGCGATGGCTGCGCTCGACGCCGCCGATTTGGACCCGGAGGAGGCCCAGCCCGACGGTGTTGACCCCGAATTGCTGAAGCGAGCGACGGTGCTGTCCGTGCAGGTCTGGACCGAACGCTGAGGCCCCTTATTTCCGAAACCAACCCGCCCGCGAGGCGGGTTTTCTTTTCCCGCGGCGCCGCCGCACACCTTGAACCGAAGGAATGAACCATGGCGAACATCATTGGCCGCGGCGTCCGTGTCGAAGTCGCGCTGACGTACGGAACCCCGATCGTGGTCAGCGCGATCACCAAGACCGACCCGGCTGTCATGACCCTGGCGGCGGGCCACGGCCAGGCGGCGAAGAAGGTGGGCTACCTCAACAGCGTCGAGGGCATGGTCCAACTGGAGGGGCAGGCGGTGCGCATCGCATCGGTCGCCACCAATGACGCAACCCTCGAGGACGTCGACACCAGCGTCTCGGCCGACTTCACCGGTGCTGCGGAGTTTGTCCCGGTGGCGACCTGGGGCACCGTGGCGAAGGCCACCAGCTACGAGATCGGCGGCGGCGATGGCGACTCGATCGACACGACTGTGCTGCTGGACGACATCAAGCAGGAAGAGAACGGTCAGCTCGCAGCGCAGACGCTCAACATCGGCATCAACTCCGAGGATCTGTCCTCGGCGGCGATGGCCTTCATCAAGAAGGCGGCTCGCAATCAGCAGTTCGTGACGTTCCGCATCACGCTCAAGACTGGCGCGGTGCGGGTGTGCCGCGGTCAGCCGAGCCTGCCGGGCGAGAGCGTGCAGAAGAGCGCGCTGGGCACCGGACAGTTCAGCGTGAAGGTGAAGGGCTTCGTCACCGAGGGTGCGCCGTGAGCAAGGCTCTCATCGCCCAGCTGCTGGCGCAGCGCGAAGCGACGTGCGACCTGCGCGAGAAGACCGACGACAAGCCGGCGATGGGCCTGCGCCTGCGGCGCCCACCTGAAACGGAGTGGGGCCGCTTCATCGGCACCGGCTACCCGATCGCGCTGATGCGCGACATCGTCGTCGACTACACGGTCGGGTGGTACGAGGTGACCGAAGCCGACCTGCTTGGCGAGTCGATCGGATCGTCCGACAAGGTCGATTTCACCCGCGAGCTGTGGGCCGTTGCTGCTGCAGACCGCGCTGACTGGGTCGGCGTGGCGTTCGACAAGCTGCTGAAGCTCATCAACGAGTACCACGATCAGCGCAAGGAAGCCGCAAAAAACTGACGGCCCTGCTGGACGCAAGCGGCGGCGTCCAGTTTGAGGGCGAAGAGCTTCCGCAGAGCGACATCGGCGACCGAGCAGCGTTGCGCGTCGTCCGTCTCCTCGCGAATGGGATGGGGGGCCTGGACTGGTCCGGGCTACCGCTGATCGTCGCGCATGTCGGCGTGACCGATCTTCAAGGCCTGCTCGATCGCGTCGAGGTGATTCTTCAGCACAGGCCGCCGGAGTCCGCGGGCGACGGCGATAAAACGGAGTGATTGATGGCTCTCGCAACCCTTTCCATCGACATCGAGGCGCGGCTCGCGAACTTCGAGAAGGCGATGGACCGCTCCGCGCGCATTGCTGAGAAGAATGCACAGGAGGTGCGAGCATCGTGGCAACGAGCGGGCGCCGGCATCGCCGCCATCGGCACCGGTGTGGCCGGGCTTTTTGCCGGCTACAGCCTCGTGGATGCGTTTAAGGGAAACGTCGATTTCATCGACTCCCTGAACGACATGCAGGACGCCACCGGCGCGTCGATTGAGAAGCTGTCCGGCCTGGTTGATCTGGCTGAGCGGACCGGACACTCCGTCGACACCGCAACCACGCTGGTGGTGAAGCTGAACCAGGCGCTCGGCGACACCGACCCGAACAGCACCGCATCGCGCGCGATCGCGGCGATCGGGCTGAGCGCGGACGAGCTGCGCAAGATGGACCCGGTCGACGCGATCCAGGCTGTCTCGCGAGCGCTGGCGAACTATGCCGACGACGGCTCGAAGGCGCGCCTGGTGCAGGAACTCTTCGGCAAGAGCGCGCGCGAGCTGGCGCCCTTGATCAAGGACCTGGCCGACGCTGGTCAACTCAACGCACGCATCACGTCGGAGCAAGCCGCCGAAGCCGACAAGTTCAACAAGGAGCTGGCTCGCCTCCAGACGAACACCGCCGCGCTTGGCCGGTCGATCACGGCTGACCTGCTGCCGCCCCTGAACAAGCTGCTGGAGCTGAAGCGCGAGAAAGGCCTCGGCGGCGCGATCATGGATCTGCTGGGGTTCGACGACAAGTTCGACCGGACCAAGCAGATGGCCGCGGCCGGTGAGACTTTGCGCGCCCTCGCCTTCGAGAAAAAGGTGCTCGAGGAGCAGCTGCGAGCCGACTACACCAACGCGGACACGCCGCGCCGGCGTGACCGTCTGACGCAGATCGTTCAGGTCGAGTTACCCCGCGAGATTGCGGCCTACAAGGCGGCAATCGCCAAGCTGCAGGGCGTCGATCGGAACGAGGACTACAGCAACGAGGGGCGCAATGCTCCGA
Source organism: uncultured Roseateles sp. (assembly GCA_946886855.1). Next base: position 28,323 of record CAMPJJ010000039.1, on the reverse strand, counting down.
AGCCGACGGTGGGGGAATTGCCCGACAAGACGAAGAAGGAAAAGACCAAGAAGGAGGAGATCGAAGACGCGCAGCGCGCGCTGGCCCAGTACGTGGAGACGCAGCAGCGCGAGCTTGATCAGCTGTCGGACCTGACGGAAGTGCAGAAGGCCTACAACTTCCTGCGCACGCTGGGAACGACCGGGGAGATCGACCAGGTGCGCCAGCTGGTGCTGGACCAGGCCAAGGCGGTCACGGTCCGAAAGCAAGACATCGCGCTCGGGAAGGCGGCAGCGGACGGGGTCAAGGAGCAGGAGACCAACCTCAAGGCGCTCAACGATCAGCTCGATCAGTTCTCGGGCCGTCTGGACGAGGCTCGCAAGCAGGCGTTGACGGCCCGCCTTGAGGCTCGCCTCAATGCCGGGGAGGAATTCAGCAAGGACGAGCTGGACAACATCGTGCGGGGGATCGGCGGAATCGAGAAGCCGAAACAGGACCTCGACCAGCTGACGGTGTTTGCCCAAGAGGCCGGTCGCAACATTCAGGACACCCTCGGCCAATCGATGTATGCGACGCTGTCCGGCCAGTGGGGCAGCCTGGGCGACCTCTGGGCGCAGACGGTCATGAAGATGATCGCTGAGGCCTCGGCCGCGCAGCTTGGCTCGCTGCTGCTGGGCGACTTCGCCAAGACCGGCAGCGTCGGTGGCTGGGCTGGCCAGGCGCTGTCCTTCCTGAGCGGATTCTTCGCCGATGGGGGTGCGTTCGGTGTGAACGGCCAGATCCGCGCGTTCGCCGCTGGCGACGTATTCAGCAGTCCGACGCTGTTCGGCTACGGCCGCAGCCAGATGGGTGTCCTGGGCGAGGCCGGCCCCGAGGCCATCATGCCGCTCAAGCGCGGCGCAGACGGCAAGCTCGGCGTGGTAAGCCGTGGCGGTGGAGGCGGCCGCGTGCTGCAGGTCACCTACGCGCCGCAGATCGCCATCGACAGCCGGTCCGACCGGGCCGCCATCCTGTCGGACGTGCGCCGCGAGGTGTCCAACGGAAACAAGCAGCTCGTCAAGATGCTGAAGGGCCAGGGAGCAATCGCCTGATGGACATCATCCAACTCGACGATGCGTTCCCGGTCGCCCGCGGCTGCCGCATCGAGCTGCTGACCTTCGATGCGGTCAGTGCCAGCGTGCCCGCCGGTAGCGCGCAGACGCGCGCATACGGCGTTCCTCGGTGGTCCCTGAGCCTGGTCTCGCCCAGCGTGATGAACGATGCCCGAGCCGGCCGCTGGAAGGCGTTGCAGCTCAAGCTGCGCGGCTCCCTCAACCGAGTGGCCGCTTACGACCCCGGTCGACCGGTGCCGCTGGGCACGCTCCGCGGCAACCTGACGCTGGCCGCACCGATCGCGATCGGCGACGTCACCGCGCAAATCACGGGCGGCGCCGGGCAGGCTGGGCGAACCGTCGTGATCGGCGACATGTTCGGCTTCGGCGCGGGCTTCGGCACCAGCCAGCTGGTGTGCGCGGTGGAGGACGGTGTTGCCGATGGCGCTGGCGCCATGACGTTGCGATTCGAGGCTCCCGCCCGCCGCGCCTTTCCCACGGGGACCGTCGTCACCTGGCAGCGTCCCCGCGCCTATTTCCTGCAGCCACAACCGAGGGCCGGATGGGGTGCGTACTCGCGCACCCGCACGGAGCAGATGAGCATCGATCTGGTGGAGGACACGGCAGCATGATGGACCTCGACGCCGAGCAGCAGGTGCTCTTTGCATCTGGGGCCGTGGGGATTTGCCATCTCATCGAGCTGGACATCGGCAACAACACGCTGCGCTTCACGACATTCAATGCTGACCTGGTCGTCGGCGGCAACACATACCTGTTCGGCGGCGAGCTCATTGACGTGTCGCCCATCAAGCAGAGCACGGACAGCGACACGCAGGCCATCGAGCTCTCCTTGACGATCGGGAATTCCGCGCTGCTGGCCAAGGTCAGCGGCAACGTCGAGGACTACCGGGGACGCGAGGCGCGGGTGTTTCTGCAGCCCTTCGACTCGCAGTTCCGCCTGGTTGGCCCGCCGCGGCAGTACTTCTTCGGCGAGATGGACCCGGTCCGCATCGAGCGCGAAGACCCCGGCCTGCAAGGTGGCAGCGCCGGCGGCACTGCCGTGTTGCCCGTGATGCGCACGGGCCTGTCGCGATCGCGTAACCAGGACCCGCTGCGTCTCACCGACGCGCAGCAGAAGAGCGACTTCCCTGGAGATCGCGGCTTCGAGGGGCTTCGCAAGCTGCTCGAGAACCCGGTCCGGTGGATCAGTAAGCGATTCCAGGAATACGAATGAACAAGGCAAAACTGCTGACGGCCTACCTGGCCGGGCTGCCGCGTGTGCGCACGAAGTGGATCGACACCAGCTGCGCGCACTTCGCCGCCCGCTGGGTGCAGGTGGTTGAGGACGCCGACGTGACGGTAGGCGTGAGGCCGCCGGCCTCGAAAGCAGATGCTGCGCGGATCCTGCGCCGCGCCGGCGGCTATCAAGCGTTCGTGACGCGGCAGCTCGGCCGTGAGCCAATCGCCGCGACGTTCGCACGCATCGGTGACTTGGTGCTGCTGCCCCTGCCTGACGGTGAGCCGGGCGCAATGGCGCTGGGTATCTGTGCAGGCAACGGCGTGGCCGCTTTCATGACCGAACTGGGTGACGTCGCCTACCTCAGCGTGGCGCGCGCAACGTGCGCGTGGAGGATCGGCCAATGAGGCTGCGGTTCCGTTTCGCCCTCACAGCCATCGCGGCGCTGGCCGCGCCGAGCGTGGCCTATGCCGACCCCATCACTGTGGTCGTCGCGCTGCAGCCATTTATCGGCGGCACGTTCGCGGCGTTCATCGCCAGCAATTTGGCGACGATCGGGCTCACGCTGCTGACGGCCGGCATCAGCATCGCGAAGCGCAATAGCGTGCGCCGCCAGCAGGCCGCCGCGAAGGCCCGGTGGCGCGATAGCCTGCAGGACCGCAATGTCACAGGCGCCACGTCTGAGCCGCCGTACCGTGCAATCTACGGCCGCGCCGAGACCGGCGGATCCCTGGTCGATGTGCTCACGTCGGACAAGCCGTACAAGAAGAAGTTCGGCAACATCAGCCTCAACATGCCCAAGCCGGATGCGTACAAGCATCTGGTGATCGTCTGGTCGCATCGGCAGTGCCGCGAGATCCACGACATCAAGATCGACGGCGAGCTGGTCGGGCCGCTCGACGCTGACGGGTGGGCGACCAGCGCCGCGTGGCGCGCGTCCAACCCGGAGAACCAGCAGACCCAGGAAGAGCCCGGAACCGCCCGCAACGCGACGGTGCCCGATGGCGCGCACGTGATCTCCGTCGTCCTGGCGGTGAAGGGCGAGGCTTCGAGCAGCGGGATCGTCGACAAGGGTGGTATGTCGGGCTGGATCCAGGTCGGTAGCACCCTGACTTTGCCGAGCCTCGTCACCGTCTCAGGCTTCCTCGTCACGCCCTCGGCCGACGATGTCTGGGAGATCAGCTACCTGGCCAAGAACTCCAGCGCCGTTTCCGCCGTGCGCGTCTCCCATCACATGGGGGCGCCTGACCAAGCGGTGGACGCCTACCTGCATAGCGTGCTGCCGGAATACTGGACGGTGGATCACCGCCTGCGCGGACGGTGCTACAGCGTCATCACGCTCGACCTGGATCGCCCGCAGTTTCAAGGCGGACCGCCCAACGTGACGGCGGACATTTCCGGCGCCATGGTCTTTGATCCGCGAGACGGCACCACCGGCTGGTCTGACAACCCGGCGTTGTGCCAAGCTGATTGGCTGCGCTCGGAATTGGGCCTGGACGTGCCGGCGTCGGGCATTGACTGGGACACGGTCATTGCCTCGGCCAACGCGTGCGACGAGGAGATCGACTTCCAGGTGGGCGACGACGTCACGCCCGGCAAGCGCTACACGCTCAACGGCGTCATCGCGAGCGACGTGGACCGTGACAGCGCGCGGCTGCAGCTGTGCGAGGCCATGGCGGGGCAGTCGCACTGTGAAGGGAAGTGGCGCATCCTGGCGGGTGTGTGGACGCCGCCGGTGATGGACCTCTCCGATGCGGACCTCTACGGCTCGATCGACATCCTGCAGATGGGTGAGCCTTCGGCGTCGCTGTTCAACGGCATGCGCGGCCAGTACATCCCCGCCGGCTCTGGTGTGCCGGCCGACTATGAGGCGTACTCGAACCTCGACTTCGTCGCGGCCGACCGGGGGAAGAAGCTGTGGCGCTCCGATGGCGGGGACCTGCCGTTCACCAACAGCAGCGCGCGCTGCAAGAACCTGGCCCGGATCGCCACCGAGCGCTGCCGAAACGGCCTGGTGATCTTCTTCCCGGCCAAGATGCGGGCGTGGCCTCTGCAGGTCGGCGATCGCGTGCGGGTCACCAGCCGGGAGTACGGGTACGAGCTCAAGACCTTCCGCGTCGAGGAGTGGTCCTTCGGACTGCGCGCGCCGGTGGGCCTGGTGCTGCAGGAAGACGCAGCTGAAGCCTGGGACGAGGCCGACGCAGTCGCGCCTGATCCGACGCCCAACACGACGCTGCCTGACCCCTACACCGTGCCCGCTGTCACGATCGAGTCCATCGAGTCCGGCACCGATTCGCTGATCCTGCAGGCCGACGGATCGATCGTGAGCCGGGTCCATGTGACCTGGTCGTGGCCGACGGCGGCGTACCTGGATGGCGGCTACATCGAGGTGGCGTGGCGCACGGTGCTCTCGAGCACGTGGAACTACATGAACGTGGCACCCACCGAGACGGACGCCTACATCGGCGGCGTCCAGGACGGCACCGTGGTCGACGTCGCGGTGACCGTGGTCAACACGCTCAAGGCCCGCTCGCCGACGGCGCGCGCCAACGTGCTTGTCCTGGGCAAGATCGAGCCGCCGGCGCCGATCCAGGGCCTCGCGGCCGAGCGAGTGCTGGGTGCGCTCGTCTTCACGCGCGTCGAGAACAGGGACGCGGACTGGGCAAACACGGCCTACGAGTACAGCACTAACGGTGGCTTGAGCTATCTCCCCGTCAATGCGATTGCGACACGGCGTGGTGGCACGTGGACGGCGCCGGTCGTCGGCAGCCTGCGCATTCGCGCCCGCGACCTGGATTCGAGCGGCAACGCGGGCGACCCTGTCACGGTCGACGTCACCGTGGCGCCGGACGACATCGGCGGCGCCAGCTCGACGCTGGCCATCAAGATCAACACCGCCGAGTTCGCCGGCGCGACCAACTACAACGAGGCCTATATCCACGGCTTCGACGCCGCCGGCGCGCCGGCCGACGTCGCAGGAAGCATCCGCGTCAACGGCGTCGCCGTGACCGTGCCCAAGGGCGCGATGTACGGCGGGCAGGGACCCGTCTCGTGCGTGATCGTGTGGGACAACGGCGGCCCGGGATTCAGCACCACCATCCCGGCGGTGCGCCCCTACGTCATCGCGCGCAAGTACAACGGCCAGTGGCAGTACGACAACAACTCGGCATGGACCGCGTTCACGCCGACGCCGACGCACTACGTCATCGGCCAGATCGAGGTTGGCGGCGTCGACACCGGGTCACCCGGCACTCCGCCCGGCATCGTCGTCGCGACCATGCTCTCCGACGCGCAGCTGCTGTCGTCGATCCCTGGCGACAGCGTGCTGCTGAATCCGGGCGACGCGTTGAACTCGGACCCGTACTGCCTGGACTCGTCGAAGTGGGAGGGTCTCGGCGATGTTCAGCGGTTGGACAACGCCAACTCTCCGGGTTCCAAGGGCAACTCCTATTTGTTGTGGTCAGGACCCGGTCTGCGAGGGGTCTTTGCCAAGGAACTCATCCCGGTCGACCCCGTGTCGAGGGCCTATAACTACAGTGCGAACTTGCTCGCTTCGTCGGGCAACAACCGCCCGATGTACCTCGTCATTCGACCGTTCAGAGCTGACGGCCGCGAGTACATCTCAGGCGACCTCGGTGGGCTTTCGTGGGGCGGCTACTGGGGCGGCTACACCTACGGGGGTGTGCCGACGTCGGACGGGACGTTCCGGATTTATGGTGCTGAATTCGGCGCCGGAACTGCGCGCCCGCTTCCAGCCGACGTCGCCTATATCCGCATCGGGCTTCTCATGCAGGAGGGTGGGTCGGGCTCGTCCAGCGTCACGCAGGCCGCCCAATACATCCGGCTCACCGACATCACCGCGGCCCGCGCCGCCAGCACCGCGGCGGCCGCCGCGCAGACGGCTGCGAACAACGCGCAGAGCAGCGCCAACAGCGCGCTGGGCACGCTGAGCGCCATGCGCTCGAACGGTGTCCTCGATGCCAGCGAGAAGCCCGCCATCATCAAGGAATGGCTTCAGATCTCCGGCGAGCGCGCCGGAATCGAGGCGCAGGCGCTCGCGTTCGGGATCTTCACCGAGCGCAACACCTACACCGCTGCGCACGACAACGTCAGCGCCTACCTCAGCGCGCTCAGCCCGCCCTACAACGACACGACCACGGACACGCTCATCATCCCGGCGAATGACCAGGCGGTGTGGACGAGCTTCTACAACGCCCGCCAGGCGCTGCTGAACAAGATCGCCGACGCCGCCGGCAAGGTGGCGAATTGGACGGGAGTATCGAACCGACCGCTCGTCTATGAGCAGGACGGCGACCCTGCAGTCAGCCCTGGTGGGGTTGTCGACGGCTCGCTCTGGCGCGTGCTGACCGGCGTCAATGCCAACCGGTGGTATCAGCGCGCGGCAGGCACCTGGCGGCCGTACGTGGCTCCTGAAACTGTGGGCACGGGTGAGCTTGCCAACGAGGCCGCGACGGCGCTGCGCAGCTCGACGAACTCCTCGGCGATCAACCTGCTGTCGGACGCGTCGGCTGGCTTCACGCTCAACTCGCTGACCTACGCCGCACCGGTGGATTGCACCGTGGCGCTGCGGCTCAACGGCGTGATCGAGCACTTCAGCGGCTACGGGCACCCGAGCGGCATCAGCTCGGCCTTCGGATCGAACGCGCAGATCACGACCGATGGGAGCTACCTCCCCACCGGGAATGCCGGCACCGGCGACACGACCATGTCCTACAACGCGGCGTCGGTCGACCCCTACGCCAACGTGCCGATCTACCTGGAGAAGCGATTCACGATGACGGCGGGCCAGTCGCTCACCTTCTTCGCCCGCGCCCGCGTCGGCGGCATCACGAACGGCTCCGGCGGATCCGTCCCGGGGGCGGTGTGCAACGTGCGCGCCGGCAACGTCCTCCTCCTCGAGGTGATCAAGAAATGAAGGCCACCCCATTCGACCCGGAGACGGGCCGGTTCGGCTTCGCGCTGGACGGCGACATCGACTTCATCGCCGCCAACACGCCGCCCGGCTGGTCCTGGGCGCCTGGCCACCACGACGCCGAGCTGCAGCGCGTCGACCGCGTCGTCGTCGACGATTTCGGCGGCGAGGTACCGATCATCACCAGCCAGATCCCGGCGGCCCCGGCCGACGACGAGTGGTCGACCTGGTCATGGGATGAGGCCGCGCAGTGCTGGGTCTCGCAGTGGACCCTGAAGTCGCGCGACGTCCTCAAGCGGCGCGAGCGCGATCAGCTCCTCACCTCCACCGACTGGGTAAAGCAGCGCGCCGACGAGCGCGGCGAGCCGCTGCCGCCCGAATGGCTCGCATGGCGCCAGGCGCTGCGCGACGCCCCATCTGATCCGGCGTGGCCGGACATCGACTTCCCACCCGCACCCACACCATGAAGCACCTGATCGGACTGATCGCGCTCGCCGCCCTGGCCAGCGCGAAGGCGGAGCCATGCCTTGTCGGCGCGCATCTCGCGAGTTGGCACGCCAAGCCGGGCTACGAATGGGCCACCTACGGCGTCTACGCGCGCAGCTGCGGCGGGGCGACCGTCGGCGCGCTGCGCAACAGCGAGGGCCGGACGAGCGTCTACCTCGCGCAGACCTGGACCACGGCGGACGGCCGCTGGTCGCTCACCGCCGGCGGCGTCACGGGATACAGCAGCGCGGGCCTGAACCCGCTGCTCGTCCCGAGCGTCGCGCTGCCGCTGTCGCGGCGCACCGCGGCGCGTCTCTCGTTCCTTCCGCAGTCTCACAAGGGTGGCAGTTCGGCCCTGCACCTTTCCATCGAGTTCCAACCCTGAAAGGCCGAAACGCCATGTTCCTCATCCTGATCCTCGTCGTGCTGGCTCTGCTGGTGCCCCTGTCGGCCTGGGCCCAGACGAAGGGCCCGCTCGACTACAGCCTGAAGCAGTACGGCTTCATCCTCGGCATCTCGCTGCTTGGTGGCGTCGTTTCCTGGTCGCACAAGGTGCGCAAGGGCGACGCCCAGGCCTGGAACGTCATGCAGCTGATCGGCGAGCTTGCAACCAGCGCATTCGCCGGGCTCCTGGCGTTCTGGCTCTGCGAGCTGAGCGGCGCGCCGTCGCTGCTGGGCGCTGCGCTGGTGGGTATCGCCGGCCACATGGGCACGCGCGGCATTACCGCCTTCGAGACCTTCGCGCTGCGCCGCTGGGGCGGTGGAGCGGACCTCAACCCGCCCGCCGCCGCGCCGCGGGAAGGAGATAAGCCATGACCGGGACCAAGATCAAGCGCGCTGTGCTCGAGCGCACGGGTAGTACCGACGAGGGCACCTTCGGTACCTTGACGCTCGGCGACGGCCAGCAGCTCTACACGACGGAGCTTCCCTGGCGCGACAACGCGACGCAGGTGAGCTGCATCCCGAAGGGCGTCTACCGCTGCGAGGCGATCAACAGCCCGCGCTTCGGCCGCGTGTACCAAGTGATAGCCGTCCCCGGGCGGAGCGCGATCCTCATCCACAAGGGCAACTACGGCGGCGACAAGGCGAAGGGCTGGTCCAGCGACCTGCTCGGCTGCATCGCGCCGGCGATGAAGATCGGGCAGTTGCCGCGCCGCAGCGACGGTCTGTCTCAGCGCGCCGGCATCAGCAGCGGCGACGCGCTGGACCGCCTGCACGCTTGGGGCTGCTTCCTGCCGTTCGAGCTGGAGATCCGGTGATCACCCCGCAGCAGGCGCTGGCGGCGCTGGGCGCGGCCGCCTTCGCGGCGGCGCTCGGAGCCGGTGGCGGCTGGTTCGCTCGCGGCGTCGCAGAGGAGCGCGCCGACCTGCAGCAGCAGCTGGACCACCAGCGCGGCGCCCGCGTGCTGGAAGCCGCCGATCGCCGCGCCGCGCGCGAAGCGTCCGCCGGTTTTCAGGCCGACGCCAACCAGATCCGCGCCGTCATGGCGCAGCTTCGATCGGAGGCCAACCATGCGCTTTCCACGCGCGTCTCCTGCCCGCCGGGCGAGTCCAGCATCGAGCTTGGCGATGTTCCTGTGCCTGCCTCTGCTGTTGACCGGCTGCGCCGCGCCGCCGGCGACGTCGTTGCGCCAGATCGAGCCGCCTCCGGCTGACCTGGCCGAGCCGTGCTGGGCGGGGCCGCCGTATCCGGTACTGCCCGCCGGCGGTGTCATTCCCTATCGGCAGCTCAACGACATCCAGGAGCAGCGCGAGGCGGCCGCGGCAGTGTGTCGTGCGCGGCACGACCGACTGGTGAAGGCTTGGCCCGCCGCCGGCGCGCCCCAACCCTGAGGGACTGACCATGTGGCACGCCGAGGTGACCGAGCTTCTGCTCCGAGAGATCGTCAGCACCGACGACTTCGACAACCACGTCCCCTACGGCGCGATCGCCACGGTGAACATCCTGGACCGGCGCCGCGCGTTCATCCGCGGCACGCTGCGGCGGGACGGCGCGGAGCTGAGCCTTCGGGACTTCCGCGACATCGCGCGCAAGCTGCGCGACGAGCACGGGATCGAGGTCATCGAGTACGACCGCCGCGGCGTGGTCCGCTCCTGGTCCACGGCGCGGGTGTAGCCGCTACAGCCGCCCGGCGCGGATCGCCGCGTTGACGCCCAGCCGCTCGATCTCAGCCTCCAGCGGCGCCCGGTCGATCTGTCGATCCGGGTGGATCCATCCGAGCACCAACGTCCCGTCGCGAAATCCCACCTCAGCATAGACGCCGGCCGGCAGCCGGGCTCGCTCTGCGAGCGCGTGGATCTTCTCCAGGCGCGCACGCTCGCGAGTGAACGCCGCGCGCTGCGGGTCCTCTCGCTTCAGCGGCACCGGCGCTGCGCCGCCGGCATCGTCCAATCCCGGCTCGCGCGACCAGAAGGCGCAGCCCTCTCGGGGCGTGGTGATCATCGCGTTGAGCGATGGCTTCACGCAAATGCCGTGCGGGTTCTCGGCCATCAGATAGCCGAACCAGTGGCATTGCCAGCATGGGGTGGCAGGCCGGTAGGAAGCAGGTGCGCCATTCATAGCTGTACGTTTATACAGCATCCAATGGCGCCGCGATTCTCGCAGTAGTAACCGCGGCGGGCTAATCCGGCAATTCCACCTCATCGCCGAATTTCGATGCGACGTAGGCGCGCATTGCCGCCTCAAGGGCGGATGATCCATGCTGACCGTGGTAGCGCTGAGGAGTTGCGATCCAGCCGGACAGGTGCCCAGCAGCCGCTGGCTCCGGAAGAGGGGTCAGGGTTATCCGCTCGCGCTCGATGATCGGTCCGCCGTGCGCCCAGTTGCTCGCTGGGTGGTATCCGAAATGAGCCTCGATCCCATCCCTGGTGATGCTCGCGCACGCGTCGTGGTAGTCGATCTCGGCCGGCGGCCACCACGCTGTCGGATCTTCGTCGTCGCGGCGCCATCCTTCAGCCATGGCTGTCGCGACGTCAAGCTGCCACCCGTACATGTCCGAGACCTTGTGCTTCACACTCATCCTTTCGCGCGCCGTGAGGCGCCAAAATACTGGGCCTGAACCTGTCTAAAACTTCGGCATCGATGCGATGAACACGAAGTAAAAACGGGCCTATGAGGTCGATTAGTTTTGGACAGCGGCGCGTCGAAATCTTCGGTGCGACAAAGCCTTAGGTCACTTCGCCAATCTACTGCTGCATCATCGGCGTGTGGTGGCTGAAATCGGCAGGGACGGCGCTGGTCATCGGGAGCGGTGCGGACGGGAAATGGACAACGCCCTCGGGCTGAGGGCGCTGGGGTGGCGGGTTGGGCGACGAGTGTAGGGCATGGCCGTTCATGATCGGTCGCTCCGGGCTCATGGATAGAGACGGTGTTCGGGATCCAGATCGTTCTTCCACTGGAAGCGAGGGAGGTAGTGCGAGAGGGTCTGCGCGTTGGAGGGCATGGCGTTCAATGGCACGTGGCGCGGTGAATCGGATGAGCTGATCCTAGGAGCGCGCCCAGCACGTCGGGATCAACCGTTCGCGCCAAAAACGACAAAGCCCTCCAAGGGGAGGGCTCTGCTTGATCGGCGTCAATGACGCCGAAGATCGTCCGGAAGGCCGATGGAATCAGGCTTGCGCGCCGCCGTCGTTCTTCTTGATGCGCACCGGCGCGCGCTTCTTCGGCGCCTCGCTTCCCTCTTCGGTGGTGGCCGCAGCCTTCTTCTTGGGGATGGGCGTGTCGGTCGGCTCTTCAGCCGCCGCAGCGTCCGCGTCCAGCGCGTCCTGCGTGATCACGCGGGTGTAGGGCGCCAGGATCTGGACCAGCGGACCGTAGATGCGCGGCGTGCCGGCCACGATCTCGCGCTGGTGCAGGAAGTCCGGCTCGCCGGTGAAGTTGCCGACCAGACCGCCCGCTTCCTGGATGATCAGCGAGCCCGCGGCCACGTCCCACGGGTTCAGGCCGGTCTCGAAGAAACCGTCGTAGTGGCCGGCCGCCACGTAGCACAGGTCCAGCGCCGCGGCGCCGGGGCGGCGCACGCCGGCAACCTGGGTCATGATCTCCTCGAACATCTTCAGGTAGCGCTTGAAGTTGTCGCCGCGGCGGAACGGGAAGCCCGTGCCGATCAGCGCGTCGCTCATGCGGGTGCGCTTGCTCACGCGGATGCGCTTGTCGTTCAGGTAGGCGCCGCGGCCCTTGGTCGCGTAGAACAGGTCGTTGCGGGTCGGGTCGTAGACGACGGCCTGCTGCACGACGTTGCGATGCGCCAGCGCGATCGACACGCAGTAGAACGGCAGGCCGTGGATGAAGTTGGTCGTGCCGTCCAGCGGGTCGATGATCCACTGGTACTCGGAATGCTTGGCGCCGTGTTCGCGGCCGGATTCTTCGGCCAGGATGCCGTGGTCGGGGTAGGCCTGCAGCAGCGTCTCGATGATCGCCTGCTCGGCGGCCTGGTCCACTTCGGTCACGAAGTCGTTGGGCGACTTGGTGTTGATCTTCAGGATGTCCAGGTCCATCGACGCGCGGTTGATGATCGCGCCGGCGGTACGCGCCGCCTTGATGGCGACGTTGAGCATGGGATGGTGAGCGGCTTGCGTCATGCGGGACGGTTCCTGTTGGGAAGTGGACTGGCGAAGGGAAAGAGCGTGCGTCGGACCTGGAAGGCTTTGGTCCGAAGGAATCGGAACGAGGCAGGCCCGGCGCGGATAATCGACCATTTTGACACAGACTCGTGGTTTCCCCTATGCCCCCGGCTGACTCCGGCTCGACCGCCCGCCCTCCGACGTCGGATCCGACACGTTTCGTGCTGATCGAGACCAGCCACCCCGGCAACGTCGGCTCGACCGCGCGGGCGATGAAGGTGATGGGCTTCCGCGACCTGGTGCTGGTGCGGCCCCGCTTCGCCGATGTGCTGAGCCAGGAGGAGACCGTCGCGATGGCCAGCGGCGCCGCCGACATCCTGGCCCGCGCGCGCATCGTCGATCGCGTCGAGGACGCGCTGGACGGCTGCACCTTCGTCTGCGCCACGGCGATGACGCCGCGGGACTTCGGGCCGCCGACGCGCGAGCCGAGATCGCTGTTCGCGGAATTGGCCCAGGGGGACCCGCTCCCCCATCAGGTGGCCTTCCTCTTCGGATCCGAGCGCTACGGCATGAGCAACGAGGACGTGTACCGCGCGCACGCGGTGCTCTCGATCCCGACGCATCCGGACTATGGCTCGCTGAACCTCGCGCAGGCGGTCCAGCTGATCTCCTACGACTGGCGCCAGGCGCTGGGCGGGTTCTCGGTGGCGGCACGCACCGCGGATCCGCAGCTTGCCGACGCCCAGGCCGTGCAGGGCCTGCTGGCGCATCTGGAGGGCAGCCTCGTGTACCTCGGCTACCTCGATCCGGCCTCGCCCAAGAAGCTGATGCCGCGCTTGAACCAGCTCTTCAACCGCGCCGGGTTGACGAAGGAAGAGGTTCACATCCTGCGCGGCATCGCGCGGGCGATGGCGAAGGCCCACCCCGCCGCGGGCACGCCCCCCGCGCTCGGGGGGGACGAGTAGACCGGGCGTCGCCGCGGCGTGGCGGGTCACGCGGCACGTCAGTAAGCCTGCGCCCGGCAAGGTCGGGACCCGCCGCTAAACTGGCCGACCCTCAGCTCCAGCCCCTCGCGGGCTGCCATCGGGTCCCCCCACCATGTTCCAGCGTCTTCGCGAAGACATCGCCTGCATCCTCGAACGCGACCCCGCCGCCCGCTCGGCCTGGGAGGTGCTGACCTGTTACCCGGGTCTGCACGCGCTGGTGGTGCATCGCTGTGCGCACTGGTTCTGGCGCCGTGGCTTCCGCTGGCTGGGACGCTTCACCTCCCACATCGGCCGCTTCCTGACCGGCATCGAGATCCACCCCGGCGCGACCATCGGCCGGCGCGTGTTCATCGACCACGGCATGGGCGTCGTGATCGGCGAGATGACCGAGATCGGCGACGAGGTCACGATCTACCAGGGCGTGACCCTGGGCGGGACCTCGCTGGTGAAGGGCGCCAAGCGTCACCCGACGCTGGAACGCGGCGTGATCGTCGGCGCCAACGCCTGCATCCTGGGTGGCTTCACGGTCGGGGAGGGCGCGCGCGTCGGCTCCGGCGCGGTGGTGACCAAGCCGGTGCCGCCGGGCGCGACGGCGGTCGGCAATCCGGCGCGCGTCATCGAGGCCAAGCTCGACGCCAGACGCGAGGAGGCGGCGGCGCGGATGGGCTTCTCGGCCTACGGTGTCACGCAGGGCGACGACCCGGTGGCGCTGGCGATGAAGGGCCTGATCGACAACGCCTCGACCCAGGAGCACCAGATCGCGCTGCTGTGGCAGGCGATCGCCAAGCTGTCCGAGGAAGAGCGCAAGGACTGCGTGCCGCAAGGCGCGCAGCAGGGCGAGCACTTCGACGCGGCGGAGCTGTCGCGGCTCGTGAAGTGAACTGCTGATCCCTTGACGCGTCGCGCTCTCGCGACTCCCTCTCCTCAACGACCCCCACCCCAACCCTCTCCCGCAGTGCGGGAGAGGAGATAAGAGACGAGGGCGTCGAGCAGGGGCGAATCAGTGATGGTGCCCGTGCGCGCCATGCGCGTGGCCGTGCTCGATCTCTTCCTGCGACGCGGCGCGGACGTCGGTGACCTTCACGCTGATCTTCAGGTGCTGGCCGGCCAGCGGGTGGTTGCCGTCCAGGTGCACGGTGTCGCCCTTGACCTTCACGACGGTGAAGACGTGGAAGCCGTCATCCGCCGCCGGCTCGTCCTCGCCGTCCTTGGCCTGGCGGATCTGGATCTGGCCGCCGACCTTCACGCCGGGCGGGAAGTCCTTCTTCGGGATCGTGATCAGCAGGCTCTCGTCGCGCTCGCCGAAGCCGGTCTCGGGCGTCAGCTCGATCGTCGTGGCGTAGCCCTTCTCCTGGCCTTCCAGCGCGGCCTCGACGACCGGCAGCGTGTTGCCGTAGCCGCCGATCAGCAGCGCCATCGGCTCATCGGTCTTCTCGATGATCTGGCCGAGCTTGTTCGCGACCTTCAGTTCGACGGTGGCGATGGTGTCCTTGGTGATCTTCATGGGTGTTGCTTCGGAAGTTGCGTCTGTGGAGGCCCCTCGGGGAGGCCGCAGGGTGTCAGCCCGGGCGCTTGGGCCGTTGGGCGGTCTTGGGACGGAACGCGGCGCAGACCGCGTCGCGTGTCTCGAGGTAGGGGCCGCCGATCAGGTCGATGCAGTACGGCACCGCGGCGAAGATGCCGCTGGCGGCCTCGTGGCCGGCGAGCGTCTCGGCGATCGCCTTGGGCTGACCGGGCAGGTTGATGATCAGGGCCTGGCCGCGGATCACCGCGACCTGGCGCGACAGGATCGCGGTGGGCACGAAGTGCAGCGAGATCTGCCGCATCTGTTCGCCGAAGCCGGGCATGACGCGGTCGGCGACGTCCATGGTCGCCTCGGGCGTGAGGTCGCGCATCGCGGGTCCGGTGCCGCCGGTGGTCAGCACGAGGTCGCAGCCGGTCTCGTCGACGAGCTCGCGCAAGGTCTGCGCGATGAGTTCGCGCTCATCGGGGATCAGGCGCGGCTGGAACTCGATCGGATTGATCAGCGCCGAGCGCAGCCAGTCCTGCAGCGCGGGCAGGCCCTTGTCCTCGTAGACGCCGCTGGAGGCGCGGTCGCTGATCGAGACGATGCCGATGCGGACCGCTTCCGGGGGAGGCCGCGCCGCGCCGTCATCCACCGGTGCCGCCTGCTCACGCATCGTCGTCCTCGTCGGAAGCATCCGCCTCATCGTCGGCCGAGGCAGCGGCCTTGCCGGCGAGGACATGGCCCTTCACGAACTGGAACAGCTCGCGCCAGGCGCGGCCGTTGCGCTGCTCGGGCGCCTGGGCGCGGTCCTTGCGCGCGGCGCGGATCAGGCTGCGCAGCTGCTGCGTGTCGACCTCGTCGAAGGCGTCCAGGAAGTCCTGCAACGCGCTGTCTTCGTCGACCAGGCGCACGCGCCAGCGCTCGGCCTGATGCAGCTCGAGCGAGTCCTGCGCGCGGCCGAGCTTGAACTCGGCGACGGCCTCGCGGATCGGTTCGGGATCGACCTGGCGCATCAGCTTGCCGATCAGCTGCAGGTGGCGCTTCTTGCCGCTGCGGGCGGTGCCGGCGACGATGCGGCGGCCTTCCTTGATCGCGTCGAGCAGCGACTCGGGCAGGTCGAGCGCGGCCACGCGCTTCTCGGGCAGCGTGAGCAGTTCCTCGCCCAGCGCCTGCAGCGCATCCATGTCGCGCTTGAGCTGGCTTTTGCTGGGGCGGTCGTCTTCGAAGTCGTCGAAGTCCGCTCGGTCGTCGTGGTCGTCGTGATCGGGGGTCATGAGAGGGAGAAAGCGAGAAGCCCCGACCGGAAGGGCGGGGCACAGCGCCCGTATGATAGTCGCCACCCCGCCGCGGCCTCGGATTCCCCCAGGCCGCGCTGCTTTCAAAGAGACCGCATTCATGAGTCAAGCCGAGCAAGGATTCGCCTACAGCCAGGACCACTTCCGCCAGTTGATCGAGGACGTCCTGGCCGAGGCCAGACGCCAGGGCGCCAGCGACGCCGGCGCGGAAGTGTCCGAGGGCAGTGGCATGTCCGTGTCGGTGCGGCGCGGCCAGCTCGAGAACGTGGAACGCAACCGCGACAAGTCGCTGGGCATCTCGGTCTACCTCGGCCAGCGAAGAGGCAACGCGAGCACCTCGGACTTCTCGCCGCAGGCGCTGAAGGACACGGTGAGGGCGGCCTACGACATCGCGCGCTTCACGGCCGAGGACGAGTTCGCCGGCCTGCCCGATGAGGAGGATCTGTCGCTCGACGAGGCGGCACGGCCGTCGCTGGACCTCTTCCACCCCTGGGCCATCACCGCCGAGCATGCCGCCGACATCGCGCTGCGCTGCGAGGACGCGGCGCTGAAGACGGACGCGCGCATCACCAATTCGGAAGGCGCAGCGGTCTCGGCGCAGCAGTCGCATTTCTATTCGGGCAACTCGCGCGGTTTCCGCGGCGGGTATGCGAGCTCGCGGCATTCGTTGTCGGTGGCCCCGATCGCCGGCCGCGGCGCCGGCATGGAGCGCGACGCCTGGTACAGCTCGATGCGTGACGCGGCGGACCTGTCCTCCGCGGAATCGATCGGCCGCTACGCCGCCGAGCGCGCGCTGGCGCGGCTCAAGGGCCGCAAGGTCAGGACGGCCAGCGTGCCGGTGCTCTTCGAGGCCCCGGTCGCGGCCGGCCTGCTGGGCGCGCTGGTGCAGGCCACCAGCGGCGGCGCGCTCTACCGCCGCGCGAGTTTCCTGCTCGACAGCCTGGACCAGCAGATCCTGTCGCCGCACGTCGAGGTCGTCGAGGATCCGCACATCGTCAAGGGCAAGGGCAGCTCGCCCTTCGACGACGAGGGCGTGGTCACGAAGGCCCGCACCGTGGTCGACGCGGGCGTGTTGAAGGGCTACTTCCTGTCGACCTACTCGGCGCGCAAGCTGGGCCTGCGCACCACGGGCCATGCGGGCGGTTCGCACAACCTGACGATGCGCAGCAAGGCGACGGCACCCGGCGACGATCTGCCCACGATGCTGCGCCGCCTCGGCACCGGCCTGTTCGTGACCGAGCTGATGGGGCAGGGCGTCAACTACGTGACCGGCGACTACTCGCGCGGCGCGAGCGGCTACTGGGTCGAGAACGGCGTCATCGCCTTCCCGGTCAACGAGATCACGATCGCAGGCAACGTCAAGGAGATGTTCAAGCAGATCGTGGGCATCGGCGCCGATACCTACACGCTGGGCAGCAAGACGGTGGGCTCGATCCTGCTGGAGAACATGAAGCTCGCCGGGGCCTGATCAGGCACCCTGCCTGCAAGCACCGAGCGCCGGCCCAGGAGGCCGGCAGGCCCGCGTCGTCAATCGCGTCGCAGGCTCCGCATTCCTCCTCGGACCTGCCGGCCTCCTGGGCCTCCCGGACCTTCGCGGGATGCCGAGGGTGGTGGTTGTCAGGTTGACGCCAGCCCTTCAGTGGTTAATCCTGTTTTCGCTCAGAGGCGCCCGTGACGCGGCGCCCATACCAACGAAAAAGGAGACTTCATGGAGCGTCGTTCGTTCGTCAAGAATGCCGGCCTGGCCGGCGTGCTGGCCGCAGGCGCGGCACCGGCCATCGTGCATGCGCAGGCCAACCTCCGGTGGCGGATGGCGTCTAGCTTTCCCAAGCAGCTCGACACGATCTACGGCGGCGGCGAGGTCTTCGCCAAGAAGGTGAGCGAGCTCAGCGGCGGCAAGTTCCAGATCAGCGTGCACGCGGGCGGCGAGCTGATGCCGGCCTTCGGCGTGGTCGACGGCGTGCAGAACGCGACGGTCGAGATCGCGCACACGGTGCCGTACTACTTCTTCGGCAAGGACGAGACCTTCGCGATCGGCGCGTCCATCCCGTTCGGACTGAACTCGCGGCAGATGACGGCGTGGACCTTCCACGGCAACGGCCTGAAGCTGATGCGCGAGTTCTATCGGAACTACAACATCATCAACTTCCCCGGCGGCAACACCGGCGCGCAGATGGCGGGCTGGTACCGCAAGGAGATCAAGTCGGCGGCCGACTTCAAGGGCCTGAAATTCCGCATCGGCGGCTTCGCCGGCCGGGTGATCGAGCGCATGGGCGGTGTGCCGCAGAACCTGCCGGGCGGTGAGCTGTATTCGGCGCTGGAGAAGGGCACCATCGATGCGGCGGAATGGGTGGGACCGTACGACGACCTGAAGCTGGGCTTCAACAAGGTCGCGCCGTTCTACTACTACCCCGGCTGGTGGGAGGGCGGTCCGCAGGTCGACTTCTTCATCAACACCAAGGCCTATGAAGCGCTGTCGCCCGAGTACAAGGCGATCGTCGAGGCGGCGTCCGCGTATGTGCACGTGGACATGCAGGCCAAGTACGACGTGCTGAACCCGCAGGCGCTCAAGCAGCTGGTGGCGGCCAAGACCAAGCTGATGCGCTTCCCGAAGGACACGATGGACCTCGCGTTCAAGGAGTCGATGGCGCTGTACGCGGAGCTGTCGGCGAAGAACCCGAACTGGAAGAAGGTCTACGAGGATTACGCCAACTTCCGGCGTGACCAGAACCTGTGGTTCCGCTTCGCGGAAGCGGGCTTCGACGACTACATGCAGTCGCAGCGGTTCTGATCGGGAGCGAGGTCCGGACCGATATCCGCACCGACCTCGACCTCGACCGCGAACTCCATGGCGACTTCCGCTGACCGCGGGCCGCGCTCCGGCAAGGGGCGCGGCCCGTTCCGCTTGTGGGGTGCGTGCGCGCGGAGGGCAGGGGCCGTGGCGTCACAATCGGTCCTCGATCAATCGGCATCAGGATGAGTTCATGAATCAGGAAACGCAGTCGCTCGAGGCGCTCCTCAAGGCCCTTCGCGTGCTGCTCACGGTGCTGCTGACGCTGACCGTCATCGCCGTCATCTGTTTCCGGCTCTTCGCTTACTCGTTCACGTACGCGTCGCCACCGTTCTGGTCGCTGGTGCCGGCGGGCGTGCTCGCGGGACTGCTGATCATGCGGCTCGTGCGGCAGCCGGTGCGCCGCATCGGCGCGGCGCTGCTGCTGGTGCTGTATGCGCTCAGTTTCGTCTTCTTCGGCTGGCGCCATGTCATGGAGCTCTACGCCTCGGACGGTCCCTACGCCTTCGATCTCTTCGAAGCAGTGTTGATCGTCCTGCTGGCCGTGCCGAGCCTGGTGCGACCGAGATCCACCTTCTGAGTCCTAACGGTCACCGTGCAGTCGATACCGGCCGCCGATGTTTGAGATCGCAATCTGCGATCTCAAACGCGGTCGAGCGGCGGCCGGGATTCGCTCTCAGTGTTCGGGTCCTTCCATGGTGAGGATCTGGAAGAAGTGCTCCTCATGGATGGCCACTTCCAGGACCGTCAACAGCGTCGACATCTCGTGGACCATGTCCGCGGTCATCGCGTTGAGGTGACCGGCCTCGGAGTTGGCAGCACCAAGCGGAACCTGCGTCGCCTTGTTGAGCGCCGACATCTGGATCAGACGCTCGCGCAGGCTGATCAGCGCGGAGCGCGTCGTCATGCGGCGGTTCGCGAGGAAGCAGCGGGCGCCGACTCGGTCGGGTCGTTGCACTTCGTGCGTGCCATCGACCGACGCGTGGTCTGAGATGAGTTCGAGGATCACGTCGAACTCGTTCTCCAGCGGGCGGCGATCAAGGATCGGCGTGCGCGCGGGCCAGAACGGCGCGACGCGGATACCGTCGCCCGGAGGATCCGACGGCGGCAGCTCGCACGCCTTTTCAACGGCGCGCCAGGCGATCTCGCGGGACAGCAGATGGCCCGTGGTCGCGATTTGCTCATGAGTCACTTCAACAGACATGACATCTTCCTTTCGGAGGGCAGAGGGATCCACCGGGATGGCTCATGTCCATGTGCCATCGGGGTGGGCGAGATGTCGAAAACACGGCATGAGACACGTGCGGCCGCCCTCACGGAACGACCCATCTCGCCCTCGGAATCGAGCCCGAGAAGGAATGAGTTGGCCGCTTATCGGAGCGGCCGCCCGTCTCATGCAAGGTGTTTTCGAGCACCTGGGACTAGTCTCTGTCTCTGCCAGAAAAAGCGCGATCCGCTAAATCAGTACTCGCCGAGCCAAACACTACTGGTTCCAGTAGGTGCGCGGACTGGAACCAGTCGAGGCGCCCAGCGCGTTCGACGTACGCGCCTCGTCACCCCCATCAGTAGGCCGCCTTCAGAGCGAATCGTTCGCACGCAGGACCTGGCACTGACCTTCATCGCAGTGATGCGCGGAGGTCGATGTGGCGGTGTATGCAATGAATTGGTTTCGACGTTGGATGGCGCGGCATGGTCTTGTGGATCGCGATCTCTGCGATGCAGTGCACGAGATGGCGCGAGGTCTGATTGACGCAGACCTCGGTGGCGGCTTGGTGAAGAAACGCATTGCCCGATTTGGTCAAGGAAAGCGTGGCGGATTTCGGACGATCGTGGCAACTCGCCGTTCTGGGAATTGGTTCTTCATTTACGGTTTCGCCAAGAGCGACAGGGACAGCATTGGCCCTGACAAAGCGCTCGAATGCCGTGGCGTCGCGAAGGAGTTTCTGTCGTTCAGCTCCGAGCAATGCGACGAGCACGTTCAATCAGGAAAGTTGTTTGAGGTGAACTGTCTTGCACAAGTCGCTAACCCCTTTTGATCGGATGATTCTTCGCAGCTGGCGTGATCTTCTTGAGATGGGCAACGTCAGCCGCGCCGCCTACATGGCTGTTCAGACTCGGCATCGCCCCAGTGCGCAACCGCGACAACCCGCTGAGCCCGTCCGTCCGCGCAGGCGTCGTGCACTCGACGCCGCGGGCCCACGTCGCTGATGCCGCGTGCACTTTGAGATCGGACGTCATGCACACGTCCGTGTCGCCATTTGATCGAATGTTGCTGGAGAGGCACTTCCAGAGTGCAGCGCGTCCGAGATCCACGTTCTGAGTTCGACGAGTCCATCGCTCAGCCGATCGGATAGCGCAGGCGAGCCGCGCCGCGGCGTGCGCCAGGTCGCTCACAACTCGCCGAGGAAGTCGTCCACCGCGAACGGGAAACAGAGGAGGTGCGGCGTGGACACGCTGCGGGCGTGCTTGAGGATCTCCCGCACGACCAATGACTCCTCGCGGCAATCGCCGAGCATCGCACTGGCCACGCGGGGCCGCTGACCCTGGAGCAGGGCCAGCATGTCGTCCGTATTGCGCGAGGCCAGCAGCGTGTCCTTGCTGTAGCGGTAGAGCGCCACCTTCGCCATCGGCACGTCGTACCTCAGCGATGCTTCCGGCAAGCTGTTCACGGTCAGGTGCGTAGCCAGCAGGTCGTACTTGCCATTCACGTAGTCGGCCAGGAAAGACGGCAGGGGCGCGCCCTGGTCGTCGAATACGGCCTTCCGGTCGTAACTGAAGCCCTGGTAGGCGACCAGCGCGTCCAGCGTCGGGCGCAGGTAGTCCGGCAGACGGGCCAGGTTGGCATCCGTGGCATAGGCGTCGCGCTGTCGCCCGGCCGCCGCGCGGAGCGCGCCGTCGAGCGTGCGATGGATGTCGTACGGCCCCGCCGCGCCGTAGACCGCGCGCACCGTGCTCAGCCGCGACAAGGCCGGCAGCGCGGCCATCGCCGAGAAGGCACCCTGCGACAGGCCGATCACGCGCAGGTCTTGCCCCAGCGGGGCGCGGTGGACTTGCAGGAAGTACTCGCGCACCGCCGTGAGCATGTCCTCCGTGTGGGCCGAGGTGTCCTTGCCGATCACGAAGGCCTGCGGCAGCGCGGCTGAAGCGCCGAGGCCGATCAGGTCGGGCACGAAGTAGACGTGCCCCTTGCCTGCGGCCCACAGGCCCGGCAACAGCATGAGGTCGGCACCGGACGACGGGGCGGGCGCGCCGTCGACGACGGTCGGGTGCTGGCCCAGCACCAGCGGCAGTCCGGCGAGGTCGATGGCGGGACCGTCGGCAGCGGCGACGGGAAACACCAGCAGGCCGCTGAGCGACACCGGCGCGCCGGCGGCGTCGGTGCTGCGGTAGACGACGCGTTTCACCTGCGCGTCGTACCGCGCGTCGGGATGGGCGATCCGCGGCAGTTCGGCGCGCAGCAGGGGCCTGAGCACGGGCTCGACCGCTCCCGGGATATCGTGAGCCTTCAGTTGCGCCGCGATGAAGGCGTCCGCCAATGCGTTGATGCGGTCCCTGGGGATGCGGGAGGCGGAGGGCAGCGACGGGAAGTTCACCGTCACGTCGTCCGCCTTCAGCAGGTGACCGCGCCGTTCCATGCCGGTGGCGAAGGTCGACGCGGACCGGCCATCGAGGAAGGCCCCGTAGGCGGTCGACGGCCGGAGGTCCGCCAGCGGCTCGATCGTGATCGAGCCGACGAGTCCGCCTCCGGGCTTGGCCTGCACGGCGGCGCTCACGGTGCGGGTCGGGACCACCGCGCCCGCATCGTCCTTCAGTACCAGGCGGTCGCACCCGCCAGGGACCGGCGTGGTGTAGACCACGGAGATCAGCGGGTTGACGACGGCGCTCCGGGTCTGACGCTCCGGCGTGATCTTGAGGACTTGGCAGTCGGAGATGTTGGAGACGTCGGAGATCCTGGGGATGTCCTTCCTGCTCTGCTGGCCGGCGCAGGCGGCCAACACCAGGGGCAGGGCCAGGACAGCGATCAAGGGCAGTCGCCGCATGGCTGTTCAGAGCCCACCGACGAAGTCGTCGATCTGGAAGGCGACGCACAGCGTGTGGGTCGTGAGCTTGCTCTTGCTGTACCGGACGATGAGCTTCACCAGCTCCGAGTTCTCATGGCAGTTGCCGCGCTGGACACCCGCGAACCGATGCGGCTGGCCGCTCAGCGCCACCAGCAGGTCCTCGGTGTTCTGCGCCGGCACCAGTGCGTCGGTGCTGAAGTGGTACAGCTGCACCTGGGCCTGCGGCAGGTCGTAGACCTGCGACCCGGCGACCAGGTTGTTTGCGCCGAGTTGACGGACGAAGTCCCGGGTGTGGCCGTCCTTGTAGTCGGCCAGGAAGGACGGCAGCAGTTTCCCGTCGGTGTCGAAGACCCGCTGCGGATCGAAGGGGTAGTTCCCATAGGCCTGGAAACTGGTCATGACGTCGCGGACGTGGCTGGGCAGGAAGTCCAGGTTCTCGTGCATCGCATAGGCGTCCCGCGCGGCGCCGCCAGCGGCCAGCAGCGCGCCATGGAAGGTGCGGTAGACGTCATACGGACCCTGCGCGGCGGAGACGGTGCGCACCGTGCCCTCGCGGGCCAGGTGAGGCAGCGAGGCGATCGTCGAATACGCCCCTTGGGAGCCGCCGAACAGGCGCAGGTCCGTGCCCAGGCGCGCCTGATGCCGCTGCTGGACATGGGCGCGGGCCGCGCGCAGCAGGTCCTGCGTCTGGCCGGCGGTGTCGGCGGCCACGAGGTAGGCCTGCGGCAGCGTGCCGGTGTCGCCAACCCCGATCAGGTCCGGCGCCAGGAACAGGTGGCCCTTGCCCGCGGCGATCAGGCCGGGGATCGCCATCGTCGTGGCCCCGGAGGAAGGCGCCCCCGACTCGCTGCCCGTGGCGCCGCGTTGGCCGATGACGACCGGCAGGCCGTTGAAATCGAGCTGCGCGCCGCCAGGCGTCTGTTCGGGCGCGATCAGCAGGGCGCTCAGCGTCACCGGCATGCCGCGCGCGTCGGCGCTGCGGTAGGTGATCTTGCTGACGTGGGCGCCGTAACGGGCGTTAGGACGGGCGACGTGCGGCAGCTCCGCCCGCAGCGCCGCCTCGAACAGCAACTTCTTGATGTCGTTGCCCTTGGCCAGGCTCTCGACGAATGCTTCGAGGACACCGTCGATGTCCTCCTTGCCGACATGCGCGTCGTGGGGCAGCGACGGCAGACGCAGCGCCTGGTCGATGACCGCGACGACCGCGCCGCGACGTTCGCTGCCTGTCTCGAAGGTGGCGACGATCTTGTCGTTCCAGCGCAGCCGGTAGACGGCACCGGGGTCGAGCGCGGCGACGGGCTCGATCGTGCGCGTGCCGACGTAGCCGCCCTGCGGATTCGGCCACTCGCTGCTGGCGATGACGCGCGCGTCGACCGTCGCCTGTCCCGGGGCCAGGAGCGCGAGATCGCCGCAGGCGCCGGCGGTCGGCGCGGTGTAGACGATGGTCATCAGCGGATCGACGAAGGTCGGCTGGATCGCATCGCCCGGCGTGACGCGCAGGACCTTGCAGGCGATGGCCGGATCCGGGATGGGAATGAGGGTGCTCGACGGGGCGGGATCCGGCGGCTTCGACCCGCCGCCGCAGGCGGCGACCAGCGCGGACAGGCAGAGCACGGAGGGCATCGAGCGAAAGAGGCGGTGCATGGAAGAAGGCGGGGAGAGTCGGGGAAGGCATCGTCGATGGCCCGATCCCTCGGCTCAATGCGGCAGACGGGTAGGGCGAAGGGGGCGGACCAGCCTGTCGAAGGGGGTGCCCCACTCAAATGCGGGGGTAGTGGCGGTCGATGGCCGGACCGGCGTCATCGAGCCGGCCGGCGGCTTCTGTAGACTGCTTTCCCGATGAATCCGCCGGCCCGCTTTCCGATCGCAACGCCTGACCCCGGCATCGACGCCGCGTCGCGCGACTTCCCGACGACCCCGCGTTTCGACCGGCTCGATGCGCTGCGGGGGCTGGCGATGGTGTGGATGACCGTCTTCCACTTCTGCTTCGACCTGAGCTTCTTCAAGGTCGTGGTGCAGGACTTCTATCGCGACCCGTTCTGGACCTGGCAGCGCAGCGGCATCGTCAGCCTGTTCCTGCTGTGCGCCGGCATGGGCCAGGCGGTGGCGCTGGCGCAAGGCCAGACGGCGGACCGTTTCTGGCGCCGCTGGGGTCAGGTCATGGCCTGCGCGCTGCTGGTGTCGATCGGCTCGTGGTGGATGTTCCCGCGGTCCTTCATCAGTTTCGGCGTGCTGCACGGCATGGCGCTGATGCTGATCCTGGTGCGCTTCGGCTTCTCCAGACTGCCGACGGCCGCGCTGTGGGTGCTGGGCGCCGTCGCGCTCGCGCTGCCGTTCTTCATCTCGGATCCCTTCTTCGACACACGCACCACGAACTGGGTCGGCCTGGTCACGCGCAAGCCGCTGACCGAGGACTACGTCCCGATCCTGCCGTGGCTCGGACCGATGCTGTGGGGCTGCGCGCTGATGCGCGTCGAGGCGGTGCGGCAGTGGATGCAACGCCCGCTGCTGCCGGCTGCCCGCCCGCTGTCGGTGATGGGCCGGTGGTCGCTGTCGTACTACATGGTCCACCAGCCGGTGATGATCGGCGCGTTGATGGCCGCGCGGCACGTCGGCATCCTGTGACGGGGCGGGACGCCAGGGATGCGTCCACCTTGACCGGCCGGCCGTCACGGGTGCGCGACAATTGCGCCCCATGAGCTCCTCCCCCTCCAAGACCCAGATCCTGTTCGGCTTCCACGCCGTCACCGTCCGCCTGAAGACCGCGCCGGCCTCGGTGCAGGAGATCCTGTTCGACGCCACCCGCAAGGACCAGCGCATGCGGGGCTTCCTCGAGAAGGCCGAGGCAGCGGGCGCGAAGCTCGTCGAGAGCGACGATGACCGCCTCAAGGCGCTGTGCGGCACGCATCGCCACCAGGGGGTGGTGGCGCGGGTGAAGGCGGTGGCGCAGTCGCATTCGCTGGACGAGGTGATGGAGCAGGTCGAAGGTCCGCCGCTGGTACTGGTGCTGGACGGCGTCACCGATCCGCACAACCTCGGCGCCTGCCTGCGCGTGGCCGACGGGGCCGGCGCCCATGCGGTGGTCGCGCCCAAGGACCATGCGGTGGGGCTCAACGCCACGGTGGCCAAGGTGGCCAGCGGCGCGGCGGAGACCGTGCCCTACCTGATGGTGACCAACCTGGCGCGGTCGCTCAACGAGCTCAAGGAGCGCGACATCTGGGTGATCGGCACCTCGGACCAGGCGGAGAAGACCTTGTACGACCTGGACCTGACGGGACCGGTGGCGCTGGTGCTGGGCGCTGAAGGCGACGGCATGCGCCAGCTGACGGCTAAGACCTGCGACGAGCTGGTGCGCATCCCGATGCAGGGCGCGGTGGAGAGCCTGAACGTTTCGGTCGCGGCCGGCGTGTGCCTGTACGAGGCGCTGCGCCAGCGTCAGAAGAAGGCCGAGAAGGCTTGAACACCGACGCGAGATAATCGCGACCATTCCGGCGCCCATGAGGCGCCGTTTCGAACTCCGCATTCCCATCCGGTAGCGCCATGCCAGTCATCGAAGTCAAGCATCCCCTCGTCAAGCACAAGATCGGCCTGATGCGGGAGGGCGACATGTCCACCAAGAAGTTCCGCGAGCTGACCGGCGAGGTCGCGCGGCTGCTGGCCTACGAGGCGACGGCGGACTTCCCGCTGGAGAAGACGACGATCGAGGGCTGGTGCGGTCAGGTCGAGATCGACCAGATCGCCGGTCGCAAGGTCACGGTGGTGCCTATCCTGCGTGCGGGCCTGGGCATGCTGGACGGCGTGCTGGACATGATGCCCAACGCCAAGGTGAGCGTGGTCGGGCTGGCGCGGGATCACGAGACGCTGCAGCCGGTGAACTACTTCGAGAAGTTCGTCGGCAAGCTGGACGAGCGCACCGCGCTGATCGTGGATCCAATGCTGGCGACGGCGGGCTCGATGATCGCGACGGTCGACCTGCTCAAGCAGCGCGGCTGCAAGGACATCCGCGCGCTGGTGCTGGTGGCGGCGCCGGAAGGCGTGGCGGCGCTGAACAAGGCGCATCCGGACATCCGCTGCTGGACCGCGGCGATCGACTCGCACCTCAACGAGAACGGCTACATCATCCCGGGTCTGGGCGACGCCGGGGACAAGATCTTCGGGACGAAGGACGTTTGAGGTACCGGCTCATCGGATGAGCGGCGGGGCGTCCCGCCACGACCATGCCCCGCGCCCTCGAAGGCAGCGACACCACCGTCGTCATCCGGCCCACACCGAGGACGATGTGGCTATGGATGTTCGCTTTCGCGACAGCGTTGAGCTGGATGTACTGGAAGTTCTCCTTCTACGACGTCAGTTGGCGGGCGCTCGGGTTCCTGCTGTTTCCCTCGCTGGCACTGATGGGCGCAGCGCTGGAGTTCATCGATGCGCGCATCTCCGTCACGACCATCGATCGGGCGCGCGATCTGGTGCTGATCGAACGCCTGCCTTGGTTCGGGCTCCCCGCGAAACAGCGCGGGTATGCGCTGTCAGACTTTGCCGCCGTCGAGTCGCATTCGGCCAGTGTCGGTCGCTCGCTGGTGTGCCGGGTGTCCCTGGTCACGACCGGTCTGCGCTCGCTGGTGTTGCTGAACGGCAGCGGCGGCTACAGGACCAAGTCCTTCTGGCACGCGCCGATACCCGCTGAAACGGAAGAGGCAGCGGCAGTTCGAACAGCTGTGGCGAAGATCACCGGACTCACGGACATGGGCTATCGAGGCACGCTCGGGATGAGCGTCGTGGGGTATGAGCCGATGGATCCGTAGCGGACGAGCGCTGAGGCGTTCGTGAAAGTCCGCGTCAGGCTGGTCTGAGTCATTCGCGGGCCAGTGGTTCAACGACAGCGCCCAAGCCGACCGGTCATTGGTGGTCGCTGGCTCTCAGCGGCTGCTTCACTCCCGGAACCGGTCGCTCGACGCGGCTCGAGTACTCGTGCAGGCACGAACGACTGTTCTCGCCCGTTGCGACAGGCGCATCACGCCCCGTAGAGGCCACTGACCCGCGCGTCGTGGGCGTCAGCAATGTGCCCACTGCAGTCGTCCGACTACTTGGTCGCGCGGTAGAGCCGGCGGCAGTCAAGGTTGCAGTCTAAGGACAGCCCCCGCCAGCCTTGTTGCAATATTCCCATTGCTTATTAGCTCTCTTAGTACACGCGCTGTGCTGCTCACCGGAATAGTTCCGGTCGCAGGCCGCCAAATCGCGCAAAAGGTTGTCATGACAACCCTTAGCGATATCTTTGCAGTTGGCCGCCGCCAGTGTCGCGGCAAGCCCTAGAGCTAGTGCCAGTGCACAGGTTCGTATGTTCATAGTGACCTGCTCGGCATTTCCGAGACAGTAATTCCTAGAAGACGGCGGGTTGCAG